>JAGWLR010000075.1 GCA_028864885.1 Burkholderiales bacterium | reverse complement strand
CGTGTTCGGCGAGTTGCTTGTAATGTTTCATGTTGGCGCCCCGCTTCTTCCCGGAATCAAGGGCTCCAGCAGTTTGCTCTCAACTCGCCAACCTTTTTCTTCAAGTGTTGCACTTACTTCTTGAATCCGCGCCGGCGCCGGTTAACCAAGGCGTTAGGCTTTTCGCGTCACGCGCTAAAACATTGCCATTTCTAGCAATGTTAGATCCACCGCTACGCTTTTCCGGCATAGCCCCTTTGTTATCTATCCTCGCGTGTATGCCACACTCGCAAGATCCAGATCTTTGAATCCTGCGTAATCTCGTAGCGCATCTCATAGTCCCCCACCAGCAGGTACCGAACCTCACGAGGTAAGAATTCTGTCAACGGTGTCCCAATGCGTGGCTGAGTTTCCAAAATGTCTGGTCCTGCCGTCAGCTTCTCGAATACGACTGCAGCCGCCCTCGGATTTACTGGGGAAAGAAATTCGTACAACCGCGCCAAATCCCCAAGCGCGCAGCTGGTCCACTTTATTTCCATTTGGGCAAAGGTTTTGGCTTATCCGTGCCCAGACTAGCGGCCCAAGCCTTCACTTGCGCATGACTCACACCTCTGCCCTCATCCACATCAGCTAGAGCTTCCTGCGTCAACTGTCGGTGGCGCTCTTCTCTCTCCACGTAAGCAGCCAAGGCCTGCTTCACAATCCACCCACGAGAACGTTCCATGCGCAGAGCAAGATCATCAACTTGATCGGCCAATGAAAGCGGTAAATGGGCTGTCACAACACGGGTGTCGGGCGATGGCATGATTCACTCCTAATCACTTTTAATCATTCTACCAACTTAACCTTAAGAATCAAGTCACAGAGAGCACGCTTCCATCCCAATCAAACACGGTGGCATCTTGGCTATCAACTCCAACAGCGCTTCTCTGCGCACGCTGGGCTTGATCAACGCGGCTTTACCTGTCTCATCGACGCCGTGCACCGCAAATACGTTCTTGGCGAGATCTACGCCTATTGCAATAATGGCCATGGACTTCCCCTTACGAATGAAAGAAAGATGAGTTATTCGCACTTCCCATCTTGGCCCTTTGAGGCCGGTCGCCGCAACTCGCGGCTAGTTCGGGACGGGGAAGTCCCTTTCATTCGTTAGACCGCGTCAATAGTGGTAGCGCAACTGGGCAATCAGCATTGAATCGCCATCAATCTTGTAAACCATGCGGTGTTCGTCGGTAATTCTCCGGGACCAATATCCTGCCAGCGCATGCTTCAAAGGTTCAGGCTTACCGATTCCAGTAAAAGGTTCGCGCTGCGCCTCTTTGATCAGCTTGTTGATGCGCTCCACCATGCGCCTGTCTTGCTGTTGCCAGTAAAGGTAGTCATCCCAGGCGGCATCTGCGAAGATCAGCCTCATTCGGCAAGCTCTCGTTCTGTGCCGGCCGCTGCATTCAGTTGCTCAATTGCGCCAATCAATCTTCTTACGTTGGCGGGGCTGCGAAGCAGGTACGCGGTTTCCTCAAGGGCGGTGAAGTCCTCAAGGGAGAGCATCACAACGGACTGTTGGCCGTTGCGTGTGATGATGAGTGCTTCATGGTCTTCGCACACGCGATCCATGGTGCTTGCCAAGTTGGCGCGAGCAGACGAGTACGAGATGGCGTCCATGATCGGAGGATTCTTTATTGTACGAGAAATTGTACATTAATGTTGTGGCGACTGTCCAGCGTTCCGACCAGGCTGCGCGGTCTAACTGTCGGTTCAACGCGGACGCTTACCTGTGGCGTTAGGGCTCTCAAATTTCAACCATCGCCGAACGCAAGCCAAGGTGCTCGACGAATGGTTCAAAGTCCCGATCGCTAAATAGCAGAGCGAAGTCACTCTCAATGCACTTCGTCGCAATGATTGTGTCTATCGACTTTCGAATCGTAACGCCCTTGGCCCTCAATACCCGGAAATTCCTAGCCGCTTGTATCGCCGTTTCTTGGCCACACAGGTCTACCAGATCAAGTGCCTGCAGGAGTTTTTTTGCTTGATTGAACTCCCGTTCGTTCGCAAAGCCTTGCAATACTTCGGTCAAAATCAAGTCGCCAACCATCAAAGGTTGGCTACCCAATAGAGCATCCAACCGTTCGGTCTGCGGTGTCGTTGTGCCTCGGAAAAAGTCAATCCATACGCAAGAGTCAACCAAAATCACTTATCGGTCCTCATCGCGTTAAGGTCACCTTCCCAATGTAGCTTGCCCCTGAACCGTCGGATTTCTTCCTGCTGGTGCAAGCGCAGTAAGGTCCGAAGCCCAAGCTCAACCGCCTCGCGCTTCGTCTTCGCACCAGTCAGTCGAAGAGCATCCTTCATCAACTTGTCGTCAATTTCGATGTTGGTACGCATGATGTGTATACTCAATGTAATTTATACACATTTTAGAGAAAATGCCGTGGCAATGCAACTTCCACCGAGGCGCGCGGCGCGCCTAAATGGGGGTTCAACGCGGACGCCAACATAGACCAAGGTCAATACCGACTGCGACAATACTCATGGACTTCCCCTTTCGAACCCATACTCAGATGGAAAATTCGCACCTCCCATCATGGCGCATTGACGCCGTTGACCTCACCTCGGTGCGGTCAGTTCGGGACGGGGAAGCCCCTCGTATTCGTTAGGCGCTTGTCAGTGACATGGCCACGTTCGGGAATGCCTTCAGCAGCTTCTTGTCCATCGTTATCAACTTGGTTTCTAGCTTGTTGGCAAGAGCGATGAACTCGCAATCGTATGCAGAACAATCGCTATCGCGAACCAACTCCATCACATCCCTTGAACTGACCTCATGCTCAAGGCCGTCAAGCAAGCTCTCGGCTTCAGCCTGAAGGCTGCAGACTTGTTCAAACGAAATGGTCTTGCGCCTTAGGTACCCCGCCAAGATATTTCTGAACTCGCTGCGCCAAAGAACAGGGGCAGCCCATTCAGAATCGCGCTCCAACAAGGCTTCAGCGGCTACGGTGTACTCACATGGCAAATACAAGTAGGCCATCACGTTGGAGTCAACGACGATCATGCTCGGCCCTGCTGCTTAGCCGCATCGATGTCCTTCGCTTTGAACTTGCTCTGCTGCAGCGAGGCGCGCAGTTCTCGGGCTCGCGCCAAGCGTTCGCCAACGGGCATCTTGCCTGGCAGAAGAACCGACTCCAAACACACAATGGCTTCGCTATTGAGGCTGCGGCGGTGCGTCTCTGCTGCAGCCTTCAAGCGCTCGTACACTGCATCAGGCACATTTTTCAACGTCAGGGTAGTAGGCATGGCAATTCGCTTGCAACCAAAACGGTTGCATTTTGGCATATTTATGGTTTCGAGCGCAAGCGCAGCACCTCTCAAGAAACACACCCTAATTGATTGATTCGCAAGGGATGTTTCATGCTGCCCCCATCGGCACCAGGAGCAAGCCCAGCATCTCTGCCTTGCGCCGCAAATTGATTTCTACGCGCTGGCGGTAGCGCTCTTCGTAGCACGCCTGCCCTTGGTCCTCCTTGGTCCTTGGTGATCATCGAGTTGACCAGCCTGGCCATGAGCGCAAACACATGCTCGGCTCATGGCGCTCGACGCCGTTTGCCAAAGCTCACTCTGGCAGGTTCGGAACGGGGAAGTCCCTTGTATTCGTTAGCCCTCGTTAGCTCTCTTGGCACCGTCAGGCCTATGCTGGAGCAAATGGATTCAAAACCTCTAGTCCGAGAGCATTGAAGTCACTGACGTTTCTCGTTGCCACTGTCAAGCCGTGCACCTTCGCTGTAGCCGCGATCATGGCATCTTCAAAAAGCGTATCGGATTTCCTGTGCACCAATCTTGCCCACACCCTGAAGGTAGCTGCATCCATTGGCAAAACGTTATAAGCGCCTGCAACCAATTCCAGCCAAGCTTCAATTTCGCCGGCTTTGCCGGGGTCCTGCCCTCGCGTCAACTCAATACCCGCCTGTATCTCCCCGATGGTCACCGCGGAAAGATATAACTGGGCGTCATCAATCGATTGCAGCCAAGCAACCACGCCTCCGTGTGGGCGCTGCTTACGGAGCTCAGACACCACATTCGTGTCGAGCAAATACATGCCAGTCACAGCATAGGCTCCACATTGCGACGCTTGGCCTTCCCTCGTGCTGGCACGTTCAACTCGCAACGAGCCTGGTCAGAGAGCAGCAGTTGCTTCAACGAGGGGCGTGCGGCAGACTGCAAGCGGCGCCACTCTTGCACAGACACAAGCACAGCCGCTTCAGCGCCTCTCCTTGTCACCATCTGCGGGCCTTCCACGAGGCAGGCATCCAAAAACTCGCTAAACCGCGCTTTCGCATCCTGAACTGGCCATGTATGCATAGCAACCCCAATCAAACTAGTCATTTGTCTAGTTTGCAACCGTCTGCAGTACATGTCAATCCACCACTGGTGCTGGGGCCCGGGATTTCATTTGATGGACCACTGAACGCATATGGCGTTCAACGTGCTCGACCAGCAAGCGCGAGGCTTGCATGTTCACACTCCCTTGGCTGCACTAGCGCCATCGCGCAATTGGTCATGGCACATGGTGTCGGCCACAGGTGCGCCTTTTTGTGTGAGACCAGTCGTCACCGGTGACCCAGCGCCTTGAACTTGCGTGCCCAGTCGTGCACTCCGCTGCACGCCTCCATGCCCAACATGCACGGCGGCAGCCCCGACAAGAACTCCGGCAGTTGATCTCGCTTGACGCTCTGGCGCCTCAGTACCACCTTGTCGGTGCTCGATCAGCATGGCTTGCTGCCTCCTTGGCGGAATCCCTCGTATGCGAACGCCCCGGCGATCTTCTCGCAGTCCCGTTCGCTGACGCCAGCGGCGCCACGCCCAGGTACCAAAACAGGACCAGAAAGACCGCGTGGGCAACTCCGGCGATGACGGCCACGACCGACATCGTTCGGAGGAAGATTTCCGCTTGAGACTCCACCGAACCCGGCGACCAACCCAAGACACGGTCAAGCAAGGCGTTCAAACTCACCTATTCAAAATCAAAAGGAAATAAGATCGGTTTTAACACGAGGCGTTTGGCCCGTGTTGGCACATTGACCCAATTCGGCGGCATTTGAGATCAATCTCTGCAAGCCCAGCCTGTCATCTCAGCCCATGAAATGCCCGAGGTTTTCGGCCCCCGACTTGGGGAACTGATGCCATCGATCCCGGGCACGCCCCCCCTGAGACGCAAGCCGCCTGAAATAATCGGCGCCTCAAGGGATGGATGCACCACATGACCAGAACAATCAAAAATGGCGGGCGCGCTCTTGGCGCGCTTTTCCTGTTGGCGGCCATGCTCACACTCGCGGCCTGCGGCGGGGGTGGAGGCAACAACTCTGGCTTGACTCCCCAATCCAGCTCAAACCCCACTGAGCCAACCATCCTGCATGCGGCTGACTATCGCACATCGCGCCTCAATGACGTGCTTGTTTACTCGTACATGGGCACTGTCGCGCCGGAGCCCGATACGTTCACATCTACCAACAAGGAGGTTCAGACCGTTGAAGGCATAGACGGGCTCAGTATCGAGAATTATTGGAACAACACAAGCAGCCGGAAATTCGATTACGTCGACGCCGAAGGATGGGTGACCCAAGTAGATGCAAGCCTGACCACAGCCAAAGTTCATCGATACGTGCATTTGCCGGCCAACTTCCAAATTGGTGATCGATTCCTAAATGAAGATTCTGGGGGCCCGCCACCCAACGTCCCCGGCAGACGATTCCGCGCCGAATCGGTGATCGATCGACTCGAAGCCATTCAGACACCTGCCGGCACGTTTCTCAATTGCGTCAAAGTCACCACCACGGAAACCGACACATTCATATCGCGTGCGGCAGATGGCTCACTGCAATCGACCGATGTCACGCTCGTCCAGCACACCTGGTATGCATCTGGCATCGGTGCCGTGTACTGGTCAGATGAGGTCGGCCCCAACCACACTGAGCGTCCAGGCGGACAACTCGTTGCCTATCAATTGAATGGTGTCCGCAGTGAAACGATTTCGCCGGTGGCCACGGTGGATGCCCTTCCAAACGACGCCAATCATCATTTTTTTGGATCCATTACTCTGCACTTCAACGAGCCGATGCGGGAAGCCTCACTCAACAAAATGATCGCAGTGATCACTGACCCAGAAGGGAAGACCGTAGCAGGCTCGTTCTCCCACTCGGTTGACGATCAAAACTGGACCTTCAAACCAACCTATGGGGCCTTGACTTCTTCTGGCCAATATCAAGTTCGCCTAACTGACCTGGCCACCGATCTGGCGGGTAACAGCGTTGCACCTGGCTCCTGGGCGTTTTTTGTCGATGCCACGCCGCCGCAATTGACTCAGGTGGAATTCAAGGATGGAAAGATCATCCTGACTTATGACGAGTCCTTCCAACCAATCGATGGATTCGGGGGGGGGCGCGTTGATTCCTGGCGCCGGGGTCCCCGCCTCTTTCGTTCTAATAGGCAGCGACCACGTTTCTATAACAGCCAACAGCCTCACCATAGACCTCAGCGGTGGGCTTGAGGGCAATTTGCTACTGGGCTCCACTTACCAAGTACTTCTCAATGGTGGAGGGAGCGGCTTGGTGGATTGGGCCAACAACTCGACGACGCCTTTGATTGCAACCATTACCTTGCCATCCCAGCGTTTCTAAGTGGTGCAGCGGTTCAATTTGCATGGCACACGCAGGCAAACTCCCCCCAACCCGCAGGTCCTCATCCACTTCCACGTATTAATCGACTAGCATTGGCGCCTTCGCGCGGTCGCTCGCTCCGATTCGACCTCACCGCGCCTGCTGGAGCCTGCTGTGTCCTCATCCCCTTACGCCCCTGAAACGGCTCGTCGCCGCACCTTCGCCATCATTTCCCACCCTGACGCGGGTAAAACCACGCTGACGGAAAAGCTGTTGCTGTTCTCCGGCGCGATTCACATCGCGGGATCGGTCAAGGCGCGCAAGGCCTCGCGTCACGCGACCTCAGACTGGATGGAAATCGAAAAGCAGCGCGGCATTTCGGTGGCCTCGTCGGTGATGCAGATGCTGTACCGCGAGCACGTGGTCAACCTGCTCGACACCCCCGGCCACAAAGACTTCTCGGAAGACACCTACCGTGTGCTGACTGCCGTGGACTCGGCCCTGATGGTGATCGACGCGGCCAACGGCGTGGAAGCGCAAACCAAACGCCTGATTGAGGTCTGCCGCCAGCGCGACACCCCGATCATCACCTTCGTCAACAAGATGGACCGCGAAGGCCGCGACCCGCTTGAGCTGCTCGACGAGGTCGAAGCAGAGCTGGGCATGCCGTGTGTGCCCATGACCTGGCCCGTGGGCCAAGGCAAGCAGTTTGGCGGCATCGTCAACTTGCGCACGCAGTCGATGCGCCTGTTCGACGCTGGCGAGGACAAGCGCAGCGACGAGTACGAAGTGGTGTCTTTGACTGAACGCGACAAACTGGCCGCGCGTTTTGGTCACGACTGGGAGCTGGCCGAACAGAACATGGAGTTGATGGCCGAAGCCGCACCGGCCTTCGACATCGAAAAATTCCTGGCCGCCAAGCAAACCCCGGTGTTCTTTGGCTCGGCCGTGAACAACTTCGGCGTGCAAGAGGTGCTCGACGCCCTGGTGGACCTGGCCCCGTCGCCCCGGCCGCGTTTCTCGACCGAAAAAGACGGCTCGCATAAGGAAATCGCGCCCGACATGGAGAACTTCTCTGGCGTGGTCTTCAAGGTGCAAGCCAATATGGACCCCTCGCACCGCGACCGCATCGCCTTCGTGCGCGTGTGTTCCGGCAAATACGAGCCGGGCATGAAGCTCAAGGTTCAGCGCTCAGGCAAAGAGCTCCGCCCCACCTCGGTGGTAACCTTCCTGTCGCAGCGCCGCGAGGCGGTGGACGAGGCCTTCGCGGGTGACATCATCGGCTTCACCACCCACGGTGGCGTGCAATTAGGCGACACCATCACCGATGGCATCAACCTGCAGTACACCGGCCTGCCCTTCTTCGCGCCCGAACTGTTCCAAACGGTGGAACTAGCCAATCCGATGAAATCAAAGCAATTGCAAGCAGGTTTGCTGCAGTTAGGCGAAGAAGGCGCCATTCAGGTCTTCCGACCCGAGGTGGGCGGCTCGATGTTGCTGGGTGCCGTGGGTCAGTTGCAGTTTGAAGTCGTGCAACACCGCCTGAAGGCCGAATACGGGGTCGACATCCGCCTGATGCCCTGCCGCTTCACTGGCGCGCGCTGGATCACGGCCGACACCCCCGAGGCGCTGAAGAAATTCACCGACGAAAACGCCAGCAAACTGGCGCTGGACGCGGCCGACACCCTGGCCTACATGATGACCTCGGCCTACGATTTGCGCCTGACCGCCGAGCGCCATCCGCAGGTTCATTTCCATCCCTTGCGCGAGCACGCGGGCTTGAGCCTGTCCACACAATAAGCCGCTCACCCACGATTCGTGACTGATTTCACACGCAAGGCAAATAGATAAGGCGGCAGCCCTGAATCGTGGGATTTGCCGCAAGCGTGGCGGCCAAGCAAAATCATTTGTGTCGGCGAACCTTGCCGTGCTATTTTGAATGCCCCTTTGCCCGATACTTGTCACATAGTGGTAACCGATGTTTTGGCTCGTCGGTCCGCTTTGTCAAGTTCCAGCAATGTGGCTGAGCCACATTCCTCATGTCGGGAGATCCCAATGACCTTGCGTTTCATATCCTGCGCTTTCCAACGTACCGTCATCGGGCTGTCGGTGGCTGTTTTTGCGGCGGGGTCGCTGACCGCCTGCGGCACCTTCTCCCGCTACCCGGAAGCGCCGCCCAAGGTTCAAACGGCCGACCAGCTGTACAAAATCGGCGCCTTGGACGTTCTGGACATCGTGGTCTGGCGCAATCCAGAACTGTCAACCAAAGTGACGGTTCGCCCCGATGGGCGAATTTCCCTGCCCTTGGTTGAAGATTTGCAGGCCGCTGGGCGCAATCCGGCCGACCTGTCTCGGGATATTGAAAAGGCCCTGAGCAAATTCATCCGTGAGCCGGTGGTCACCGTGGTCGTCAACAGCTTCCAGGGGGTGTCGACCGAGCAGATTCGCATCGTAGGCGAAGCTGGCAAACCCCAATCGGTGCCCTTCCGCAAAGGATTGACCGTGCTGGATGTGATGTTGCAGGCTGGTGGCCTGACCGATTTTGCCGATGGCAATGGCGCCGTATTGGTACGAGGCTCTGAATCGGGCAAGCAATACAGCTTACGGCTCAAGGATTTGCTCAAGCGCGGCGATATTTCCGCCAATGTCGAATTGATGCCCGGCGACATCATCATCATTCCCCAAAGCTGGTTCTAAGATTTCAGGCCACCCCGGCCTTGGCATGAGCAGTTAATCAAGCATGAACGATATCGTCCAGAAAATCAGCCAAATTGTTTTGGCAATTTGGTTGCGCCGCTGGCTGGCGCTGGCTGTTGCCTGGCCGGTAGCCGTGGTGGCAGCCATCGGTATCACCTTCATGCACGATCGCTACGAAGCCAGCGCCAAGGTGTACGTTGACACTCAGACGGTGCTCAAACCCCTGATGTCGGGCCTGGCCTTCCAGCCCGATATCGACCAGCAAGTGCAAATGCTGGCCAAAACCTTGATCTCTCGCCCGAATATCGAACGGCTGGTAGACCAGCCGGCCATCGGGTTCAATAAGAAGGGACCCTACGCGCGTGATCGAGAGATCGAGCGCTTGATGAAAGAAATCAAGATCGCGCCGTCGACCAACAACCTCTACACCCTGTCCTACCGAGATACCAATCCACAGAGGGCGCGCCACGTCGTGCAGGGCCTCGTGGACATGTTTGTGGACTCTGGGGTGGGAGACAAACGCAAGGACTCTGAAGATGCGCGTCGCTTCATCGACGAACAGATCCACACCTATGAAGTGAAGCTGACCGAGGCCGAAAATCGTCTCAAGGACTTCAAGCTCAAGAACTTCGGCGAGGTCAGTGGCACCAACCAAGATTACTTCTCCCGGGTGTCTTCGCTGTCTGACGAAGTGGCCAAGCTGCGCCTGGATCTGAGCGCCGCCGAGCAAAGCCGAGATGCCCTGCGCCGAGAGTTGTCGCAAGAAGATCCGCAACTACCCCAGGATGCTGGTGCCGCCGCCGCGGCCCCCACCGAGACCAGCATCCGCCTGGACGCACTCAAACGCCAACTGGACGATCTGCTGCGTCGCTACACCGAAGAGCATCCCGATGTGATCGCCACTCGGCGCGCCATCGCGCAACTCGAGAAGCAACGCCAGGCCGAGCTCGCGTCCTCCAAGTTCAGCGGACGCGGCGCAGCCACCAGCCCGGTCTACCAAAAGATCCGCGTGTCACTGGCTGAAGCCGAAGCCCAGGTGGCAGCCCTGCGCACGCAACTGGGCATGCAACAGGCACGGTTGGACAAGATCAAAGCCACCGCCGGCAAGATGCCGGAAACCGAGGCCGAACTGGCGCAACTCAATCGTGACTACGACATCCTTCGCAAAAACTACGATCAACTCGTGGCCCGTCGCGAATCCGCCTTCCTGGGCGTGAAGATGGACCAGGAAGCCCAGTTGGCAGAGTTCAAGATGGTGGAGCCCACCCGCGTCGATCCGCGCGCCGTCATGCCCAACCGCCAGGTGCTGTCACTGGTGTCCCTGCTGCTGGCCGTCGCCGCTGGCGTCGGCGTGGCCTTTGGCCTGAGCCAACTGATCCCGACCTTCCACACCTCGGCTGAGTTGCGCGAGTTGTCTGGGCGCCCCGTGCTGGGTTCGGTGGGCCTGTTCACGTCGCCGCGCGAGCAACTGGCTCAACGGCAAAGCAATATCAAGTTTTTCTCCCTGTGTGGCACGATGGTGGCCCTCCATCTTGTATGGGTCGGCTGGATCATCATGAGCTCCGGTTTTTGAGGACGTCCCATGAACACCATTGAACAAGCCGCCAAACGAATCGAGCAGTTGCGTCGCGCGGGGATCGATGTGCCCTGGGGCGCTGCTGGCGTAGAACAACAAACAGGACAGCCTCCTGCCGCCGACGCGGGCACAGCCGACACCAAGTTGTCGGTGGCGCCGGTGGTCACGGATGCCCAGTCGGCCCACCTGGCCCCAGACGGAGAGGACGGCCGCGGCGAACGCCGATCCAAGCAGGTCGATCTGAACCTGCATCGCCTGGGGGATACTGGCTACCTGATCCCCGGCCGCGAACGCAGCCAGCTCGAAGAAGAGTTCCGCATCATCAAACGGCCTTTGCTGAAAAACGCCACCGGCCAGAGTGCCGCGCCGGTCAACCGCGCCAATCTGATCATGGTGACCAGCGCCTTGCCTGGCGAAGGCAAGACCTACACCTCGATCAACCTGGCTATCAGCCTGGCGATGGAGCTGGACCACACCGTGCTCCTGGTGGACGCCGATGTGGTGCGCCCCGCCGTGCTAGACCGCCTGGGGCTGCCCGGCTCGCCAGGCCTGCTCGACATCCTGACCCAGCCCGATCTGGATCTCGCTGACGTCATGCTGAAGACCAACATCCCCAAGCTGACCCTGCTGCCGGCGGGATCCGCGGCCGGTGTGGTCAACACCACGGAGCTCTTGGCCAGTGGCGCGATGGAAGCCTTGCTCACCGACCTGGCGCAAACCTATTCGGATCGCATCATCGTGTTCGATGCCCCGCCGCTTTTGCCCTCGACCGAATCGCGTGTGCTGGCCACCCACATGGGGCAGATTGTGGTGGTGGTCGAAGCCGACCGGACGCCGAAAACCTCGGTCGCTCAGGCCTTCAACACGCTCGAAGCCTGTCCAGTGGTGATGTCGGTACTCAACAAGTGCAGCAGCAAGAAAGCCAACGCGGCTTACGGCTACTACGCAGTCTGAATTCAATTGGGAATACTCGGAGGAACTATGCCAACAGTGGCGGTCGTCGGTTTGGGATACGTGGGGCTGCCCTTGGCGGTCGAGTTCGGCAAGGTCTACCCGACCATCGGCGTCGACCTGTCGGTCGAGAAGGTGGAGGCCTATCGTCGCTTTGTGGATCCCACGGGCGAAATCAGCACCGAAGAGCTGAAGGCGGCCAAGCATCTGAAGCCGACCACCGACGCCTCGGCCCTGAAAGAGGCTGATTTCGTGGTGGTGGCCGTGCCCACCCCGGTGGACGATGCCCACATCCCTGACTTCTCTCCGCTGGTGGGTGCCAGCACCGCGGTGGGCAAGAACCTCAAGCCCGGCGCGATCGTGGTGTTTGAATCGACCGTCTACCCCGGGGCGACCGAAGAGGTCTGCATCCCCTTGATCGAAAAGCACTCGGGCCTGAAGTGGAAGAAAGATTTCTTCGTGGGTTATTCGCCCGAGCGCATCAACCCCGGCGACAAGCAACACACCCTCACCACCATTGTCAAAGTGGTGTCAGGTGACACCCCTGAAACGCTGGAAACCGTGGCTCAGACCTACGGCAGCATCATCAAGGCCGGCGTGTACAAGGCCTCCAGCATCAAGGTGGCAGAAGCCGCCAAGGTGATCGAGAACACACAACGTGACCTGAACATCGCCTTGGTCAACGAGCTGTCGCTGATCTTCCACCGCATTGGCATCGACACCCTGGAGGTGCTGCAAGCCGCGGGCACCAAGTGGAACTTCCTGCCCTTCCGCCCTGGTCTGGTCGGCGGTCACTGCATTGGCGTCGATCCATACTACCTGACCCACAAAGCCGAGATGCTGGGTTACCACCCGCAGGTCATCCTGGCGGGCCGCCGCATCAACGACGGCATGGGCAAGTACATCGCCGAGCAGACCGTCAAGCAAATGATCCAGAGCGGCGCCGCCGTGAAGGGCGCCGACGTGATCGTGCTGGGCCTGACCTTCAAGGAAAACTGCCCTGATCTGCGCAACTCTAAGGTGATCGATGTCATCCACGAACTCAAGAGCTATGGCGTGAACGTGCATGTGCACGACCCCATTGCCTTGCCCGCTGAAGCGCAGCACGAATACGGTGTCGACCTGGTGACCTGGGACGCCTTGCCCAAGGCCGCCGCGATTGTGGCCGCCGTGGCCCATGAACCTCTGGTCAAGCGCAGCGTGGATGACATTGCCACCAAGCTGCAAGCTGGCGGCATCTATGTCGACGTGAAGTGCGTGGCCGATACGGCCGCTTTGAAAGCCCGTGGATTTGGAGTGTGGCGCCTGTGATTAACTTGCACGACGACCTGGCCCAAAAGCTGGCCACCCAACCCCGCCACTGGCTGGTCACCGGCGCCGCCGGCTTCATCGGCTCGCATCTGCTGGAGACCCTGCTGCGCCACGGCCAGAAGGTCACCACACTGGACAACTTTGCCACCGGCCATCAGCGCAATCTGGATGAGGTGCGCCAACTGGTCGGCGAAGCAGCCTGGCAAAACCACCGCTTCATCCAAGGCGACATCGCCGATCTGGACACCTGCAAGGTCGCTTGCGAAGGCGTGGATGTGGTGCTGCATCAGGCCGCGCTGGGCTCGGTGCCGCGCTCGATCGCCGATCCACTCAACAGCCATCGCGCCAACGCCACGGGTTTTCTGAACATGCTGGTGGCCGCCCGTGATGCCGGTGCCAAGCGTTTCGTTTACGCCGCCTCCAGCTCGACCTACGGTGATTCGCCGACCCTGCCCAAGGTAGAGGATGTGATCGGCAACCCGCTGTCGCCTTACGCCGTCACCAAATACCTCAACGAGCTGTATGCGCAGGTGTTTCAACGCTGCTATGGCTTCGAGACCGTGGGGCTGCGTTACTTCAACGTGTTCGGGCCACGCCAGGATCCCAATGGTGCTTATGCTGCCGTGATCCCGCGCTGGATCGCAGCGATGTTGCGCGGCGAAGCGTGCACCATCAACGGCGATGGCGAAACCTCGCGCGACTTCTGCTACGTGGCCAATGCCGTGCAGGCCAATCTGCGTGCGGCCTACGCCACCTTGGCGGTCGATGTGCCTCAGGTCTACAACGTGGCGGTGGGCGATCGCACTTCGTTGGTTCAGTTGCATGAGCTGATTGCCGAGATGCTGATCGACAAGAAGGCGCTGAGCCAGGCCCCGCAACCCAACTTTGCACCATTCCGTGCCGGCGATGTGCGTCACTCACTGGCCAATGTCGACAAGGCCCGTCAGCACCTGGGCTACCAACCGACGCATGATGTGCGGGCCGGGATGGTCGAGGCGGCCGACTGGTACATCAGCCGCAGCAATGCCGATGATAAGCTCGACCCGGTTGCCCCACTTCATTGATCGACTGACTCTTAGAAATGCGGCTCCTTGAATGATCTTCGCGGATCCATCGCGTTAATTACGG
The DNA here is from genome assembly GCA_028864885.1 of Burkholderiales bacterium. Taxonomy (GTDB): domain Bacteria; phylum Pseudomonadota; class Gammaproteobacteria; order Burkholderiales; family Burkholderiaceae_C; genus Aquabacterium. The sequence goes on along the minus strand of JAGWLR010000075.1, from coordinate 2,504 downwards.
CCGTCCAGTAATGCGCCTTTTCTAATAATGCCGAGGTGTGGATTACCTCTCGAATTATTTCCTTAAGATCCAGAGAACTGCCAGGCAAATACAAGAGTTTGTAACGATACATAACACACTCCTCAAAATTGGGGGGGCATCCTCCTATATGCGCCGTACGGGGGCCACAGGATCCACACAAATTCTGAGAAATTAATCACAGTTCGCGAGGTAATAACTCGAAACATGTGGTGGGTCAGATCCGTGCACGATACGTTCCATGCGCTTTTTTAAGCACGGTCCGATCAAGGAATTTATATATGTCTATCAGGTATCCTGTTTCGAAATGTCGACTGGCCATCGCGGCTGCGTCGGTTTCTGCCGCAATTTTGGCAGGCTGCGGTGGGGGCGGCTCCGCCGTCACCACCAGCACTGATAACGGCGTGGCGCAAGCCTCTGGTTATCATCAAAAGCCCACGGCCACCAACAACAGCCAAACTTCTGCACCTGCACCTGCACCTGCACCTGCACCTGCACCTGCACCTGCACCTGCACCTGCACCTGCACCTGCACCTGCACCTGCACCCGTCAGTTGGGGCACGACGTATCACGTTCGTACGGATGGCGGTACATCGGTCGAATGCAATGGAAAAGTAAATGCCCCGTATCCTGGCTCGGGAACCAATCAGCCATGCGCTTGGGGTCACCTTTTTGAGGCAATTCCTCCTATCGCAATTGGTGCGCCAGCACCACGAATCTCAGGCGGTGATCTGGTTATCGTGCACCCGGGCGAATATGCCATGGGATACGTTGCTGGTAGTAAATTCTCAGGACTTTGCAGCTCTGCTGACACCCGAGACTGTTACATGCAGTCGATTCCATCCGGCCCCGATCCTGCTCACCCGACACGAATCGTAGGTGAAGGCTATGACACCGGTTGTTCTTCATCCACCAAGCCGAAGCTATGGGGCACTCAAGGAGCCTACCGGATCTTCAACATGGACGGTTCAAAAAACGTCTCCATGGCTTGTATGGATATTTCCAGTCGTGGTCAGTGTTACGTTCACCCTGGCGCGAAGGCATGTAACACCAGTGGATACCCATTCGGTCAATGGGCACAAGATGGGATCAAGATCGTCAATGGCTCGGACATCACGCTTACAGACTTAGATGTCCACGGCCTAGCGGGTGGGGGGGTGAGCACAAACGTCATCAACAATCTGACCATGACGAACGTTCGCTTGGCTGCAAACGGGATGGATGGCTACGGTGGCGACGGCGTCCACACTGGGACCATATCCTTCAAAAAGGTCGTCGTTGAATGGAACGGCTGCACTGAAACTTACCCAGGATTGCAACCCACCAGTTGCCACTCGTGGTACGGCGATGGCGTCGGTGTGGCGACAACTGGCGGCGATTGGGTGATCGAGGATTCAGTTTTCCGCTTCAACGTATCTGATGGCCTTGACCTGCTTTACCACACGCTTGGTGGAAACATCACGCTGAACCGTGTGTGGGCAGAAGGTAACGCCGGAAATCAACTGAAGGTGCGCGGCAACTCAGTGATCACGAACTCGGTTGTCGTTGGTAACTGCAACTTCTTCTACGGTAAGGCATTTACCGAATCTGTAGACAATTGTCGCGCTTTGGGTGATGCGATGTCCGTGGGTGTTGCCCATGCGGGTGAAACCGTCTCGATCCTTAACAACACCATCTTGAGTGCGGGCAACACCGTGATCTACGGAGGTGCGGCATCCGGTGTAGCTGGGAAAATGGTTGTCACCAACAACATTCTGATCGGAATGCCATTCACCATCGGAGCAACCACCGGCTACGAGACCAACTCTGCTGATATCTACCCAGAACCGAGCGGCAACACTTGGACTCTTGTGGATAGCTACAACCTCAAAGATGGCCTGCGTAACCCCAACTGTTCGCCTACCGGTACGCTATGCGGTGCCGCGGAGATCACGAACAAGACACCTGGAACATTCAATCCGACACCAGTGTCTGGCAGTGCGGCGTTGAACAGTGGTGTGTCAGGGTTGTCATTGCCATCCACAGACTACTTCAATTTACCCCGCGTCGCGGGTGGCGCAATTGATCGTGGCGCAGTAGAAAAACAATAAGCGAACTACAACTGGCCTTTACGCCAACCAAGCGGGATATGACGGATAGTCGTCATATCCCGCCTTTTCATTTGGCTCAGCGCTTGAGAATTTACACTGTGCTGGTTACAGTATCTCAACAATCCGACCCAGAGCTTTCAGAATTCGCGCTGTCGCTGCGGCAACGGGAAATGCACTGGCTGACCACATGAGCACCCTGACGTCTATGCCTCGTTCGGCAACCGTTCTGATGTACCACGCCGTGAGTTCGTCGCCTGACTTTGGTAAGTCAGCCGATCCTCACTACGCAGTATCCGTCGCCATGTTCGTGCGCCAACTCGACCTCATGGCAAACCATCAAAAGCAGGGCAGAGATATTCGGCGACTAACATTGGACTCTGATGAGTCGTTCATTGG
>JAGWLR010000004.1 GCA_028864885.1 Burkholderiales bacterium | reverse complement strand
CAGCGCTGCATCGTCGATCTCGTAGGTGAACAGCGCTGACTTGAGGTTGACCTTGATGATCTTGGACAAGTGCGCGTCGGCCACCTCATGGAAAAAGCGGGCCGTGGCCCCCGTGTCGCTGAGCTTGCGACCACGATGCACCGCACCGGCGTCTTGCCCGTCGAGCTTGCCGGCCAGATCCTGGGCGCGGGCCTGTAGCGCAGCCATGCGTGAAGCCCTCAGGGCCGTCTGCGCTTGCGCCCGCACCGGGTCGTGGGCCACCACCAGGCGGTGCTTTTGCCAGCGGGCCTCACTGACCGTCTCGCTGGCTTGCGCTGCGGCTGCGGCATGAAGGCCAGACAGCAGTTCAGTGAACTCGCCGTAACGCCGCCCCGGTACAGCCAGGATGAACTCCAATGGTTGACCGCACGACAGTGTGATGCTGGAGATGTCGTTGAGGTTGTCAATGGACAGCAGGCCACGATCTGCCACCATCACCAAGCGCCGAATGTGGGGGTATCTGGCCAGCACCTTGCGCACCGTGGGCAACATGGTGGGCGCCTCGGCCGTGTTGCCATCAAAGACCTCATGGTAGATGGGCATGCCATCGGCGGTTTGCACCACACCGAGCATGAACTGACGAGCCACCATTCCCTCCTTGGACATGCCAAAGTGCCGCACGTCGCCGTCGAGTTGACTCAAGCCTTCGCTGCGAATGGTGGTCAGATCGTAGAAGACCACCGAGAGCTCCTGATCGATCAGGGGGCGCAGCAAATGCGCTACGCAATCCTCGACGGCCTGCTGGTGATCCATCAGCGCATCCATGCTGCGCAGCAGGTGCTGGTGGGTGATCTTTGAAGGCTCGATACCTGGCATGCTCACGGTTTGCAGCCAGCGCAGGGTGCCCAGCTTGGAGTCCGCGTCACACAGGCGGTTGAAGACCATGACGCGAATGGCGTGCTCGACTGGCGAGGTGTAGCGCGCCCGACGAAAGACGCCAGCGAGCGCATCAAAGCCCAGTTCGCGCCACAACTGGTCAAGCGCCCAGACATCACCCAGAGCCAAGGCTGACTCGAATTGAACCTGGGGGGTGGCCGTCTCGCGTGGGCCATGGCCCCGAGCCTTGAGCAGAGACTGCAAAATCTTGTCGACCTGACCATTGTTCTCGTCCACGCGCCCCAGCGTGAGCAAATTGCGCTGGCGTGGCTGGCCATTGGCGTCCCGAAAGGACTCCACGATCTGCGCGTAGGTGTGGCCTCGGCTGCGGGCGAGCTTGATGAACATGGCACCAAGTGTAGCGCAAACGAAGGCCATACAAAACCTACATTCACTGCAACATGTTTACACTACAAGCAAATCCGAAAAAACGCCGCTAAACCATTGATTCATATAACAACAGCCCCCTGAAAATGGCAAAAACAAGGGGCGAGGTGTCGAACTCGGGGGGCCCGAATTGCTTTCTGGCGCGGGCGACGACGATCCGCCGCCGCCACCGCAACCTGTCAACGCCGAGGTGGTGGCGATTAAGGTCAAAACCAGATGAGAGAAATGACGGTGGAACTTCACTGGGCGCTCCATATTTCCTCGTGATGTGCGCAGCATCCGAGGGAAAGATTAAATTGAAAACGGAAGTCTAAAATGACAACAATTTCATTGGTTACCAGACAAGCGCCTACCCCCTCATTCGCGTGAGGCGCCTCAGGCATTAATCACATTCCCAGAGGCAAATTTGTCAGAGCAAGTACAGACGCTCCTCATCCACAAAGAGCTCGACCGGCACACCCCCATGATGCAGCAGTACTTGCGCATCAAGGCGGAGTATCCCGACACCCTCGTTTTCTACCGAATGGGGGACTTTTACGAGCTCTTCTATGACGATGCTCGTAAGGCCAATCGGCTGATAGACATCACCCTGACGGTACGCGGGCAATCCGCCGGCGAGCCGGTGGTGATGGCTGGGGTGCCCGTTCATGCGGTGGAGACCTATCTGGCCAAATTGATCAGGCTGGGTGAGTCGGTCGCCATCTGCGAGCAGGTAGGCGAGGTCGGTGCCAGCAAGGGGCCTGTTGAACGCAAAGTCGTGCGCGTGGTGACCCCTGGCACTTTGACCGATTCGGAGTTGTTGTCCGAACGAGCCGACTCCTTGCTGCTTGCCGTGGTCATGGACAAGCGAGGCATCAGAGCCGAGGCGCTGGTGCCTTGCGGTTTGGCGTGGTTGGGTTTGTCCAGTGGTCAACTGGGGTTGACTGAGTGCACGGAAAGAGAGCTCGCTGGCTGGTTGGCGCGCCTGCAACCCGCTGAGATTCTGTTTGACCGGGACCGCATGCCGCCGTCCCTGCAGCCTTTGTTGACACAGGGGCGCGGCGGGGTGGCCATGACCAGCCGCCCCAACTGGCAATTCGATTCCGGCCTGGGCATGCGCAAGCTGTGCGAGCAACTTGGGGTCAAGGGCTTGCAAGCCTACCAGGCGCAGGACATGCATCTGGCGCATGCTGCGGGCGCAGCCTTGCTGAGCTTTGCCGAACACACCCAGGGCAAAGCTCTGACTCACGTGTCAGCCTTGCAGGTTCCTCGCGCTTCTGATCTCATCGATCTGCCTGCGGCCACCTTGCGCAACCTGGAGTTGACGCAAACCCTTCGAGGCGAAGACTCTCCGACCTTGCTGTCGCTGTTGGATACCTGTCGCACCGGCATGGGTAGCCGTGCCCTGCGGCAGTGGCTGATTCAACCTTTGCGTGATCGGACTCAGGCGCGTGAGCGGCATGACGCCATTGCCGCCTTGTTGGCACCCGAGCAAGCCGATCATGGCTTTGAATCGGTGCGTGAGGCTCTGCATGGCATGAGCGATGTCGAGCGGATCACGGCGCGTGTGGCCTTGCGACAAGTTCGACCGCGTGAATTGGCTGGTTTGCGTGAAACCCTGCTGAACTTGCCTGCCCTGGTAGACAAGGTGGCGGATCAATCGACGCTGCTCAGCCAACTCAAAGGGGCTTTGCAACCCAATCCGGTGATCGCTCAAACGCTGCAATCGATGTTGATGGAGACACCAGCCGTGCTGTTGCGCGACGGTGGTGTGATTGCCTCGGGGTTTGATCCCGATCTGGATGAACTGCGTGGCATCTCGCAGAACTGCGACGCCTTCCTGCTTGATCTGGAGGCGCGTGAGCGGGCGCGAACCGGTATCGCCAACTTGCGTGTGCAGTTCAACAAGGTGCATGGGTTCTACATCGAGGTGACCCAAAGTCAGGCCGACAAGGTGCCACTTGACTACCAGAGGCGGCAGACCCTCAAAAATGCGGAACGCTTCATCACGCCGGAACTCAAGTCCTTTGAAGACAAGGCCCTGTCGGCGCAAGATCGTGCGCTGGCTCGAGAGAAGTATCTGTTTGAGCAGTTGATCGATTTCCTGCAGTCTCACATCCAGGTGTTGAGCCACCTGGCACGGGCTCTGGCCACGCTGGACGGCTTGTGTGCGCTGGCCGAACGGGCCGCCACCTTGCAATGGACCCGTCCTGAGTTTGTGAATCATCCCTGCATCGACATCGAAAAAGGGCGTCACCCGGTCGTCGAGGCTCGGCTGATGGAGACGGTGGGTGCAGCGTTCATTCCGAACGATTGCCGCCTCGATGTGAATCGTCGGCTGTTGGTCATCACTGGGCCGAACATGGGCGGTAAGTCGACTTTCATGCGGCAGGTCGCGTTGATCGCTTTGTTGGCGGCCATGGGCTCTTATGTGCCGGCCACGGCGTGCCGTTTGGGGCCAATGGATGCCATCCATACCCGGATCGGTGCGGCAGACGACCTCGCCAACGCCCAGTCCACCTTCATGCTAGAGATGACCGAAGCCGCCGCCATCGTCCATGCGGCAACCGAGCATTCGCTGGTGTTGATGGACGAAATCGGGCGCGGCACCTCGACCTTCGATGGTCTGGCGTTGGCTGGTGCGATCGCGAGCCACCTGCACGATCGCAACAAGGCCTTCACCTTGTTTGCAACGCACTACTTCGAATTGACTCAGTTGCCCCAAAAGCACCCTCGTGCCGCCAATGTGCACGTTGGGGTTGCCGAGTCTGGCGACGACATTGTGTTCCTGCACGAACTGCAGGCTGGCCCAGCCAGCCGCAGCTATGGGGTTCAAGTGGCTCGCCTGGCGGGTATGCCCCATACCCTGATCCGACAAGCTCGCGTCACACTCGAAGCGCTGGAGGCTCAACAACGGGAAGCGGATGATCAGATCGACCTGTTTGCTCAGGCAGAGGGTGGTGCGGTCACGCTAGACCTTGAGTCTGTGGTGACCGCGGGCACGGGTATTGCAGCATCCTTGGGGGATGCAATGACACCGGCGGAAGCCCAGACGCTGGCGCTTTTGGCGGGCATCGATCCAGACGCCTTGACGCCGAGAGAGGCGCTGGATGCCTTGTACAAACTCAAAGCGGTGATTTCGTCATGACCTATTGCGTTGCCATGCGCCTCAATGCGGGCTTGGTGTTCTTGTCTGATTCGCGAACCAACGCGGGGATGGACCAGATCAGCACATTCCGCAAGATGTCCGTCTACGAAAAAGAAGGCGAGCGGGTTCTGGTTTTGCTCTCTGCTGGCAACCTGGCCATCACCCAGGCTGTCAAGCAACTGCTCGGTAACGTGACCATCGAGGGTTCAGACGGCGAACCAGCCACGATCTGGACGGCCAAGAGCCTCTTCGATGTGGCGCGGATCGTTGGCAGTGCTGTGCGAACCGTTTACTCGCGCGACGCGGAAGCCCTCAAAAAACATGGCATTGAGTTCAATTGCAGCTTGATCATAGGCGGACAAATTCGTGGCGAAACCATGCGCTTGTTCAATGTCTATGCTGCGGGCAATTTTGTCGAAGCCGGCCTGGATGGCGTTTGCTATTTTCAGATCGGTGAGTCGAAATACGGCAAACCGGTAATTGATCGTGTCGTGACCCCGAACACGCCCTTGCAGGAAGCGGCCAAGTGCGCTTTGATTTCGATGGACTCGACCCTGAAGTCGAACCTGTCTGTCGGGTTACCCCTGGATCTGCTGGTGTACGAGGGTGACACCTTGCGAGTGGACAAAGTGATCAACATCGACGAAAGCAATGCCTACTTCAGGATGATCAGGAGCACCTGGGGGCAGCGATTGCGTCAGGTGTTTGACTCGATCCCGGAGCCGACCTGGCTCGGAGATCAGTCCGATCTGGGGGCCAACTCGGCACCCACTCAAGCGCAAGCCATGAATCCGCTGAGCAAGATCACCGCGCCGAACGGCTGACCTCGTCATCCAGTTGTTCGATGCAGGCCTTCATGTCTGCATGCACCTTGGCCATCAGGTCAGGCATGTCATCCATGGTCAAGCCTGCCGTGGGTATGGGCGACAAAGAGCGAATGATCACGTCGCCGCTGTGCCAGCGGTTCAGCCGCATGCTTTTTTTGTAGGTGCTGGTGCAGATCGGGATGATCGGCACCCCCGCACTGATGGCCATTTGAAAAGCACCCTTTTTGAGGGGCTTGAGCCCCAGGCCCAAGTTGCGCGTTCCTTCGGCAAACACCCAGATGTTGGTGTCTTGGTGCTGCAGGGTGTCAGTGGTGGTGAGCATCGCCTGCTTGGCCTTGAATGCATTGCCCCGGTCAATCAGCACGTTGCCAGATAGCCAGTAAATCTGCCCAAAAAAAGGCAGCCATTTCAGACTCTTCTTGCCAATGGTGACGGTTCTGACGGGCACCGTGCACCCCAGAACGAACAAATCGTAGTTCGATTGGTGGTTGGCCACAATCACATAAGTGCGAGGGTGATTCAGGGCGCCATCTGTTTCGCGTCTCACACGCAAGCCAAGGATTCGGATGGCCGGCAGGCTGTACATCCTCCCCAGGACTCGGCTGTTATCTGGGTTGAAAGGGCGGCTCAAAACAATGACTAGCCCCGTGACACCTACCACCAGGAAGTGGAGCGTCATCAGGATCATTCGGATGACAAACAGCATTTCAAGCCTTTAGCAACAAGATGAGGATCATGCGTCGAGCACAACCCTGTTCGACGCAGGATAGGCCGAACAAAGATAAACAGCCTGGCCGAGAACGTTGCCATTGGCCTCCCCAGACTGAAGCGTCAGCTTGCAAGTGCCGCACATGCCTTGGCGGCATCCTACTTCCAGATTCAGGCCTCGGGATTCGGCGATCTCCATGAAGGTGCGGCCTTTGTCTTCGGCGGTGAGGCAGATGTGCTCATCCAGGTGCTCAAAGTGCACTTCTGCACCGTCCGGGTCAAAGGCAGCAGAAGGTTCTGGCACCCAAGCCTGCGCCACGAAGCGTTCACAGTGAAGGCGAGTCAGGTCGTAGCCTTCGTGCGTCAGCGCAGCAATGACTTGATCCATGAAGCCCTGCGGCCCGCACAGATACACATCCCGCTCATCCAGGTCAGGGTATTGCTCTCTCAACGGGGCTGAACTGAGCAGCCGAGCCGAATGGTGGGCTTCACGGGTGTAGGCCACCCGCACGTCAAATTGGCCCTTCCAATCGGTCAGCGTGCGCGAAAAGATCGTGTCTGACGTATGAGAAAACTGCGCATACAAGGCCAGGTCCGGGCTTTCGGGCATGGCCAGGCAATCCGAAATCATCGAATAGCAGGGGGTGATGCCAGAGCCCGCGCAAATGAAGAGCAGCTTTCTCTGCTGGCGGTAGGTGAATTTGCCTTCGGGGTGGCGAATGTGAAGCACCGATCCCTTGCGGGCGCTTTGATGCAGCCAGGTCGACAGCATGCCGCCGTCAACTTGTTTGACCGTGATGGTGAAGCGCCCCCGCCGGATGGGCGACAGACTGTAGTAGCGCGATACCTGCTGACCATCCACACTGGCCAACACCTCAATGTGCTGACCGGCCTTCATGTGCTTCCAGTGCTGGTTGGGTAGCAATGTGAAGGTTTTGACGCCTGGCGCTTCCTCTCGAACGTTCTCGACCAGGGCTTTCAGGTCGTAGGTCCACAGAAAATCGTTGTGACGGCGATTGAACTCCGTCATCGTGTTGCTGGCGAGGTAATCGACCCACTGACGCCCCAGGTGCTTCAGTGCGAGCTTGTTCAGGTGGTGCTTAAGCATGGCGCTCCTGCGGTTCCTGGCCGTGGGGCAGCTGCTGCTTGGGTGGGAACGAATGGGTCCACATCACCTTCAGGAAGTTCTTGATCGCCACGCCCCAGTTCGGGTTGCATTTGTAGGCGATGCCATGTTTGGCACACACCGCCTTGACCTCCTTGGCCATGTCGGGGTAACGATGAGAGGGGATGTCTGGGAACAGATGGTGTTCTGTCTGGTAGTTCAGGTGCCCCCACAAGATGCTCATTTTGCGGCTGCCTTTGAAGTTCACAGACGAATCCAGTTGGGACACGTACCAACGCCCCTTGTGCTTGACCGCATCAGCCGGCTGTAAAGGCTCAGTGAAATGGGTGGCCTGAATGGTCAAACTGATCCAGTAGTTGTTGATGACGTCAGCCAGCAAATTGCCAGCAAATACCTTCCAGAACGAGAAACCGCTGAACAATGCCAGCAGAGGGAAGACCAGGTACTCCTTGAAGATCACGCGCAGGATCGAAAGTCGATGTCGTTTGATCAGATCCGCTTCCGAGACCCCGGGATGCTCGACGCAGGCATACCCTTCGTTGCCTCGCGGAAAGCTCCTTTCCCGAAATTTCTGCCCAAACCCCAGGTTCTGAGAGTTGAACTGGTACAGCATGGTCGGATAAGCCGCCAACAGGTACAGGGGCACCTGAAACAAGTGCCGGCGGTTCCAGGGAGTTTGGGCGTTCGTTCGCAAAATCCCGTGATTCAGGTCTGGGTCCATTTCGTACACATTGGTGTGCACATGGTGCAGCGCGTTGTGCTCTCGCCGCCAGCCTTCTTCATCAACAGGTGCTTTCCACTTGAAATGGTGTGAATGAAACTGAGGGATATCGGGGAAGTAGTCGTACTGGCCATGCAGCACGTTGTGGCCGATTTCAATGGCTTCCAGATTTCGGTGCAGCCAGGTGAAAAAGACACCCAGGCTGAACGTGATGGGCTCGGGGCTGATCCACAGCAGGCCCCGACCAATCGCTTCAAATTGGCGAGAGCGCTTGCGCAAGGTCCGTATGTAGTTGACATCCTTTTCACCCAGATCGGCGCGGTGCTTCTGTTTGATGGCGTCGATGTCTTTTTCGATTTCATCGAACAAAGCTGGATCGACTGACGACAGAGCAGACTGGCGGCCAGTGGCGATGGGCAGTGGGATGGTGTCGGGGCGGGCAGGGGGCATGAATCAACCAGCTTCGAAGGCGGATCGCGCTAGACACCGCCGCAGACAAAAGCGCGCAGTATAGGCGCGTGGGGTGCGCCCTGAATTGATGAATTTCATCAATGTGCGCAGACTGGGTATTTCGCCCTATGCGAACGGTACAACAGATGACAAACTGGTCACAGAAATCAAGGAGCGGAGCCGCCCATGAGCCAAACCCGTCAATTGATTGACCTCGAGCTGGAAAAGGGTGCGCACAACTATCACCCTGTCGGCGTGGTTCTGGCGCGCTCAAAAGGCTCATTTTTGTGGGATGTCGAAGGCCGGCGCTACATCGACATGATGGGCGCTTACTCCACAGCGTCGCTGGGGCACTGCCACCCGCAAATCATCAAGACGCTGGTCAAACAGGCCAAACAGCTCGATGTGACCAGCCGCGCGTTTTACAACGACCAACTGCCGCCCTGGCTGGCTTTGCTGACTGAGCTGGCGGGGGCCGACAAGGCCTTGCCCATGAACTCGGGCGCCGAGGCTGTCGAAACGGCCTTGAAACTGGCGCGCAAGTGGGGCGAAACCGTCAAAGGCATCCCCGCAGACCGTTGTGAAATCATCGGCTGCGAGGGCAATTTTCATGGTCGCACACTAGGGCTGATCAGTTTGTCGACCGAGCCTCAGTACCGCGCGCACTTTGGTCCCTTGTTGCCTGGGATGCGTACGGTGCCTTATGGCGACAGCAGAGCGCTGGAACGCGCCATTACACCCAGAACCGCTGCATTCATTGTCGAGCCCATCCAGGGTGAAGCCGGGATCCGTGTGCCACCAGCCGGCTACTTGAGAAAGGCCCAAGCGCTCTGCCGCAAGCACAATGTTTTGTTCGTCGTCGATGAAATCCAGACCGGGTTAGCTCGGACGGGTCGGTTCTTCTGTCATCAGCACGACGAGGTGAACCCCGATCTGGTCATACTAGGCAAGGCGCTCGGGGGCGGCGTGTATCCCGTTTCTGCGGTGGTGGGGCGCGGGGATGTGATTGGGGTGTTTCAGCCGGGCGACCACGGCTCCACCTTCGGTGGCAACGCGATTGCAGCTGCTGTGAGCATGAAAGCGCTCAAGCTGCTCAGCGACCCTGACCTCATGGCACGGGTGGATCGCCTGGGGCAATGGGCTCAGGCATTTTTGAAGGAACGTCTGCAGGATGCGCCGGTGGTGCGCGATGTTCGAGGGCGCGGACTTCTGATTGGGGTGGAAGTGGCGCCAGAGATCGGCGCGCGGTGCCTGGTTGATGAATTGAAAACGCTGGGCGTGCTCACCAAAGACAGCCATGGGGTGGTCATCCGCCTGGCTCCGCCACTCAACATCCGCAAAAAACATCTGCGTCAGGCGCTGGAAGCCGTGACGAAGGTTGTACAGAAAGCGCGCGTGCCGGTCTCGTAAACACCTATAATGCCGCTTTACCACCGCAGCGTCCCTGCCAAGTCAGACGCTATTGCGCAATGACCAAGTTTGTCTTCGTCACAGGCGGTGTGGTGTCCTCTCTCGGTAAGGGCATCGCCGCTGCATCATTGGCCGCCATTCTTGAATCCCGTGGCCTGAAAGTCACCCTGATCAAGCTGGATCCCTACATCAACGTGGATCCGGGCACCATGTCCCCGTTCCAGCACGGAGAAGTGTTCGTCACCGATGACGGCGCCGAAACCGATCTGGACCTCGGCCACTACGAGCGCTTCATCACCACCCGGATGAAGAAAGCCAATAACTTCACCACTGGCCAGATTTACAAGTCGGTGCTGGAGAAAGAACGTCGTGGTGATTACCTGGGCAAAACCGTGCAGGTCATCCCTCACATCACCAATGAAATCCAGGATTTCGTGCGTCGTGGTGCTGGCGTTGACACGGCTGATGCTGTGGATGTGGCCATCGTTGAAATCGGCGGCACCGTGGGCGACATTGAATCGTTGCCATTCATGGAAGCCGCTCGTCAGATGAGCCTGAAGCTGGGCCCCAGCAACACGGCTTTCGTGCATCTGACTTACGTGCCCTTCATCGCTGCAGCCGGCGAATTGAAGACCAAGCCGACACAGCATACGGTGCAGAAGCTGCGTGAAATCGGAATTCAACCTGACGCCTTGCTGTGCCGTGCTGACCGCGCCATTCCCGAGGACGAACGGGGCAAGATCTCCTTGTTCACCAACGTGCCTGAATCCGGCGTGATCTCGGTCTGGGATGCCGACACCATCTACAAGGTGCCGCGCATGCTGCATGAGCAGCACCTTGATGACCTGATCTGCAACAAGCTGCAGCTTCAAACCAAGCCCGCTGACCTCAGCCGCTGGGACAACCTCGTCAACGAGGTCGAGAACCCAAAAAGCACCGTCACCATCGCCATGTGCGGCAAGTACACCGACCTGTCGGATTCGTACAAGTCGCTCAACGAGGCGCTGCGTCACGCCGGTATCCACAACCATGCCCGCGTCAACATCGAGTACGTGGACTCCGAAACGCTGACCCCCGAAACCGTCAGCCAACTGGCCCAGTACGACGCCATCCTGGTGCCTGGCGGCTTCGGCAAGCGTGGGGTGGAAGGCAAGATCTGTGCGGCTCAGTTCGCGCGTGAAAACCGCATTCCCTACTTGGGCATCTGCCTGGGTATGCAGGTCGCTACGATTGAATACGCGCGCCACAAGGCCGGGTTGACGGATGCCAACTCCACCGAGTTCGAGCCCCAAACCCCGCACCCGGTGATCGCCTTGATCGACGAGTGGCTGGATGCCGATGGCACCGTGCAAAAGCGCGATGCGTCGTCTGACCTGGGGGGCACCATGCGTTTGGGCGCCCAGAGCTCTGACGTGAAGCCAGGCACGATTGCCTATGAGATTTACGGCCCCGTGGTAACCGAACGCCATCGTCACCGCTACGAAGCGAACGAGCGTTACCTGGATCGCCTGCAAGAGTCCGGGCTGGTCATTTCGGCTATCACTCAGCGCGAAAAGCTCACCGAAATGGTGGAGTTGCCCAAGTCGGTTCACCCTTGGTATGTGGGCGTGCAGTTCCACCCCGAGTTCAAGTCGACGCCGTGGGATGGGCACCCGCTGTTCACCAGCTACATCAAGGCTGCCTTGGCCCGCAAGGTCTCTTAATCACCGCGAAGGACACCGGATGAAACTGTGCGGCTTTGACGTTGGTCTGAACCATCCCTTTTTCTTGATCGCAGGGCCTTGCGTGGTCGAATCTGAACAGCTTCAGATGGACACCGCTGGGACCTTGAAGGAAATCACCAGCGCGCTGGGCATTCCCTTCATTTTCAAGTCCAGCTACGACAAAGCCAATCGCTCGTCCGGCACATCTTTCCGCGGCCCCGGCATGGAGAAGGGCCTCGAGATCCTGGCCAAGGTCAAGCGCGAACTGAACGTGCCCATCTTGACCGATGTGCACAGCGAGGCTGAGATTCCTGCGGTGGCCGCCGTGGTCGATGTCCTGCAAACGCCGGCATTCCTGTGCCGCCAGACCGATTTCATCCATGCGGTGGCCCAGTCCGGCAAGCCGGTGAACATCAAAAAGGGGCAATTCCTGGCCCCTGGCGACATGAAGAACGTTATCGACAAGGCCCGTGCTGCGGCCAAGGCCAAAGGCCTGAACGAAGACAACTTCATGGCGTGTGAGCGTGGTGCCAGCTTCGGCTACAACAACCTTGTGTCCGACATGCGTTCCCTGGCCATCATGCGTGAGACCGGCGCCCCCGTGGTGTTCGACGCCACCCACTCCGTGCAATTGCCGGGCGGGCAGGGCACATCCTCGGGCGGCCAGCGTGAGTTCGTGCCGGTGCTGTCTCGTGCAGCTGTGGCGGTGGGCATCTCGGGGCTGTTCATGGAAACCCATCCCGATCCCGCGTGCGCCTTGTCCGATGGCCCTAATGCCGTCCCCCTTAAGCACATGAAGGCGCTGCTGTCCACGCTGGTTGAGCTGGATCGCATCACCAAGAAGAACGGCTTCCTGGAGTCGAACTTCAACTGACCCCGTAAACTTGGCGGTTTGCCCCAGCGGCAAGCCGCTTTTTGCTTTCCAAACTATCCATCTTTTGAGGAAACCCTGATGAGCGCCATCGTTGACATCATCGGCCGCGAAGTGATCGACAGCCGCGGCAACCCCACCGTCGAATGCGACGTCCTGCTGGAAAGCGGCGTCATGGGCCGTGCTGCCGTGCCTTCTGGTGCGTCGACCGGTTCGCGTGAAGCCATTGAGCTGCGCGACGGTGACAAGAGCCGTTATCTGGGCAAGGGCGTGTTGAAGGCCGTTGAGCACATCAACACCGAAATCGCTGAAGCTGTGTTGGGCCTGGATGCTTCCGAGCAGGCTTTCCTGGACAAGACTTTGATCGATCTCGACGGCACCGAAAACAAGGGCCGCCTGGGCGCCAACGCCATGCTGGCCGTGTCGATGGCCGTGGCCCGTGCTGCTGCTGAAGAAGCTGGGCTGCCCCTGTATCGCTACTTCGGTGGCATGGGCGCAGTGCAACTGCCCGTGCCCATGATGAACGTGATCAACGGTGGTGCCCACGCCAACAACAACCTGGATCTGCAAGAGTTCATGATCCTGCCCGTGGGTGCTCCGTCGCTGCGTGAAGCCCTGCGTTATGGCGCTGAAGTGTTCCACGCCCTGAAGAAGATCATTCACGACAAGGGCATGTCCACTGCCGTGGGCGACGAGGGCGGTTTCGCGCCTTCCGTGGCCAGCCACGAAGCAGCCATCCAGTTGATCCTGGAAGCCATTGAAAAGGCTGGCTATGTGGCCGGTGAGCAAATCGCTCTGGGCCTGGACTGCGCAGCTTCCGAGTTCTACAAGGACGGCAAGTACCACCTCGAAGGCGAAGGCCTGACGCTCACTGCCGAACAGTGGACCGACATGCTGGCCACCTGGTGCGACAAGTACCCCATCATCTCGATCGAAGACGCCATGGCCGAAGGCGACTGGGATGGCTGGAAGCATCTGACCGATCGCCTGGGCAAGAAGGTGCAATTGGTGGGGGACGACCTGTTCGTGACCAACACCAAGATCCTGAAAGAAGGCATCGAGAAGAACATCGCCAACTCGATCCTCATCAAGATCAACCAGATCGGCACCCTGACCGAAACGTTTGCCGCCATCGAAATGGCCAAGCGCGCGGGTTACACCGCCGTAATCTCGCACCGTTCGGGCGAAACCGAAGACAACACGATCTCCGACATCGCTGTGGGCTTGAACGCTGGCCAGATCAAGACCGGTTCGATGAGCCGTTCTGACCGCATGAGCAAGTACAACCAACTGCTGCGCATCGAAGAAGATCTGGGCAACGTGGCTGTGTACCCTGGCCGCAGCGCCTTCTACAACCTGCGCTGATCAGAGATTGCCCTCTGATAGGTGAAAACAGGGCCCTCGGGCCCTGTTTCATTTGGTGGATAATCTTCTTTTATGCGAGTTGTTACGCTGATCTTGGTTGCCATGTTGACGGTCATCCATGCCGAATTGTGGTTCGGCAAGGGGGGATTGCCTCGGGTATGGTCATTGCGTGATCAACTTGAGCGGCAGCAATCGGTCAATGCCGAGGCGCAAGCCCGAAACGAACAACTGGCCGCCGAAGTGCAAGACCTTCAAGACGGCTTGGAAATGGTCGAGGAAAAGGCTCGGACCGAATTGGGCATGGTCAAGCCGAACGAGATCTACGTTCAACTCACGACCCACTTGCCCAGTGCCCCTGCGGCCACCGCTCCTGCCGAATCCACCGTTCGCTGATGCAGCACCACGCGTGGTCTGATTATTTCAGCTGGGCTGATCCGGCCCTCGTGCATCTGTTTCAGATCTTGGGGGCGCCTGTCACGGGGCTGGAATTGCTGGCCTTTGTGCTGTCGCTGTGGATGGTTGGATGCAATCTTCGCGTGAATATTCTCGGGTGGCCCTTGGCCATCGTCAGCTCGCTTCTATATGGCGTTTTTTTTGCTCGGGGGCGTTTGTACGGCGAGGCCTCGCTGCAGTTGGTGTTTGTAGCGGTCTCCATATGGGGCTGGTGGGCGTGGCTGCGTACGCCCGACAGCGGTGAGACAGCGTCTGAGTCTGTCAGAAAGCTAAGCCGGCGTGATCGCCTGTTTTGCTTGTTGGCCACCCTCGTGACTTGGCCCTTGATGGGCCTGATCTTGCATCGCTACACTGATTCAGATGTGCCCTTCGGCGATGCTTTGCCGACCACGCTCAGCCTGCTTGGGCAGTATCTGCTGGGCATGAAATACGTTGAGAATTGGCCCGTCTGGTTGGTTGTCAACCTAATCAGCATGGCGCTCTTTGCCCACAAAGGATATTGGCTGACGGTGGTGCTGTATGGGATCTTCGCGATCTTGTCGGCAGTGGGGTGGCGACATTGGCTCGTGCTGCTTGGTAGAGGCATGCGATGAGCATCCCCCCGCTTGTCGTTGGCATTTTGGGCGCAGAGAGCACGGGCAAGTCAACCTTGGCCCAGCAACTCGCCGCAGAGATGCAAAACCGAGGGGCGAGCGTCGCCGTGGTGCCTGAAGTGCTGCGCGAGTTTTGTCTGGCGCATGGGCGCACCCCATTCGCACATGAGCAACGCGACATCGCCCAAGAGCAATCCCGCCGGATCGAGGCAGCCAGGCTGCAGCATTCGATCGTGTTGGCTGACACCACCGCCCTGATCACGGCCGTCTACAGTGACTACATCTTCCAGGATGTGTCTTTGTATGAAGAAGCCCTGGTCGACCATCGATTGGTCGACCTGACCTTGTTGACGGCGCTGGATCTGCCTTGGATCGAAGATGGCATTCAGCGCGACGGAGCCCATGTCAGAGAACCGGTCGATGCTCTGATCCGCGCGGCTTTGACGAAGGGGCGCCTTTCGCACACCGTGGTGTCTGGCCACGGAGAACACCGATTGGCATCTGCTCTGGTGGCGGTGGACCACGCCATGCTGCTGGCGCAAGCGAAGCAATCTGGCACACCCCGCCGACCTTGGCGCTGGATATGCGACAAGTGCGATGACGGCGATTGCGAGCAGCATTGGCTGCCTCGGGGCTGACCATGTCTGCGCTTCCGATTCTTTTTCAGGATGAGCATCTGGTCGCCATCCACAAACCCGCCGGATGGTTGGTGCATCGAACCGGGCTGGACGCGGGCGAAACCCGATTCGTCGTTCAAACCCTGAGAGATCAACTGGGGCAACCGGTTTATCCCGTCCATCGTTTGGACAAAGGAACATCGGGCGTGTTGATCATGGCCTTGTCGTCAGCCGTGGCCCGGGCGTTGGCATTGCAGTTTGAACATCACCTCGTGACCAAGACCTATTTGGCATGGGTCAGGGGGTGGCCCGAAGACCACTTTGAAGTGGATCATCCGCTTTTGCGCGAGGATGCACCGCCTGAGCAAGCGGCTCAAGAGGCGTTCACCACCTTCGAATGCCTGGCGCGGCTTGAATTGCCCATTCCAGTCGATCGCTATCCGAGCACCCGGGTGGCCTTGCTCCATGCGCGACCGACCACCGGACGCCGACATCAAATTCGCCGGCACCTCAAGCACGTCAGCCACCCGATCATCGGCGACTCTACCCACGGCAAAGGGGCTCATAACCGATGGTGGGCCCATCGCCTGGGCGTCAATCGCCTGTGGCTGCATGCTTTGCGCCTGTCGATCACGCATCCGGTCACCCAGGTGCAGACCGCCTGGGAGTCATCGCTGACTCATCCAGCCAACGCAGATTGGCGCCATTTGCTTACTGAAGATTGGACGATCCGGGAGGATGGTCTGGCCCTTCTGCAAACAGCTCGTTGACATCCACCGCATCAAACTGGTAGCGGGCACCGCAAAAATCGCAGCCGACGTCGATGCGGCCTTGCTCTGCCATGATGTCGTCAATTTCCTCGCGTCCGAGCCCACGCAGCATGTTGCTCACACGCTCGCGCGAGCAGGTGCACTCAAACTTCGGGCCAACCGCACCCTGGTGAGGCTCAAACCGAATGAGTTTTTCTTCCCAGAACAAGCGGTGCAAGATCGTGTCCGCATCCAGGTTCAGCAACTCTTCGCGCTTCAAGCTGGCGGCAAGAACGGCAATGCGGTTGTAATCCTCGTCAGCTTCGGCTTGGTCACGTTGGCCTTCGCCGGCCAGATTGGCTTCGCCTTCAAGCGGCAGGCGCTGGATCAGCAGGCCGGCAGCGATTTCATCGTTGGCCGCCAGCACCAGCTTGGTTTCCAATTGCTCGGACTTGGCCATGTAATGTTCCAGCACATCGGCCAGCCGCGACAAAGGTTCACCATCGTCGCCATTCAGAGGCACCACGCCTTGGTAAGGCTGCTGACCTGGCATCCGATCTTCGGGGTCAAGGGTGACCGCGCAACGGCCTTGGCCGTGGCGGTTGACCATCTCGCCGAGGGGCAGGATACCGGTGTCAGATGCGGCTGTCTCGCCAACGACTTTGGCGGTGGTGCGAAAACCCAGGTCGGACGACACCTCGCTGACAGCTACCTTGACTGGGCCATCGCCAAAGATCTGCAGAATCAAGGTGCCATTGAACTTGATGTTGGCCTGCATCAGCACGCCAGCTGCCGCCATTTCGCCCAGCAAATGCCGCACGGGTGCGTCAAACGCGTCGCCATCCTTGCGACGCGCAAGGACCTCTCGCCAACTGTCTGTGAGCCTGACCAGAACGCCGCGCACGGGCTGGCCATCAAACAGAAATCGATGCAATTCACTCATTCAAATGCTTTCTTGGGTGCATCCATCCGCACCAGTTCTTTCTTATATCGGGCCGATCGGTCTACATACAAGGCCGTGCCCGCATGCATGCGGAGCAATTCACCTTCGCTCAACGGACGAACCGCTTTGGCCGGGCTACCCAAAATCAGCATGCCGTCCTCAAATTGCTTGCCTTCGGTGACCAGGGCTCCTGCGCCAACCAGGCAATTTTTGCCGATGACGGCCCCATTGAGCACCACGGCCTGAATCCCAATCAGAGCCCCGTCGCCAACCGTGCACCCATGAAGCATGGCCTGGTGACCGACGGTCACATCCTGGCCGATCGTCAGCGGAAAACCGATGTCGGTATGCAAGACCGAAGACTCTTGCACATTCGAGCGGGCACCGATGGTGATGGGCTCGTTGTCACCACGCAAGGTGACGTGCGACCAGACACTGGTGTTTTCGGCCAGTCGAACGTCTCCAATCACATCAGCCGACTCGGCGACAAAAGCCGTTTCATGGACGGTTGGACTGAGCTCAGTGGCCCCCAGGATTCGGTAGAGCGCCATGGTGTGTGTATACAACTGAATTGAAGGGATGGGCTCGATTTTATGAGCTATGGTCAGTTATCGTTCAGGGTAGGCCTAATTGATTGAGGAGCAAGCATGAAAACCGTTGGTGACAAACTCGATCCGTTCCAGGTGGTGGGCGTCAAGCCTGGCTTCAACGAGTTCATGGAACACGGTCAGTCGGCGTTTGAAGACATCACGGAGCGCAGCTTCCCAGGCAAGTGGAAGGTGATTTACTTCTATCCCAAAGACTTCACCTTTGTTTGCCCGACCGAGATCGTCGGATTTGCGAAGCTGGCCAAAGAGTTCTCCGATCACGACGCGGTGTTGATGGGGGGCTCGACCGACAACGAGTTCAGCAAGCTGGGTTGGCGCCGGGAGCATGCTGATTTGAGCCGGCTCAACCACTTCAGTTTTGCCGATCAGGGCGGGGTGCACCTTCCCCTGGTCGACCAATTTGGCGTGCGGGATCGCGAAGCCGGAGTGGCTCTCAGAGCCACCTTCATTGTTGATCCAGACAACGTGATTCGCCACGTCTCTGTCAACACGCTCAACGTCGGACGCAATCCAGAAGAAATTTTGCGGATTCTGGATGGTCTGCAAACCGGCGAGTTGTGCCCCAGCAACCGAGCTGTTGGTGGTGCCACCTTGTGATGTGTTGATCGGATTTGAGTTCCATGCTGTTTTTGCTGTCTCCCGCCAAAAGTCTTGACTACGACACGCCTGCTCACATCAAAAAGCACACGCTGCCGCAGTTCGTTCAAGAATCAGCGGCGCTGATCGAGGTATTGAAGCCGTATACCCCCGCGCAAATCGCGTCCTTGATGGACCTCAGCGATGCGTTGTCAACGCTCAATGTCGCGCGTTATGCAGCATGGACGCCTCAGTTTTCTGCTGCCAACAGCAAGCAGGCGATCCTGGCATTCAATGGCGACGTCTATGAAGGTCTGGATGCGAAATCGCTCCATGAAAAAGAGCTCGAGTGGGCGCAGTCTCACATCGCTATCCTCAGCGGTCTCTACGGGATCTTGCGGCCGCTGGACTGGATGCAACCCTATCGCCTCGAAATGGGGACCAAGCTGGCCAACCCCAAGGGAAAAGATCTGTACGCGTGGTGGGGCGATCAATTGGCGCTTCACCTGGTGAAGCAACTGGCCAAGCAAGGCGATGACCTGATTGTCAATTTGGCTTCGCAGGAGTATTTCAAGGCTGTCAAACGCAAGGCATTGAAGGCAAGGGTGATCGAATGCGTGTTTGAAGACTGGAAATCTGGGGCCTGGAAGGTGATCAGCTTTCACGCCAAGCGGGCCCGAGGGTTGATGGCCCGGCACGCGATCCAGAATCGAGTGACCCAAGTCGATGGCCTTTTGTCTTTTGACGCGGAGGGGTACGCTTACGATGCGAAGGCATCCGCACCAGAGCGCTTGGTGTTTCGTCGACGTCTAGGAGACTGATGTTCACCATGACCACCACCCAGAAGATCACTCCCGAACTGCGTCAATGGATCATTGACCAAGCCACAGCCGGACACAGCGTCACTTCGGTGCTAGAGGCCATGAAGGCCAGCGGCTGGGACGAAGACGTGGCGGTGGTTGCCGTTGAAGAAACCTTGGCGGCAGAAGTGGGGCGACGCAATCAGCAACAATCGCTGGTTCCTGAGATCTGCGGGCAGGCCGAGGCATCGGCCGTCTGGGCGCATGACAAGTGGGTCAAGGTGTTGCTTCGCTTGGCGCACCCCCGAGTTGTGGTCCTGGGTGATTTTCTGTCTGCGGACGAGTGTCAGGGGCTCATCCAAGAATCGAGCAGTCGCTTGGCTAGGTCCGAAACCGTGCAAACGGTCAGTAGCGGAAGCGAGGTCAATGCGGCCCGAACCAGTCAAGGGATGTTCTTCAACAGGGGTGAAAGCGATTTGTGTCGACGCATTGAGTCACGCATTGCCGCGTTGTTGAACTGGCCGGTCGAAAATGGCGAGGGCATTCAGGTGCTTCGCTATGTGCCCGGCGCAGAATACCGCCCCCATTACGACTACTTCGATCCCACCCAACCGGGTACCACGGCCATCCTCAAACGAGGAGGGCAGAGGGTCGGCACTTTGGTGATGTATCTGAACACGCCAGAGCAGGGCGGGGCCACAACGTTTCCGGATGTCGGGCTGGAGGTTCATGCCGTTCAAGGCAATGCGGTGTTCTTCGCCTATGGGGCGCCCAGTCCGGACACCATGACCCTGCACGGCGGCGCGCCGGTCGTTCAAGGCGAAAAATGGGTGGCGACCAAATGGCTGCGCGAGCGCTGGTTTGAGTAACCGGAAAAATTTTTGAATTTCTGTCAACCGGGGCAACTAACGCCTCGTTAAACCAGCACAGCCTCGGTGTTTCGGGGCTGATAACCAACCAAGTTACCTTTTTTGGAGCTGATTCCATGAAAAAGCTGATTGCTGCCCTGATTGCTTCTATGTTTGCTATTGGCGCTTTCGCCGCTGAAGCCGCTGCCCCCGCTGCTGACACTGCAGCCGCTTCGGCTCCTGCCAAGAAGATGCACAAGGCCAAGAAGATGCACAAGAAGGCCAAGAAGGCTGCAGCTACTGCTCCCGCCGCTTCCAAGTGATTTTCAGTTGAGCGTTGCGCCAATGATCTGATGGCTGGCGCAAACAAAAAACCCGGCTTATTAGCCGGGTTTTTTCATGGTCTCGCCGCGCGGGGCTTGCTGTTGCTGCCGGCACCTTGGCGCCGCCGCGGATGTGCCCCGCCGGCCGGCTTTTTCCCGGCTGGATTGTGGTGGCTGGAGTTACGGCGACCGCCTTGCCCATCGTGAGGTGCGTTGCCACTGCCATTGGCAGACCCGTTGGACGATCGCCCGCTGCCTTGACGGCCAGACAACCCGCCGTGAAGAACGCGTCGCCCAATCTGAATTGGCTCAGGCTTGGCATGGGGGTCAGGCTCAAAGCCTGCAATGGTTTCTCTGGGCAGGCTTCGCTTGATCATTTTCTCGATGTCGGCGAGGAATCCTTCCTCGTCGATACAGACCAAGGAAATCGCTTCGCCCTCGGCCCCAGCACGACCCGTGCGGCCGATTCGGTGCACATAGTCTTCCGGCACGTTGGGCAATTCATAGTTGACCACATGCGGGAGTTGGTCGATGTCGATGCCTCTGGCTGCGATGTCAGTTGCCACCAGCACTTGCAGTTCACCCGATTTGAACTCAGACAAAGCACGGGTTCGGGCGCTCTGGCTTTTGTTGCCATGGATGGCCATGGCCGTGATGTCCTGTTTGTTCAGGAATTCGGCCAGCCGATTGGCGCCATGCTTCATTCGTGTGAAGACCAGAACCTGATGCCAATCGTGGGTTTTGATCAGATGAGTCAAGAGGTCCTTCTTGCGATCCCGATCCACCGGGAACACGCGCTGTGCGATGGTGTCCGCTGTGGCATTGCGGCGGGCTACTTCGATGATTTGAGGCTTGTTCAGCAAGCGCTCGGCCAGCGCCTTGATTTCGTCGGAGAAGGTGGCCGAAAACAGCAGGCTTTGCTTTTTGGGCGGGACGATGGCCAGCACGCGGCGGATGTCGTGGATGAAACCCATGTCGAGCATGCGATCGGCCTCGTCGAGCACAAAGTACTCGACCTGCGAAAGATCGACCGTGCCTTGTTGATGGTGGTCGAGCAGTCGGCCCGGAGTCGCCACCAGCACATCGACACCCCGACGAAGCGCATCAATTTGTGGGTTCATGCCAACCCCACCAAAAATCACCATGGATTTAATAGGAAGGTATTTGCTGTAAATCCGAACAGATTCTTCAACCTGCGCCGCCAATTCACGGGTCGGGGTCAGGATCAGGGCACGAACAGGGCGCCTGGCAGGGGGATTCGGGCCCAGTTTCTGAGCCAATTGATGAAGCAATGGCAGCGTGAACCCGGCGGTCTTGCCTGTGCCGGTTTGTGCTCCTGCCAATAAATCTCCACCGCTGAGTACGGCAGGGATGGCCTGCGCCTGAATAGGTGTGGGCGCTGAATAACCGGCTTCACGCACGGCATCCAGCAGGGGTTGAATCAACCCCAAGGTTTCGAACGACATAACTGCTGGCCCAAGTTGGGTTTCTCGGCGACTGCTCTCATCTGTCCGGGCCTGGAGTCGATGAGTCAACCGGAGGAGGTCGGTCGGCCGAATAACGCACGGGCCACCGATGTGACGCGAAAGCTTGTTGCGTCAGTCCTAAATTGTAGGTGCGACCACCTGCATTTCCTAGTCCCGATCAGGGGATTGAACGGATCGCATTAACGAGAAGTGTATCACTTTGTATCTTGATTGCTTTAATCAGCCATTGGTTAACCGGTTCGGACGCATTCGACCCCCTAGAATTGCGCGAATGAGTTCAATGGTTCTTGCTCGCAAATATCGCCCGCGTGGATTCGACAGCATGGTTGGTCAAGGCCATGTTGTTCAGGCGCTGACCAATGCCCTGATCCAGCAGCGGTTGCACCACGCCTATCTGTTCACCGGAACCCGTGGGGTGGGCAAGACCACGGTGTCTCGCATCCTAGCTAAGTCGCTGAACTGTGTCGGCTCTGATGGCCAAGGCACCATCACCGCCCATCCTTGTGGGCAGTGTCAGCCTTGTCGCGACATTGACTCCGGGCGCTTTGTTGATTACGTTGAGCTGGATGCGGCCTCGAACCGCGGCGTCGAAGAGATCTCGCAGTTGCTGGAGCAGGCGGTTTACAAGCCGGTGGTGGGGCGCTTCAAGGTCTACATGATCGATGAAGTGCACATGCTGTCCAACACGGCGTTCAACGCCATGCTCAAAACGCTGGAAGAGCCGCCGGAGTATCTGAAATTCGTCTTGGCCACGACCGATCCTCAGAAAGTTCCGGTCACGGTGCTGTCGCGCTGTTTGCAATTCAATTTGCGGCCGATGGCAGCGCAAACTGTCTATGAGCATCTGCAGCAGGTGTTGGCAGTAGAGGGCATTGAATTTGAGGCGGGGGCGTTGCGATTGCTGGCTCGGGCTGCACGTGGCTCCATGCGAGACGCCATGTCTCTGTCCGACCAAGCGATTGCGTTCGGTGGCGGGCGACTCGATGAAAGTGCGGTCAGGGCCATGCTTGGTGCGGTAGATCGCCAGCATGTCCAGCGCATCATCGAGGCGGTTGCTGCTGGTGATGGTGCTGGCGTGGTCGCGGCGGTCGACGCGCTGCGCCACCTAGGCTTGTCAGCCAGCGGCACCCTGGAAGAGTTGGCGGCTGCGCTTCAGCGCATGGCTGTCTTGCAGGCAGTGCCTTCGGCCTTGGATGCAGACGACCCTGACTCGGCCGTTTGGCAGGCTTTGGCGCCCACGCTGGCACCAGACGAAACCCAGTTGTTTTACAGCCTCTGCTTGCAGGGGCGCGCTGAATTGAATCTGGCGCCCGATGAATACAGCGGCCTGTTGATGTTGCTGTTGCGCTTGCTGGCGTTCAAGCCTGGCACGTCGGAGGGCCAGATACGCCCAAAACCTGAAGGCTCGACCCAGCCCGTGAGCTTGGTCGAGCCTGTTGCAACGAGCAAGCCAACGCCCCCTGCGAAGGTCACGTATGCTTCGTCCGTCCCACCTTGGGAAGAGCCTCCTGCTCCCGAATCTACCCGTCAAACGGGTCAAGATCTGGCCCAAGAAGAGCCGGCCTATCTTCGTGATGTACCCACCTTTGATGAGGCGCCCTCGGAGCCATCTCCCCCCTTAGATGCGGCTGAGCCGGTGGTCGCGCCGAGATCTGCATCAGCAGCCGCTGTCGAACCTGATCCGTTGTCTGATCGATGGGCCGATGTGGTGGCGCAAATGGTGGCCAAGGGGTTGATTACCGCATTGGTTCGCGAGTTGGCGATGCAGGCCCAGTGCGTGGCCCAAAAAGAAGCGGATGGGTCCAGTCACTGGACACTGCGCGTAGAACGAGAAAGCCTTCGCACCGACATGCAGCGCGATCGGCTGGCTCAGGCCATGAGCGCATTGCTGAGCCACCCTGTATCGCTGGAGTTGGTGTCAGGAGTCGCTGTCAACACCCCCGCACAGCGGGATCAGGCCGCACGCGAGGCCCGACAGCGTCAGGCAGAGGCACTCATTGCCACAGACCCTTTGGTCCGAACATTGTTGGAACAACACGCCGGATCTCGGATCGTGCCGGGGTCGGTGCGACCGATCTGAGATCTGACTGGAATAACAGCGACAATTCGCATATCGCTTAGACGAAAGGAATACCTATGCTCAAAGGACAATTGGCAGGCTTGATGAAACAAGCCCAGCAAATGCAGGACAACCTCAAGCGCGCGCAAGACGAGCTGGGCAATATTGAGGTCGAAGGGCAGTCGGGTGCGGGCTTGGTCAAGGTGCTGATGACCTGCAAGAACGACGTCAAGCGCGTCACCATTGATCCCAGCTTGTTGGCCGACGACAAAGACATGTTGGAGGATCTGGTGGCCGCTGCATTCAACGACGCCGTTCGCCGCGCAGAAGCCACGTCCCAGGAAAAGATGGGCAAGCTCACGGCTGGTCTGCCTCTGCCACCCGGCATGAAGTTTCCGTTCTGACGGCTTCCGTGATCATTTGAAGCGAGGCATTGTCGATGGCAGATCCTGTGCTGGATGGCTTGATCGATGCCTTGCGCTGTCTGCCCGGTGTCGGGCAGAAGTCGGCGCAGCGAATGGCTTTTCATTTGCTTCAACATGATCGCTCTGGGGCGATCCGTTTGGCGCACTCATTGCAACAGGCGGTTGAACAGATTGGCCACTGCGAGCGCTGCCACACCTTCAGCCGGCAAGCGATCTGCGACGTGTGTCTCGACCCGGATCGAGATCCTCATCTTCTGTGCGTGGTCGAAACCCCGGCGGATCAGGCCGCATTGGAGCGCACCGGAAGTTATCGCGGCCGGTATTTTGTGTTGATGGGCCATTTGAGTCCGTTGGACGGCGTTGGGGCCAAAGACATAGGCATGTCTGCGCTGCTCAACAGAGTGGCCGATGGTCAGATCGAAGAAGTCATCCTGGCTACCAATTTCACGGCCGAGGGGGAAGCTACCGCACACATTTTGAGCGAGCAACTCAAGGCGCGTGGCATCAAAGTGACTCGTCTGGCCAGAGGGGTTCCGGTTGGCAGTGAGCTGGAATACGTTGATTTGGGTACGATTGCGCACGCCTTCATGGATAGGCGTTGATTCATCAACCATGGGCCCCAAAAGAAGGCCGAGGAGACCATTGAATGACTATCGCGAATTGGTGTGTGGTGGCCGCTGCAGTCTTGCCAGTGCTGACAGTGGGAATGGCCAAGGCAGCAAGTCGTGGCTCAAGAAAAAGCGGGGGGTATGACAACCACAACCCTCGTCAGTGGGAAGAGCGGCTGGAGGGCTGGAAGCAGCGTGCCGTGGCGGCCCAGAACAACGGGTTTGAGGCCTTGCCCCTCTTTGTTGCGGCGGTGCTGATGGCTCAGCAAGCGCACGCCGATCAAGGCAAGATCGACTCCTTGGCGGGAGCGTTCGTGATCATCCGTGTGCTGTATGTGGCGATCTATCTGAAGGATTGGGCGACCTTGCGCAGCTTGGTGTGGGCCGCAGGTGTCGGCGTATGCATTGCTTTGATTGCGATGAGCTAAGTCAATTCGTCGATCAAAACAAAAGGGGCACCCTGATATCAGGGTGCCCCTTTTTGCTGGTGTTGCCGAAGTTCAGCGAGCACTGGCCACACGAACACGTCCGCCATTGCGCAGTGGCTGGCGCGTTGACCTGGTCGCGCGGTGAGTCGATGTGGCCACGACAGTCCGTTTGGTCGTACGGATGGCGACGTGCTTGGTCGCACGGGTGCTGGCCACCGCTGTGCGTGCTGGCACGTAGACATAAACCGATTGCCCCTTCTTGAAAGAAGCCCGTTCAGAAACCTTGTTCCACAAGGCCACTTGTTGCGGCTTCACTCGATAGCGACGCGCAACTGATGCGACTGACTCACGCTTGCCGGCCTTGAGAACCAGGCGCTTCAAAGGAGGAACATCAGGTGCCAAGGCCATCATCGCATTGTCTGCAACGGCTTCGGAGACATCCGTTGTGCGATGAACGGATCGTGGCACCAGCAACGCTGATCCGGCCTTGATCAACATCTTGGGTGGGATGTGATTGACCTGTCGCAAGTTAGTTTCGGTCATGCCCACCTGTTTGGCTACATCGGCAGGACGCATGGTGCGAGGTGCGACCCAAGCCGTCCAGGTCGCCAAGGGACCTTTGTAGTCTTTCAAGTTATGAGCAAACAGGCTGGCGTTGTCATAAGGCAAGAGAACTTGAGGTGTGCCTGCAGCCAGGATCACGGGTTTGTTCAACGAGGGATTCAGGGCATTGAACTCGTCTGAGGACAAGCCTGCCAGGCGCGCAGCAAGGGCAGAATCCATGTCGCGCTCAATGGGGACGCTGACAAAATAAGGATGGTTTTCAATCGGTGTCAGGGTCAGGCCGAATGCTTCGGGCCTGGCGATGATGTTTCTGACCGCATGCAGTTTGGGAACGTAATTGCGGGTTTCAGGGGGCAAGTTGAGGCTAAGGTAATCGGTCGGCAACCCGGCTTTGATGTTTTTGTTGATGGCACGTTGAACATTGCCTTCACCCCAGTTGTATGCGGCCAGGGCAAGGTGCCAATCACCAAACTGGTTGTACAAGCGCTGCAGGTAGTCAAGCGCCGCTTTGGTCGATGCCAGCACATCACGCCGATCATCGCGAAACAGGTTTTGCTTGAGTTCGAAATCCTTGCCGGTACCGGGCATGAACTGCCACATGCCCGAAGCGCGAGCCGACGACATCGCTTGCGGGTTGAAGGCACTTTCGATGAAAGGCAGCAAGGCCAATTCAGTCGGCATCTTGCGGCGCTGAATTTCTTCAACGACGTGGAACAGGTAACGACTGGCTCGCTCAGTCATGCGCTGCACGTATTCCGGCCGGCTGGCGTACCAAGCTTCGTGGTCCGCAACCAAGGGGGAATCTAGTTCCGGCAGACCAAACCCTTGGCGAATCCGGGCCCACAGATCTTCCGCGGCATTGGTATCTGACAAATTCAAGGAAGCGTCCGGGCGAAGGGGGTCATTTGGCGTCCCGATCGCATCGGCTGGATTGCCGTCGTCTTCGTTGTCATCCGGGGCATTGCCGGGAATCTTGCTTGACAAGGTAGACATGGGCGCAGCGTTTGGCGGTGCCCGATCCAGAAGTTTGTCCGGGTTGAGCGATGCAGGCTTTGCGCTCATCGTGGCGCTCACCTTCATCGAGTTGGCAGCGGCCAGATTCTGCGAAGGAGGGGAGTTGGCGCACCCCAATAGGTATGTACAGCTGATGAATGCTGCTGGAATCCAGAGTTTTCTCATGGTCAAAATGCGTTCTTCCAGGCACGTAACGCGGTCAAAACAGACAAGGGGTCGGTGATAGGAAAGCCCTGCTGTTTGACCGAGGCAATGATTTCAGGCTCGTTCAAGCGCAAAAAAGGATTGACCTTGCGCTCAATTGACAAAGTGGTCGGCAAGGTCGGCTCTTGCCGACTGCGCCGTTCGTGACAAAGGGATTCGTAATCCTCGCGCGCAGAATTGCCTGGCTCGACGGCTTTCGCAAAAGCCAGGTTACTCAGGGTGTATTCGTGCGCAGAGCATATTTTAGTTTGATCGGGCAGACGTGCCAACCGGTTTAATGTATTTAACATCCATTCCGGATGCCCATCGAAGAACCTGCCGCAACCAACAGAAAACAGGGTGTCACCGCAAAACAGAATAGGTGTCAAGTTATTTTCTGTTGCTGAGGTGTCACAAAAATATGAAAGATGTTCTTGCGTGTGTCCGGGGGTTTCGAATACCTGAAATACCAGATTCAAAAACGGTATGGCGTCGCCATCGTGAACCACTTGGTCGACCCCATGGGGTGTCAATGAGGCAGGTCCATAAACCGGGCCGGTCAAAACGGATTCAAGATCGTGCAGGCCGCCCACATGGTCGGCATGCCGATGCGTCACTAAAATGGTGGTCAGTTTCAGCCTATGCTCTTGCAATACGCGGAGCACCGGCGCGGCTTCACCTGGATCGACCACAAGGGCTTGTGTGCCGTCGTGAATCATCCAAATGTAATTGTCGGCAAAAGCGGGTAAAGCCAGTAATTTCATGTCCAAAGTTGCGCCAATTATAGAGTTGCACCCCTGGTTGGCTTTGCCGCCCGGGCAAGCTTTACTTGAATGGGAGCAGGCCCAGATCGATCACCTTGTGGCCGATGTTTTTGGATTCCATGCCATTCAGCTGGGTCTGCCTGAGTTGGATGGCTTGCGTGCCAATCGAATGCAGCACCGTTGGTTGGCTTTGGATGCCTCATACGACGATTGGATGGTATCCACAGAAGAGACAGACAGGCGTAACGTTTTGCTAGGGCATGTAGGCGAACGCAATGAAGGGGCAAAGCTCGAAAATGGTGCCTTGTTGAGCTTGCGATGCGATTTTGAGGCGCTGCCTTTCCCGAGCAACAGTCTGGATCTGGTGGTCCTGCCTCACGCGCTGGAGTTGGCCCACGATCCACACCGAACCTTGCGTGAGGTCGAACGGGTGCTGGTGCCGGAAGGCAAGGTGGTGATTTCGTGTTTCAATCCCGCCAGTCTTTGGGGGCTCTACCAAAGGCTCGGCCAATGGGGAGTCAATCCCCGCCCGGTGCTGCCACAAGGCGAATTCATCGCGCATTGGCGGCTAAAGGATTGGTTGCGGCTGCTGGATCTGGAAGTGGCCGAGGGTGGGTTTGGTTGCTATCGTCCCTTCATCGCCAATGAGCGTTTGTGGGGCCGTTTGCGATGGTTGGATGCTGCGGGAGATCGCTGGTGGCCTTTCCTGGGCGCGGTGTATTTCATTGTGGCGGTCAAGCGCGTGCGTGGCATGCGTTTGGTGGGTAAATTGAAGAAGGCGCGGTTGGCCAAGGCTGCGGCCCCGGCGGTGATTGCGCAGAAGCATCAACGGCAGGGCGTTTCCGCGCAGGATGGAAACGGATGACAGAGGCTTCTATGCCGTCGGTGGTGATTTACACCGATGGAGCGTGCAAAGGGAACCCGGGCCGTGGCGGCTGGGGCGTGTGGATGATCAGCGGCGAACATCGCAAGGAAATGTGGGGTGGCGAGATGCTCACCACCAACAACCGCATGGAACTGACCGCTGTGATTCAGGCCTTGAGGTCTTTGAAGCGTCGTTGCAAGGTGGTGATCTACACCGACAGCGAATACGTGCGCAAGGGGATCACGGAGTGGATCATGGGCTGGAAGCGCCGAGGCTGGAAAACCGCAGACAACAAGCCGGTGAAGAACGCCGAGTTGTGGCAAGAGTTAGAGGCCGCACAAGCTCAACACGACGTGGATTGGCGTTGGGTTCGGGGCCATGCTGGCGATCCCGGCAACGAAAAGGCTGACGCTTTGGCCAACCGAGGCGCTGAAGAAGCCCGTTGATCGGGCGAGGCAGCGAGGGCGCTTAGAGCATCAGCACCATCGTCATCTTGTCGAAGTAGCGAATCTGGCCGGGGCCATCGACCAGCCGCAAGGCATGCGGAATGACCCCACACGACTTGAATCCAGCGTTTTCGTAAAGCCGAATGGCACTGCTGCTGGACGTGCTCACCCGCAAAATGATCTGCTCCAGGCCGATGGCCTTGCGGGCCTCGGCAATGCAGGCTTCCATCAGCAGGCGCCCAACGCCGTGGCCGGTAAAGGCTGGACGCACCATCATGCTGTTGAGTTCGGCGCTGTGGCGCAGCTTCTGCATCGATTGGCGTTCAAGGCCGATCATGCCGACCATTTGTCGATCGACCCAGGCGCCCAGCAGAAACGATCCCCCCAGGGGTTCGCCCAATCCCAATCTGCCGATGAAACTCTCGGGGGGGCGAGCCTGCTCGGATTCGATGTCGGAATCAAAGGCATCGGGGTGGAGACGCAGGGCCTCATCACGCAAAGCTTTGTAAGCCCCCAAATCTGCCGGAGCAATCCGAGCGATGCGCACGCCAGCGACTTCAGACGTGGCCATTCAGTGACTCCAGGGTGTTCAAATTGGCAAAAGCAGAATGCTCCGGAAAGGATACTGCCGACCAGCGAAGTGATTGAATGAAGCGTCCCACTTTGCGTTCACCTTTCACGAACTCATCCATAAGTTTAGGATAAACCCGCTTGTGAATGAGGCTGCAGACCCAATGGGGACGGCTCAGTCCGTCGGCGTCGGTGCTGACGGGGGTCACGGCATCAAGGTGATCTTGGCAGGCGCGCTCCAACAGGAGCGGCACCAAATTCTCAGGCAGGTGCGGGGTGTCACATGGCACCACCATCAGCCAGTCTCCGGGGGCATGCCTCATGCCTGTGACGATACCGGCGAGGGGGCCGCTGTCAGGGGCGAGATCGGTTTCATCGGGCCAGACGCCATCTGAGTCGACCCCTTGCTGATATCGATCCTGATTGCGGTTGGCCGAGATGCCCAGCCAGCTCACCTGGGGGCGCAGGCAGCGCACCACCCATTCGACAAGAGGGCGTCCTCGGTAGGCCTGAAGCCCTTTGTCAAGGCCGCCCATCCGGGTGCCGAGGCCGCCACAAAGGACCCAGCAGGAAACAGCGGGATGGGCCAAGCCCGGCAGGGCAGAGTCAACCACCGATGTAGCTCATTTCGATCCGCTTGCCTGGCGCAGGCACAATCGGGATGACGGTGACGGGTCGGATGTTGCGGGTTTCGGAATACCGATCTGATCGGTGTTGCCAGAGGGTCCGGATGGCGTCGTGGATAGACGCATCGCTTTGGCCAGATCGAATCAGGTCGCGCAGGTCGTGTCCCTGGATGGCAAATAGGCAGGTGTAGAGCTTGCCATCTGTCGACAGCCGAATTCGGGTGCAATCCGAGCAAAAGGCTTGGGTGACGCTCGAAATGAATCCCACAGAGCCTTGGCCGTCTGCATGGTGCCAGGTTTGTGCCGTGCTGCTGTCCTCTGAGGGCTGCGCAGGGATGAGGGGGAAAGCCGCCTCAATCATCGCGCGCGTTTCTGAAGAGGGCACCACGTGGGTCATGGACCAGCCGTTGGTCGAGCCGACATCCATGTATTCAATGAAACGTAACTCGATGCCAGTGCCGCGAAAGTGGCGCGCCAGGGGAAGAATCTGGCTTTCGTTGACACCTCGCTGAATCACGGCATTGACCTTGATCGGCGCCAGTCCCACCTTTTGCGCGGCCTCGATCCCGTCCAGAATCGTCGACACATCCCAGTCCGTGTCAGACATTTTTTGGAATAAGCGTGGATCCAGCGCATCGAGGCTGACGGTGATTCTTTGCAGGCCCGCATCGCGCAAGGCTTGGGCCTTGCGGGCCAATAGCAACCCGTTTGTGGTCAAAGTGAGATCGATCGGGGCCCCCGTTTGGGTTCGCAATGTGGCCAGTTGGGCAATGAGCGATTCAAGCCCCTTGCGCAGCAAGGGCTCGCCGCCAGTGAGGCGAATTTTGCGAACCCCCAATTCAACAAAGATTGAGGCCAGCCGCGAGATTTCTTCGAAGCTCAGGATTTCGGAATGCGGCAGATACGGATGATCGGGGCCATAAACGTCGCGGGGCATGCAGTAGCCACACCGGAAGTTACACCGATCGGTCACGGATATGCGGAGATCTTGGAGTGGGCGATGAAAACGATCTTGCAGCACGACAACCAGCCTACCTAGGGAACCCTATCCCAGGCAGCTATTGTTGCGCCTGAATGGCTTCAACGGAAGGAAGCCCAGCCGGAGTGTGGGCATTCAGCGGTGGTGCACGGCGTGCGCCATCAAAGCGCTTTTGCCAGTAGGCCTCACGGATGTCCTCAATGCGAACGGATTCACCGGTGCGTGGTGAATGGATGAACTTGTTGTCACCCAGGTAGATGCCCACATGGGAAAACGTGTGCCTGAGGGTGTTGAAAAACACCAGGTCACCCGGCTTGAGGTCTGCGCGTGACACGGGAATCAAGGCCGGCGAGTTGGCTTGTTCGACCGCACGGCGAGGCAAAACCAGGCCGATGGAGTTCTCAAACACATGGCGGGTGAAGCCACTGCAATCGAAGCCGGTTTCGCGCGATTCACCACCACGCTTGTAACGGACCCCGAGGAAATCCATGGCCGAGGTGACGAGGGATGAGGCCATGTCGGTGGCCTTGTCTCGTACCTGCTGGGCCAGTTCAACTACCGGAGAGGGGTTGATCAACCCCTTGTCCAGCAGGAAGCGGGAAATCGGGTCGTTGGACAACGAGGGGGTTGGAGCTGGCGCGGAGGACGATGCCGCTGGGGCGCTGGCGCCAGCCGGGGGGACCGGGGCCTGCTGAGCCGAGACCTCTGCTGTCACAAAAATCATCGCACCCAATGCCGCGAGGTGAATCAGCCCGCTCCGACGGCGACCTTGAGCCAGCTCTGTGTGAGCTGATCTCTGGGCAGAAGAAGGAAAGCGATTCTGAAACGACATGGGGGCACAGGGTAGGTTGGATGTATCTACCCGTCAATCTCCGAAGGGGGTCTAGGTCTTGAGATTAGCACTATTTTCCGGTCACATTTCTCGGGAATATCGTCAAGCAGGCCCTATCGAATTTTGTTTTTGAGATTCTGTAAGGATTCTCGAAGGGCAGATATTTCGTCCATTTCCATGCCGAGCTGACAAACCGCGGCCTGAGGAATAGGCTGAGCTCGTTCTTTCAAATTTCGCCCTGCTTCAGTCAATTCAATCAAGACCCTTCTTTCGTCGGCAGCGTCTCGATGTCGAACGATCAGGCCGGCGGCGTCGAGGCGTTTGAGCAGAGGGGTCAATGTGCCAGAGTCGAGCCCCAGGCGCTTGCCCAACTCATTGACTGACACCGAAGAGGTCTCCCACAGCACGAGCATCGCCAAGTACTGTGGGTAGGTCAGCCCCAGGGGCTCAAGCAGTGGCTTGTAGCGCTTGGTCATCGCCAGGGATGCCGAGTACAAGGCAAAGCACAATTGCTGGTCAAGCGCCAGCCAATCTGCTGAATGGTCGGATGCAGAGGAGGGCATGGCTCTGGATGTTAGATCAGGACGCAGCGCCCGCGCTCAATTGCTCGATTTCGTCGGTTAGTTCGAGCCAACGACCTTCAAGCGATTCCTGCTCATCTGACAGCGCCTTCAATCGCTTGCCGACCTCGGCATGTTGGGCGCCAGAGACGCTGCCGTCCATCAAGGCCTGATTGAGCTGTTCTTGCTCAAGCTGAATCGCCGCCAGACGGTCGTCAACCTTCTTGAGCTCTGCTCTGAGTGGCTTAGTCAGTTCGGCAACTCGTTGGCGAGCTTGTGCCTGGGCCTTGCGATCCTCTCGGCGGTTGGATGGAAGCTCGACGCTTTGGGTAGACGAAGAGGGCGATCCGGATGCGAGCTTGTCGGCCTCTCGGGCTGCGCGAGCAGCCAAAGCAAGCTCTCGGGCCTGTTCTTGTAGCCAACGCTGGTAGTCGTCCAGGTCGCCGTCGAAGGTGCTGACGGCGCCCTTGGCTACGAGCCAGAACTCATCACAAACCTCACGTAGCAGGGCGCGGTCATGGCTGACCAGCATGACGGTGCCTTCGAACTCATTGAGTGCAATGCTCAAGGCTTCGCGCGTAGTGAGATCCAGGTGGTTGGTAGGTTCATCGAGCAACAGCAGATTGGGGCGTTGCCAGACCACCAAGGCCAAAACCAGGCGCGCCTTTTCGCCGCCGCTGAATTGCCCAACCGGTTGCATCACCATGTCGCCCGTGAAGCGGAAGCGACCGAGAAAATCGCGCAGCTCTTGCTCTCGCGCCTGAGGGCTGACCTGTTTGGCCAGTCGGATCATGTGAGCCAGCGGGCCCTCGTCAGGGCGCAGCACGTCCAGCTCTTGCTGGGCGAAGTAGCCGATGCTGAGGCCTTTGCCCTCGGTGACCTGCCCACTGATCGGGCGCATCATGTGCGCGAGGGTCTTGACCAGGGTGGACTTGCCCTGCCCGTTGGCCCCCAGGATGCCGATGCGTTGCCCTGGCAAAACCGATCGGTTGATGCCAGATACGATGGTCAAGGGCGCTTGTCCGTCTACCTGATAGCCACATGCCAGCTCTTTGAGCGACAACATCGGGTTGGGCAGGCTCTCTGGCGCCGGAAACTCGAACTCGAAATCGCTGGCTGTCAGGACAGGGGCGAGCTTCTCCATGCGTTCAAGCGCCTTGACACGGCTTTGTGCCTGCTTGGCCTTGCTGGCTTTGGCTTTGAAGCGCGCGATGAACTTGTTCAAGTGCGAGATGCGATCTTGCTGCTTTTCGTAAGCCGCCTGATGCTGGCTCATGCGCTCGGCTCGCAGTGATTCAAAGGCGGTGTAGCCGCCCGTGTATCGGGTCAACTTGCCGTCTTCAAGGTGCAAGGTGACTTTCGTGATCGCATCCAGAAACTCGCGATCATGGCTGATCACAATCAGGGTGCCCTCATAGCGTTGAAGCCATCCTTCAAGCCAGACCAAGGCATCCAGATCCAAGTGGTTGGTGGGCTCGTCGAGCAGCAAAAGCTGTGCGGGGCACATCAGGGCGCGAGCCAATTGCAGCCGCATCCGCCAACCGCCCGAGAAGCTGTTGACCGGCGATTGGGTCTGCTTGATCTGAAATCCCAAGCCCAGCAACAGGGCCTGAGCCCGGGCTGATGCATCGAAGTGCCCGGCCTCAGCCAGCGCCGCGTGGGCTTCGGCAATCGCATGCCCATCCTCAGCGGCTTCTGCCTTGGCCAGATCGTCACGGGCCTTCATCAAGCGGGTGTCGCCCTGCAAGACGAAGTCGGTGGCCGAGTCGTCGGTCTCAGGCATGTTTTGCGCCACTTCGGCCATGCCCCCTGGCTGAAGCCAACTGGGGGGGATTTCGACGTCGCCCGCATCGGGGTGAAGGCGTCCTGCCAGAAGAGAGAAGAGCGACGATTTGCCGGCCCCATTGCGGCCAATCAGACCGACTTTTTCACCCGGGTGCAAGGTGGCACTGGCCTGATCCAAAACCGGTTTGACCCCACGCAGCAGGGTCACATTTTTGAGAACAATCATGATGCGGGGATCGGGTCAAGGAGCAGCGCTTCTCGGGTCACGAGCAGCAACTGGTCTGCCCCCGATGAAGTCTCAAGCCATGCAACCGCCAAACTTGGAAAAGCCTTTTCGAAGTGCTCGCGTTCATTGCCAATTTCCAGCACCAAGACTGCATCCTGCGTCATGTACTGATCGGGGTGAGTGCGCAAATCCTTGAACAGGGCCCGAATGAAGTCCATGCCGTCGTCACCGGAGGCCAATGCCAGCTCTGGCTCAGCTTGATACTCTTGCGGCAAGGTCTTCATCGAGGTTGCGTTCACATAAGGCGGATTGCACAGGATCAGGTCATACGGCCCGCGGACCTGATTCAAGCCATCGCTTTGCAGCAGGGTGATTCGCTCTGTCAACCCGTGCTGATCGACGTTGATGCGCGCCACCTCAAGAGCGTCGAGGCTGATGTCTGCGGCATCAACAATGACGTCGGGGTAAGCCATGGCGGCCAACACGGCCAGGCTGCCATTGCCCGTGCACAGGTCTAGCACACGCCTGGTCTGATCGCTCAGCCATGCGTCGATGCTGCCATCGGCCAAGACCTCTGCAATGAACGATCTGGGGACAATGACGCGTTCGTCAACATAGAACGGAATGCCTTGCAGCCACGCCTGATGCGTGAGGTAGGCGGCGGGCTTGCGTGTTGCGATCCGCTCTTCAATCAAGGTCTGAACCTGCACAACCTGCTGAGGCTCGACGACCTGATCGGCACAATCAGCCAAGCTGTCCAGCGGATACCCGAGCTTCCATAAGGTCAGCCACGCGGATTCGTCAAACGCGTTGGTGGTGCCATGCCCAAACGCCACGCCACCGGACGTCAGCCGTTGCGCCCCTTCTTCGATCAGTTGGATAACGGTGGTCACTTGAGCAACTGTTCCAGGGTTTCGCGGTAGATGTTTTTCAGCGGCTCGATGTCGGCCACGCTGACGTGCTCGTCGATCTTGTGAATGGTGGCATTAACCGGGCCAAATTCGACAACTTGAGGGCAGATCTGCGCGATGAAACGCCCATCCGATGTACCGCCCGTGGTGGACAGTTCGGTATCCAGACCGGTGACACGTTTGATGGCTTGCTCGATGGCGTCTACCAAGGGGCCGCGACGGGTGAGAAAGGGGCGCCCGCCCAGGGTCCAATCGATGTGAAAGTCAAGCCCATGGCGTCGCAGCACAGATTCAAGTCGAGACTGCAACTCTTCTGGCGTTGATTCGGTTGAAAAGCGGAAATTGAAATCGATCACCATTTCGCCCGGGATCACATTGTTCGCCCCTGTTCCGGCGTGGATGTTCGACATCTGCCAACTTGTTGGGGGAAAGTGATCGTTGCCCTCGTCCCAAAGGATGGTGGTCAATTCAGCCAGCGCGGGTGCCGCCAGATGGATCGGGTTTTTCGCCAGGTGCGGATAGGCAATGTGCCCTTGCACCCCCTTGATCTTGAGCTTGCCCGAAAGCGAACCCCGACGGCCGTTTTTGATCATGTCGCCCACCTGCTTCACAGAGGTGGGCTCACCCACGATGCAGGCATCCAGCTTGAATTGTTGTTGTTGCAACCACTCGCAGACCTTGACGGTGCCATCGACCGACGGGCCTTCTTCATCGCTGGTCAGGAGAAACGCAATGCTGCCTTTGTGTTGAGGATTGGCTGAAATGAATTCTTCGGATGCCACCACCATGGCGGCCAGCGAGGTTTTCATGTCCGCCGCGCCACGCCCATACAAATTGCCATCCCGATAACTGGGGTGGAAGGGGGGCGACGTCCAGTTCTCCAAAGGGCCGGTGGGCACCACGTCTGTGTGGCCTGCAAACACCAAGGTGGGGGCGCCATGCGCATGATCCTGCCCCTTTTTGATCGCCCACAGGTTTTGAACCGGGGCCTCGGTGGGGCCAAAAGTCAGCGTTGTGCACTCAAAGCCCAAAGGCTTGAGCCGAGACACGATCAAATCCTGGCATCCCCCATCTTCTGGGGTCACCGAGGCACGAGAAATCAGCGCCTCGGTCAGGCGCACGGTTGCGGTCATGGTTGCAATGAGTGATTAAAAGCGAGTGGACGAGAAGCCGCGGTCTTCAGGCTTGATCTCCAGCGTGATCTCGGTGAACGAGGGGCCGTCTTCGACTTCTTCCGATTTTGGCGTCAGCTTGGTCACCGCAGCCGCTTCATTTTGCAGTCGCCACATCAGATTGGTGGGCGAGTCGGCATAGGCCAGGCCTTCGTCGCGGGTGACCAGGCCTTCGTTGATCAAACGGGCAATGTCTTGTTCGTAGGTCTGTGAACCTTCGGCCATGGACTTTTCCATGGCCTCCTTGACGCCAGCCAGATCGCCTTTGGCAATCAACTCAGACACGAGGGCCGTATTGAGCAGCACCTCGACAGCCGGAACACGGCCACCCGTGGTGGAGCGCAGCAGACGTTGCGACACGATGCCCTTGAGGCCTGCAGCCAGATCGCTGAGCAAAGCAGGGCGTGATTCAGGCGTGTAGAAAGAAAGGATACGGCCCAGCGCGTGGTAGCTGTTGTTGGCGTGCAGCGTAGACAGCACCAGGTGCCCAGACAGGGCATACGAAAGCGCCGCAGTCATGGTCTCGCGATCGCGAATTTCGCCGATCAGAATGCAATCGGGCGCCTGACGAAGGGCATTGCGCAGGCCGATCTGCAGTGATTGGGTATCTCTTCCGACCTCACGTTGATTGACCACAGACTTTTTGTTTTGAAACAAAAATTCCATCGGATCTTCAATGGTGAGGATATGCCCTGTCATGCGCTGGTTGCGGTGCTCCAGCATGGCGGCCAGCGTGGTGCTCTTACCGGTGCCGGTCGCGCCGGCCACCAGGATCAGGCCGCGCTTTTCAAGGACCAGGTTGGCCAGTGTGTCGGGGACATTCAGCGACTCCAGCGGCGGGATTTCACCGGGAATGTAGCGAAACACCGCTGCGATCGAGCCGCGTTGCTTGAACGCGCTGAGACGGTAGATCGCGACGCCTGGGATTGTCAACCCGATGTTGAGCTCGCCGGTTTCTTCGAGCTCTTCCATCTGGGTGGGAGAGATCATTTCGGCCAACAACTGGCGTGGCTGGCTTGGGGCCAAGACCTGATCGGTCAGTTGCAGGATCTGCCCGTTGATTTTGATGAGGATGGGCGTCTTGGCAGAGAGAAAAACGTCTGAGGCCTTCTTCTCGGCCATCAGGCGCAGCACCTTTTCAAGATTTCCACCGCTCATCAGTTGTTCTCCTGGTCAACAAGGCAAAGGACAGATAGGCCTGACGCTGATCAGGCGCCACGCAGCAGGTCGTTGATGCTGGTCTTGGAGCGGGTTTGGGCGTCAACGCGCTTGACGATCACGGCACAGTACAGGCTGTACTTGCCATCAGCCGAAGGCAGGTTGCCCGACACCACCACGGAGCCAGCGGGGATGCGACCATAGCTCACTTCGCCAGTGGCGCGGTCGTAGATCTTGGTCGATTGACCGATGTATACGCCCATCGAGATCACCGAATTTTCTTCGACGATCACGCCTTCAACGACTTCGGATCGCGCACCGATGAAGCAGTTGTCTTCGATGATGGTGGGGTTGGCTTGCAGAGGTTCCAGCACGCCACCGATGCCCACGCCGCCCGACAGGTGGACGTTCTTGCCGATCTGAGCACACGAACCGACGGTAGCCCAGGTGTCCACCATCGTGCCTTCATCGACATAGGCGCCGATGTTGACGTACGACGGCATCAGGATCACGTTCTTGGCCTGAAAGCTGCCCCGACGAGCCACTGCAGGAGGCACAACGCGCACGCCGGTAGCCTTGAGTTGATCTGCGGTCATGCCGGCGTACTTGGTGGGCACCTTGTCGTAAAACTGCAGAGGGCCATCGCCCATCGGCACGTTGTCGTTCAGGCGGAAGCTCAACAACACGGCCTTCTTGATCCACTGATGGGTAGCCCATTGGCCGTCGATCTTTTCTGCGACGCGCAGCTTGCCCGTATCCAGCTGATCAATGATGTGGTTGACAGCGTCGCGCACTTCGGCAGGGGCGCTGTTGGCAGACAGTTCGGCGCGGTTTTCCCAGGCTTGATCGATCGTGTTTTGGAGGCTCATGCTTGCTCTCGAAATAGTGAATATCAGATGGATTGAATGAAGGAGCGGATCCGCTCTGCGGCTTCGACACATTCGTCGACGCCGGCAACCAGCGCCATACGGACTCGACCTGCTCCTGGATTGACGCCATGGGCTTCTCGGGCCAGGTAACTTCCTGGCAAGACAGCCACATTGTATTGAGCGAGTAACTCGCGTGCGAACCACTCGTCGCTGCCGCCACCGCATTTGTCAGGCACTTTTGCCCAGAGATAAAAGCTGGCGTCTGGCAATGCGACATCCATCACAGAGGCCAGGATGGGGGTCACACGCTCGAACTTTTCGGCGTACAGACGACGATTTTCCACCACATGGGTTTCATCGTTCCAAGCGGCGATGCTGGCGCGTTGCACCACGGGGCTCATGGCGCTGCCGTGGTACGTGCGGTAAAGCAGGAAGGACTTGATCAGCTCACGGTCGCCAGCCACGAAGCCAGAGCGCATGCCCGGCACATTCGATCGCTTCGACAAACTGGTCAGTGCAATCAGGCGTTTGAAATCGGTTCGTCCCAGTTTGTGCGCGGCCTCGAGGCCACCCAGCGGCGCGGCGTCAGCCCCCTGGCGGAAGTAGATCTCTGAATAGCATTCGTCGGAGGCAATGACAAAACCATGCTTGTCGCTCAACTCGAACAGACGAGCCCACTCCTCAAGCGGGATCACCGCGCCCGTCGGGTTCCCTGGCGAGCACACGAACACCAACTGGGTGGTCGCCCATACGGAATCAGGAATACTGGACCAATCTGCCGCGAAGTTTTTAGCGGGGTCCGAATTGGCAAACACCACCTCGGCGCCCGCCAACAAGGCCGCCCCTTCGTAGATTTGATAGAAGGGGTTGGGGCTGACCACGGTCGGCGTGGCTTGACCGTTTCGTCCTGCTTGCGTGGGGTCGATGACCACCTGAGCCAAGGCAAACAAGGCTTCGCGGGATCCGTTGACCGGAAGAATCTGGGTGGCCGGGTCCAGATCCAGTTGATAGCGCCGTTTGATCCAGCGCGCGCAGGCTTCGCGCAATGCGGGTTCGCCAGCCGTGGCAGGGTAGGACGCCAAGCCCTCCAGCGACGTCGTCAGCGCGTGCTTGATGAAGTCGGGCGTAGCGTGTTTGGGCTCACCAATCCCCAGGCTGATCGCGCGATAGGCCGGGTTGGGTTTGACATCAGCAGTCAACTGGCGCAGCCGCTCGAACGGATAGGGCTGCAGCTTTTTCAACAATGGGTTCATGGGCGTGATTATCCCTTTTGAGAGTCCCCGCCTGGCGGGGGCAGGTATCTGGCGTCTGAATAGGTCAACAGCCACTGCGGTTTGAAGGCGACGAAGATGGACGTCAACATGCCGGTGCTGATGGCTTCCCCCCAACCCAGCAGCCAATGGCCCAGCAGCCACTCTTCTGTGCTCATCGAGTCGGGAACCCGGTTGGCCAACCAGCCCAGTACGCCCGTCAAGGAAATGGCCAGTGCGGTGCCGAAAAAGCCTCGGCCCAAGATGTAGACAAAAAGGTGCTGAGGCGCCCATCGGCGTATGGCCAAGCCGATGCTCAAGGCCAGCGTGGCTGGGATCACGCCGGTCCAGATCATGGTTGGACCCAGTTCAAGCCAGACCTGGACGACGGCAGCCACCGAATGCGTCGGCGCCATGTGCCCGAATGGCGGGCCGAGCACCTCAATCAGGGCGGTACCCACCGTCACCACAGGCTGGCTCCAGATCGCCAGGGGCCACCCGAACATCAAGACGAGCAGACAAGCACCGCCAATGCGCAAAGCTACCCCACTTGGCAGCAACTGCTGAAGCCACCACACCCAGGGCAGAATCACCATGGCCCCTAGCCAAGGGCTTTGCAAGGGACGGTGCCTCAACACCAACCAAGGCTTGAAAAGCCCGGCCATGCCGAGCGCCAAAAGCAGAGCGCCCCAGTTCGCCAGAAACAGCGTCTGGGACATCAGGAATCAAGCGCCGAGCAGGCCACTTTCGGCGGCATGTTGAGGCAGGTCGACTCGAGGCTGGGGCTTCCAGCCCTTTTTGCGATGCTCTACCACCACGTTGGTGTAGATGCCGCCGCGCACATACCACTTGGCCGTGATCCGCAAGAAGCGTGGGTTGATGGCCTTGACCATGTCTTCCAGGATGTCATTGGTGACCTTTTCGTGGAAGGCGCCCTCATTGCGGTAGCTCCACATGTACATCTTCAAGCTCTTGAGCTCGATGCACAGTTTGTCGGCAATGCAGTCAATCGTGAAATGGGCGAAGTCGGGCTGGCCAGTGAGCGGGCAGAAGCAGGTGAACTCGGGCACCTGAAACTGGATCACATAGTCACGCCCAGGGTTCGGGTTGTCGAACA
Organism: Burkholderiales bacterium; assembly: GCA_028864885.1. GTDB lineage: Bacteria > Pseudomonadota > Gammaproteobacteria > Burkholderiales > Burkholderiaceae_C > Aquabacterium. The sequence continues at coordinate 23,650 of JAGWLR010000004.1, read as the reverse complement.
CATCGAGTTTGCGAGCCGGGGCCGAAGGCGGGGTGTTGGGTTTGATGCGCTCCCCCACGGCCAATGAAGACTTGGCCGCCTTGGCGCGACTGGGACGAGGACTTGGCTGGGTGGAGGCAGGGGCTTTCTTGGCCATGATGCGAAGGTAATGCGTCGCTGCACGCAACGGTGCAACAGATGACAAACAGGAGGGGAAGTTGCCGATGCTATCATCCCTGGTTGATTTTGGCTCGCGAAATTGCAGTTTTTGTTAAATAAATCAAAGACTTAGCAGGTTATTTTTCGAGTTTTTCTCTTCGAGTCACCGCCATCGCATGCGCCTGAATTCCATCAAGCTGTCCGGCTTCAAATCTTTTGCCGAACCCACTCACTTCCATTTGCCAGGTCAATTGGTCGGGGTGGTGGGGCCCAATGGTTGCGGCAAATCCAACATCATGGACGCCGTTCGCTGGGTGCTGGGTGAATCCAAGGCGTCCGAACTGCGTGGCGAATCCATGCAGGACGTGATCTTCAATGGATCGGGTAACCGCAAGCCAGCCAGCCGGTCTAGCGTAGAGCTGGTGTTCAGCAACGAGGACGCGCGCGCGGGCGGCCAGTGGAACCAGTTCGCCGAGATCGCGGTGAAGCGGGTGCTGACGCGGGATGGCACGTCGAGCTATTTCATCAACAATCAGCCGGTTCGCCGACGGGATGTGCAAGATGTGTTCCTTGGCACCGGTCTTGGCCCCCGCGCCTACGCGATCATTGGTCAGGGCACGATCAGCCGGATCATCGAATCCAAGCCCGAAGAGCTGCGTCTGTTTCTGGAAGAGGCTGCTGGCGTATCCAAATACAAGGAACGTCGCCGCGAAACCGAAAACCGTCTCAAAGACACGCGTGAGAACCTGACGCGGGTGGAAGACATCCTGCGAGAGTTGAACAACAACCTGGATAAGTTGGAGAAGCAGGCCGAAGTCGCCACCCGCTACCACGCGCTACAGGAGCAGGGCACAACGAAGCTGCACCAGCTCTGGTTTTTGAAGCACCGGGATGCTTCTTCCGAATCGGATCGCATCAAGCAGGCGATTTCAGAGGCGACCAACGGCCTGGAAGCCCGCCTGGCTGAACTGCGGCACGTTGAAGCAGAACTGGAACACGTTCGCCAAGATCACTACGCGGCCAGCGACGAACTGCATGTCGCGCAAGGGGTGCTGGCAGAAGCCAATCTGGAGGTCAGCCGCCTGGAAGAGCGCATCCGGTACGTGGTTGAAGGACGCCAACGTGTCGAGCAACGACTGGCCGAGTTGAAAGCGCAAAACGACCAATGGGCCGAACGCAAGACCAGTGCCGAGACCGAACTGGAAACACTGGCCGAACAAATGGCTGCCGCCGAAGAGCAGGCCGAAATTCTGGCGGCGCAGGCCGAAGAATTGGCCACCAATGTGCCCGCCCTGGAAGACGCCGTGCGCGCCGCCACACAGCGAGCCAACGAACAACGTGGCGTGGCAGGCCAAGTGCAGCAGCAGATTCAACTGCTGGCTGCAGAGTCGCGCAACATCGACGATCAATCCAGACAGCTGAACTTGCGGCGTGAGCGCCTTAGCACGGAACGCCAGGGCCTGGCCTCGCCGGATGAAGCGCGATTGCAAGACCTTCGTCGCCAACTGGAGCAGGGCGAAGAAGAGCAAGCCGTCATCGAAGGCCAACTGAGCGAATTGACTGACTCGGTGCCCGCGCTAGACGAAGCACGCAAATCTCAGCAACAAGAGGCCAACGCTCAAACAGCCAAACACGCTGAACTGGCTGCTCGCCTCGAGGCCTTGCGTACTCTGCAAGAAAAGGTCCAAACCGAAGGCAAGCTCAAACCGTGGTTGTCCAAGCATGGGCTGGATGGGCTTCAGGGCTTGTGGACCAAGATTCACATCGAAACAGGATGGGAAAACGCGCTCGAATCGGCACTGCGTGAGCGCTTGTCCGCACTGGAAGTAGGCCGTGTTGAAACCGTGCGGGCGTTTGAGCAAGATGCGCCGCCAGCCAAGCTCGCCTTCTACAGCTTGCCCTCGGCGGGGATTCAAAACACACACCAAACTTTGCCTCGTTTGTCAGACTTGCTTCGCCTCAGTGACGCAGGTTTGAAGGCCTTGATGAACGATTGGTTGGAGGGGGTGTACACCGCCGCCTCGCTTGAAGAGGCACTGGCCAATCGCAACAAGCTGACGCATGGCGAAGTGATCATGACGCGTGCCGGGCATGCCGTCAGTCAATACGCCGTCACTTTCTATGCGCCCGATTCCGAGCAGGCCGGCATGCTGGCTCGCGCCCAGGAAATCGAAAACCTCGAAAAGCAGGTGCGTGCACAAGGGATGCTGGCTGACGATGCCCGAGCGGCCCTGATCCGCGCCGAGGCAGCTTATTCGGAAGCGTCTCAGCGCCTGGCCGTGGTTCGTCGGGAAGCCAGTGAGATCCAACAGCGCACGCATCAACTGCAGGTGGAAGTACTGCGTTTGACTCAACAGGCCGAACAAGCCAACTCCCGCCGTGACCAGATCTCAGCCGAGCTAGCCGAAATCGACGGGCAACTGGATGAATTGCAAGAGCGTCGGGCAACCGGAGAAGCGCGCTTTGAAGAGCTTGACCTGAGCCTGGCAGATGCTCAGGAGAAGCACGCGCAGCTTGAGGAATCGGTCATCGAAGCCGAGCGCAAACTCAATCAAGCGCGAGAGCAATCCCGTGCCCTCGAGCGGCAAGCCCAAGAGGCCCAATTCAGCGCACGCTCTATGTCGGCTCGTCGAGGAGAGTTGCAGCGTGGCATTGAAACGGCGGTACAGCAGATTCAAGCCAACGCTGCATCTGCCGAGCAACTGCAGGAAGAGCACGCGCGACTGAGTGACGCGACGGCACAAACCGGGCTGGATGACGCGCTGGCAGTCAAGCTGGAAAAGGAAAATCTGCTCGCTCAGACGCGCAACCGTTACGACGATCTTTCTGTGCAACTGCGTAGAGCGGACGAGCAACGAATGGAATTCGAGCGAAGCCTGCAGCCTTTGCGTGATCAGATCACCAAGCTTCAACTCGAAGAGCAAGCGGCCTCTTTGGGCGGCGCGCAGTACATGGAGCAACTGACTGCAGCGGGTGTCGATCTGGAAGCCCTTGCTGCCCAGATTGAACAAGATGGGGTCAAGTTGTATGGCTTGCAAACAGAAATCGACCGCATCCAGCGCGAAATTGCCGCATTGGGTGCCGTGAACCTGGCTGCGCTCGACGAGTTGACGGCCGCCCGCGAACGCAAGGGCTTCCTGGATTCGCAAAACGCTGATTTGACGGATGCCATCCAGACGCTGGAAGACGCGATCCACAAGATTGACCTGGAGACGCGTGATCTGCTGGGCGCCACGTTCAACACCGTCAATGAGCATTTTGGGCGAATGTTCCCCAGCTTGTTTGGGGGCGGTAGCGCCAAACTCGTGATGACCGGTGACGAGATTCTGGATGCCGGTGTGCAGGTGATGGCGCATCCGCCCGGCAAGAAGAACAGCACCATTCATTTGCTGTCCGGCGGCGAGAAAGCCTTGACTGCGATCGCACTCGTGTTCGCGATCTTCCAGTTGAATCCGGCTCCCTTCTGCCTGTTGGATGAGGTGGATGCACCGCTGGATGACGCCAACACCGAACGCTACGCTCGTCTGGTCAAGAGCATGTCGGTTGGTACGCAGTTCCTCTTCATCTCCCACAACAAGATCGCCATGGAAATGGCAGAACAACTGGTGGGCGTGACCATGCAAGAACAAGGCGTCTCCCGCATTGTGGCGGTAGACATGGAGGCGGCCATCGGCATGGCCCAAGCCGCTTGAAACGGATCACACAATGAGCAATTCCTTGACGATGTCGCTGGCCATCCTGGGGGGCGCCGTGCTGGCTGGCGTGGTGGCGCACGGAGCCTGGACTTCCCGCAAGTTTGCCAAGCTGCAACCCAAGCGGGCGAGCCTGGAGCCGAGGGGGGCAGAAGATCCTTCTCTGGCGGACACCATCCCGGCCGAGATGAATGACGGGGACGCGGGCGAGTCATCCGTGCCCCCTTTGCCGCTGCCCAAGCGAGGTGGCGCCAAGCTCGATGCCTTGATTGACGCCATCGCCACCATCAACATCGAAAGCCCACTCAGCGGCGACATGTTGCTGGCGCATTTGCCACCCACTCGCCGGGCTGGCAGCAAACCTGTTCTGGTCGAGGGCTTGCGCACAGACTGCGGCGAATGGGAGTTCCCGCAAGCCGGCGTCACCTACGGCGAAATCCAGGCGGGGGTCTTGCTGGCCAATCGCACCGGTGCCCTCAACGAAATCGAATATTCTGAATTCGTGCAGAAGATCCAGGCCATGGCCGATGGCTTGGGTGGCAGCGTGGTGTTTCCAGACATGCTCGATGTGGTGGCGCACGCCAAGGAGTTGGATGGCTTTGCGTGTGACCACGATGCCCAACTGGCTTTGCGTCTGCATGCCCGAACCAGCACCTGGTCGGTGGGCTACATTCAGCAGCAGGCCGTGCGCCACGGTTTTGTGCCGGGTGCGCTGCCAGGGCGCTTGGTCTTGCCGTCGTCAGAAGAGGGCGCGCCACCTGTCTTGACGCTGCAATTCGATGCTCAGGCGGCTTTTGCCGACGATCCTGATCAGTCTTCAGTGCGTGAACTGATTCTGTCTTTCGATGTGCCACAGACAGCCGAGTCTCAAGAACCCTTCAAAGCCTGGTGCGCTGCTGGCGAAGCCTTGGCCTTGGGCTTGGATGCGACGATGGCTGATGAGCAAGGCAACCCCTTCACGGCGGCCGCATTCGCCTCGATTGAAGGCGAGTTGGCTCGTTTGTATCAGGCCTTGGCGGCAAGAGATCTGGCGGCCGGATCCGCTGCGACGCGGCGCTTGTTCAGCTGAGCATTCGGGAGCATTCCAGCGTGTCTCAATCAGACTTGTTTGGGGCAGCCCAAGCTGACGCGAGCCCGAGCGAGCTGGCGCAACTGGCTGCATCCCTGCGTCAGCAGTTACACCACCACGCCCATCGCTACTATGTGCTGGACAACCCCGAGATACCGGACGCCGAGTACGACCGGCTGTTTCGGCAACTGACGGAACTGGAAGACGCCCACCCTGAACTGCGCACCCCGGACTCGCCCACGCAGCGTGTCCTGGGCCAGGTGCTGGATGGGTTCGCCCCCGTTCGCCATGCCGTGCCGATGTTGTCCATCCGCACCGAGACCGACACCGAAGCCAGTGGTGCGTTGGCCTTTGATGCGCGTGTACGACGCGAATTGGAACTCGGGCCCGAAGACCCTCCGGTTGAGTACGCGGCAGAACTCAAGTTCGATGGGCTGGCCATCAACCTGCGCTACGAGCGAGGCACCTTGGTCTGTGCGGCAACCCGCGGCGATGGCGAGGTGGGCGAAGACGTCACCCAGAACATTCGAACCATCGGCCAGATTCCCTTGCGCCTGCAAGGTGAGGCCCCGCCTGTCCTGGAAGTGCGGGGCGAGGTCTACATGCGTCGCGACGATTTCGAACGACTCAACGAACGTCAGCGCAGCAAGGGCGAAAAGACCTTCGTCAACCCACGCAATGCCGCCGCCGGAGCCGTTCGACAACTCGATCCGTCGATTGCAGCCCAACGGCCGCTGAGCTTTTATGCCTACGGCTTGGGTCAAGTAGACGGCTGGGCTGTTCCCGACACACACAGCGGGATCCTCGATGCCTTGATCGGTATGAGCTTACCCGTGTGCGCGCACCGAACAGTGGCGCTTGGCGCCGAAGGGCCGAATGGATTGGTGGCCTTTCATCAGGCGATGGGCCGCCTACGGGATCAATTGCCATTCGACATCGATGGCGTGGTCTACAAGGTCAATCGACGCGCGTTGCAAGAGCGGCTGGGGTTTGTCACTCGTGAGCCCCGCTGGGCAGTCGCACACAAGTATCCGGCCCAAGAACAACTGACCCAGGTCGAGTCCATTGACGTGCAGGTGGGCCGCACCGGCAAACTGACACCGGTGGCTCGACTCAAGCCAGTGTTTGTAGGCGGGGTGACGGTCGCCAACGCCACCTTGCACAACCTGTTTGAACTGCGCCGCAAGCGGGTTCGGGTGGGCGATACCGTGATCGTGCGCCGGGCAGGGGATGTGATCCCCGAGGTGGTTGGGGTAGTGGCGGGCAATCGTTTGGCTTATGTTGCCAATTTCCGCATGCCCAAGGCCTGCCCTGTTTGTGGCAGCGAAGTGGTGCGAGAGCCGGGTGAGGTCGACCACCGTTGCACTGGTGGCTTGTTTTGTGCCGCGCAGCGCAAGCAGGCCCTGCTGCACTTTGCCCAGCGGCGCGCCATGGATGTCGAGGGGCTTGGCGAAAAGCTGGTGGATCAACTGATCGACGGAGGGCTGATACGCACCTTGCCTGAGCTTTACAAGCTGGGCATTGCGAAATTGGCGGCCCTCGACCGGATGGCAGACAAGAGTGCGCAGAATCTGGTTGATGCGCTCGAAAAAAGCAAGCAGACCACGCTGCCACGATTCTTGTTCGGGCTGGGCATTCGCCATGTGGGTGAAGCAACGGCCAAGGATCTGGCGAAGCATTTCGGCCGCATGGACAGCATCATGGATGCTTCTGTTGAGCAACTCATGCTGGTCAACGATGTGGGCCCGGTCGTGGCCTTGAGCATCCGCAAGTTCTTCGATCAGCCCCACAACCGAGAAGTGGTGGAACAACTTCGAGCAGCCGGCATCCGATGGGAAGAGCACGATCCGGTTGCAGTCGACCCCACCACGCTGCCGCTGCACGGCATGACCTTGGTGCTGACCGGCACCTTGCCCACACTGTCTCGGGATGAGGCCAAAGCCTTGATCGAAGCGGCGGGGGGCAAAGTGGCTGGCTCGGTGTCCAAAAAGACGCACTATGTCGTGGCGGGCGCAGAGGCGGGCTCCAAGTTGGAGAAGGCCCAGACGCTGGGCATTCCGATTCTGGACGAAGACGGCCTGAAGGCCTTGTTGACCCAAGCCTGAAGCGGCTCAGCCCATCAGACCGGCCCAGTGCCGCCGCCCAAGGCGTGCGCTTGCAGCACCGCCAAAGAAACAATGTCCAAGGCGTTTTCGTGCGTGCTTTCGAGCACCACCGGCGGAGCGCAGCCGGCCTCCAAGGCTTCCAGCCACCGGATCGCGCTCACACACCAACGTTGACCGGCCCTCAACCCCGGAAACCGCCATTCCGGCCTGGGGGTCAGCAGGTCATTGCCCCGGCTGAGCGAGAACTGCAAAAAAGCGTCGGTCATCCGCGCGCAAACCAAATGTCGCCCCAGATCATCTGGATGAGGGCGGCAGCAGCCGTCGCGAAAATAACCAGTCAGTGGATCGAAGGCGCAAGCCCTCAGCGGACCACCCAGCACATTCCGACCAGACGTCAACTCAACGGCCATCGGGTGGCCTTGTCACAGCTGTTCCAGCACCAGAAACGGGCCGTCCACCGATTTGATCCGGTGCTTTCCAAGTGAGGGCAAATGCGGGCCAAAGTGGCGCCCTACGCATACTGTGCCCTTGTGTTGAACCTTGCAGGTTCCGTCGGATTCCCAATGATCGACATGAACCTCGGCGCCAATGTCAACGGGGGGGAGTTCGGAGCCGAAATCAGTCGCGTGCGCTAATCGGCCTCTTTTCAGAAGATGAAAATGGAGGCTGGCCACGCCGATACCGCCCACGATGAACGCAGCGATCAGTTGAGTGGCTTGCGGTGCTCCGAGAGAGGCCGCCATGGCAGCGGCAGCGGCACCCAGCGCGAGCATGAATAAGTACGCCGACCTGGAGAGCATCTCCAGGCTGACGAAAAATCCTGTCACGATCCACCAAAGCGCTGACTCGCTCATCTCACCTCAGCTCCCCATGCTGGCGAAAGTGTACGGCTGTTGTTTCGATATTCCTAGCTTTTGACCACTGTTTGCGCGCAAGGTCAACAAAAGCAGGCGAGTCTGCGCCTACACTCGCGATCTTGATTTTTTTCATTGCCTCGCCTCAAGGAAATGACCATGTTGCGTTTTCACTTCCCGATCGTCATCATCGACGAGGACTTCCGCTCTGAAAACACCTCGGGGTTGGGCATCCGGGCCTTGGCGGACGCCATCCAAAAAGAGGGCTTCGAAGTCCTGGGGGTGACCAGTTACGGGGACCTGTCTCAATTCGCGCAGCAGCAAAGCCGGGCCAGTGCATTCATCCTGTCGATCGACGATGAAGAATTCAGTCATGGCCCTGAATTAGATCCCGCCATTTTGAACCTGCGCAAATTCATTGAAGAAATCCGCTTCAAGAACGCAGATATTCCTATTTATTTGTACGGCGAGACTCGCACCTCGGAGCACATCCCGAACGACATCCTGCGTGAGCTGCATGGCTTCATTCACATGTTCGAGGACACCCCCGAATTCGTGGCGCGGCACATCATTCGCGAAGCTCGCAGCTACCTCGATGGCCTGGCGCCCCCGTTCTTCAAAGCCTTGATGGATTACGCCCAGGATGGCTCCTACTCCTGGCACTGCCCGGGGCACTCGGGGGGCGTGGCTTTTCTCAAGAGCCCCGTGGGCCAGATGTTCCACCAATTCTTTGGCGAAAACATGCTGCGCGCCGATGTGTGCAATGCGGTGGAAGAGTTGGGGCAACTGCTGGATCACACCGGGCCGGTGGCCGAATCTGAAAAGAATGCCGCGCGCATCTTCAATGCCGATCACTGCTACTTCGTCACCAATGGCACCTCTACGTCGAACAAGATGGTGTGGCACCACACGGTGGCGCCTGGCGACATCGTCGTGGTCGATCGCAACTGCCACAAGTCGATCCTCCACAGCATCATCATGACGGGTGCCGTGCCGGTGTTCCTGACCCCCACGCGCAACAACTACGGCATCATTGGCCCGATCCCCAAGAGTGAGTTCGAGCCAGACAACATCCGCAAGAAGATCGCATCCAACCCCTTGCTCAAAGGCGTCGATGCCCGCAAGGCCAAGCCACGGATTTTGACGATCACGCAAAGCACCTACGACGGCGTTCTGTACAACACAGAAACCATCAAGGGCATGCTCGATGGCTGGATCGACAACTTGCACTTTGATGAAGCGTGGCTGCCGCATGCCGCGTTCCACAAGTTCTATGGCACCTACCACGCCATGGGCAAAGGGCGCGCGCGCCCCAAGGACGCCGTGGTGTATGCCACCCAGTCCACCCACAAACTGCTCGCGGGCATCTCTCAGGCGTCGCAAGTGTTGGTGCAGGATTCCCAGAACGTCAAGCTGGACCGCAACCTGTTCAATGAAGCCTACTTGATGCACACGTCCACCTCGCCGCAGTACGCGATCATCGCGTCGTGCGACGTGGCAGCAGCCATGATGGAGCCCCCAGGCGGAACGGCCTTGGTCGAAGAGTCGATCAAAGAAGCCTTGGACTTCCGTCGTGCCATGCGGAAGGTCTCGCAAGACTACGACAAGGACTGGTGGTTCAAGGTATGGGGGCCGGACAAGCTGGTATCAGAAGACATCGGCAAGCCATCGGATTGGGTCCTTAAAGCCAAGGACAAATGGCATGGCTTCGGCAATCTGGCCGAGGGCTTCAACATACTGGACCCGATCAAATCGACCATCATCACCCCAGGGCTGGACGTGTCGGGCAAATTTGCCAAGACGGGTATCCCTGCCTCCATCGTCACCAAGTACCTGGCCGAGCATGGTGTGGTGGTTGAAAAGACCGGGCAATACAGCTTTTTCATCATGTTTACCATTGGCATCACCAAGGGCCGTTGGAACACCATGTTGACGGCGCTGCAGCAGTTCAAGGATGACTACGACAAGAACCAGCCCCTGTGGCGTGCCGTGCCAGAGTTCTGCAAGAAGTATCCCAGGTATGAACGCATGGGACTGCGCGACCTTTGCCAGAGCGTGCACGAGGCGTACGCCAAGGGTGACATCGCCCGCCTGACCACCGAGGTTTACCTATCGGGCCTCGAACCCGCGATGAAGCCTTCGGATGCTTATGCTTGTATCGCCCGCCGACTGACCGAGCGAGTCGACATCGAGAAGCTGGAAGGTCGGATCACGACCGCCTTGCTGACCCCATATCCGCCTGGGATCCCGTTGTTGATCCCAGGTGAGCGCTTCAACAAGAAGATCGTCGATTTCCTTAAGTTTGCGCGGGATTTCAATGCATCCTTCCCTGGCTTCGCCACAGACGTGCATGGCTTGGTTGCCGAGGAGTTGCCGACCGGCGGCGTGCGCTATTACGTCGACTGCGTCAAGGAGTAAGGCTGAAGATCATGCCAGCGCGGCCGCTGGTGTGATCTCTGGGGCTGACTTCTGCACTCGCAGAGAAAGCCCTCCAGTTTGGCGGCCGTCTTCGTTGCCCAAGGGGAGCTTGCTCGGTTGACCAGCAAATAGCGTCTTCAACTCGTTGATCGAGTTTGCCAACGCATCTGCGTCGGGAATGTGGCCTTTGTGGCGCTCAAGGGCATGGGCGGCCATTTCGGCCCATTTGGCATTTCGCCATTTTTTGGCCAGATTGATCAGCTCAACTACCGTGTAGCGCCGTTCGCCGGTCAAGGCGTAGGTCAGGGCAGTCTGTACCGTACTCTGCGCCTGAGCTAAGACTGCCAATACCTGATCGTGCTGTGCGCTCAGATGCTCACTTGCCGCAGTCATCAGTTGTGCTGCGGCTTTGTTCCCGCTGAATCGCCAAACCAAGGCTTCAACCCACTCTTGAGCACGTGTTCCTCTGGCCGTCTCGGAGGGCATTCGAGCGAGCAATGAAAGAATGTTGCATGCTCCTTCGACATCCAGATCCGCAGAGTCCAACTGCCGCCCCAAGGTAAACATTTCAGACTTGGCCGCCTCGGTGTGCTTATCCGCGAGCTTCGCCAGTACTCTGGCGATTTCGATTTGGCGTGCAAGTCGAGCACTATCTGGTGTTTTTTGTTGTCCCTGCTCTAATTGACTCAGGCACCGCCTCACGCCCTTGGCATCCCTGGCGTCATAGCGGACAAAAGCAAGTAAAACCAGAGACTGGTTGTCGAACATTTTCGACCCCGCTCCGAGCGCAGCAGCTCGCTCCAACGGTCGCTGTGCCTCTTCCTCCGCGCCCATGTAAAAAGTCATGGCGCCAAGTTTGGCTGAGCGGGTGATCGAACTGGGGGTGATATTCCAGGCATTTTTGTATGACTCGAGGGCATCTGCCATGTCTCCCTGCTCGACCTGGACTTTCCCAAGCAGATCATGTCCCTCCGCAAAGTCTGGGGAATCCTTCACCAGTCCTTCAAGGATCTTCTTGGCTTGTGGTGCTTGCTGGCTTTCCAGCAGCGTTCGAGCTAGCCCCAGCCGAGCCCAGGCTGGCGGCGGATTGCGCTCCATCAGCTTTTGGTAGAGCGCCTTGGCCTCATCGAAACGCCCCTGACGCACAAAAAGCTCGCCACCGATGCGTGCGGCGTACAACCCATAGGGCAGCCCTTCGATGTAACGCTGGACGCACAAAGCGGCGGCTCGCATGGTGTCGCCGGCTTCCAATGCTTCAAACACTTTGGCGAGAGCCAACTTGCGGCGCCTGGCCAGCAATAACCGGTCAGCCAACGAGCTGGCGGTATAGGGTTTGATGATGTAGCTGTCAAGTGCCGACTCTGCTGCTTCAGCCACCTTGTTGTAACTGGCCTCACCGGTCACCATGACAAAGGTGGTGAAGTAGGGGAGCAATTGACTTCGACGCAGGTCATCCAGGAGGTCCTGACCACTGTAATCACAGTGCTCGAAGTGGTAGTCACACAAGACGAAATCAAAGGTGGCATGCTCAAGCTTGCCACGGGCATCCTGAGGTCGGCTACTTTGGACAACCGTACCGACTCCCATCTCGCGCAACTGAGCAGCAAGAATGCTGCGTGACGTATGGTTTCCGTCAACAATCAGTGCTCGAGATTCGTCAATGCCGGGGTAGAGGGCGTCCATGGCTGCCTCAGAAGAATGAAAGCGCAATCAGTAAGACTTCGCCGAAGTCCTGGTTTTTTCGGCAGATGGGTCCTGGACTTGAGCTTCACGGTAGCCAAAGCTCAAATCTGGTCCCCCCTTGCGGCGAACGGCGTCTGAACTTGCATGGATGAGAACCCGCTGAGCAATACAGAAAATCAAAATCGATTGATCGGATGTCGGCCCACAGGTGTACAGACTGTCGAAAGCGGCAGAAATTGGCGCCTGATTAAAAAAAGCACCCGAAGGTGCCTTTCCCTAGCAAAAACCCATCATTTGAAAATGTTTTTCACGCGGTCAGTCCAGCTTTTGGCGTTGGGCGAATGCTTTTCGCCGCCCTTTTTGAAGGACTCATCCAACTCTTTGAGCAATTTTCGTTGGTGCTCGGTGAGTTTGACTGGGGTTTCGACCTGAATGTGGCAGTAAAGGTCGCCCGGATAGCTTGAGCGCAGCCCCTTGATGCCCTTACCCCGCAGGCGGAAGGTCTTGCCATGCTGGGTACCTTCGGGAATTTCGATCTCGGCCTTGCCACCAAGAGTGGGGACTTCGACCGTGCCTCCCAGCGCCGCAGAGGTCAGCGCCACGGGAACCGTGCAGTGCAGATCGTCGCCATCGCGCTCGAAAATCTCATGCTGCTTGATGCGGATCTCGATGTACAGGTCGCCCGCCGGGCCGCCATTGGTGCCAGGCTCGCCATTGCCGGCAGAGCGAATGCGCATGCCCTCGTTGATCCCGGCTGGGATCTTGACTTCCAGTGTCTTGGTCTTTTTGATCTTGCCTTGACCATGACAGGTGGTGCAAGGTTCAGGGATGATCTTGCCTGTTCCACGGCAGTGGGGGCAGGTTTGTTGCACACTGAAAAAGCCTTGGCGCATGTGCACGGTGCCTGAGCCATTGCAGGTGGCGCAGGTTTTGGCGCTGGTGCCTGGCTTTGCCCCGGAACCGTGGCAGGTGTCGCACTCATCCCACGAGGGGATGCGGATTTGCGTGTCCTTGCCCGATGCGGCTTCTTCCAGCGTGATTTCCATGGCGTACGACAAATCGTTGCCACGGTAAACCTGAGGTCCGCCGCCACGGCGGCCTCCGGCTCCACCGAAGATGTCGCCAAAGATATCGCCAAAGGCATCGGCGAAACCACCAAAGCCCTGGCCCGCGCCACCGGCTCCCATGTTGGGGTCGACGCCAGCATGACCAAACTGGTCATAGGCCTGACGCTTCTTGGGGTCCGAGAGCATCTCATAGGCCTCTTTGACCTCTTTGAATTTCTCTTCGGCCTCCTTGGCCTTGTCACCCTGATTGCGGTCAGGATGGTGCTTCATGGCCGCCTTGCGGTAGGCCTTTTTGATGTCTTCTTCAGACGCGCCTTTGGCGAGTCCTAAGACTTCGTAGTAATCGCGTTTTGCCATGATGTTGTTGGTAAGAGGATCCAGATCCGACAAAGGCACAGGGCGTGAGCGCTTTGCTCACACGGCCTGTGCCCCTAGGCGAAAGCCTTGGTCAGATCAGTCCTTCTTGACTTCCTTGAACTCGGCATCGACCACATTGTCGTCTGCGGGTGGGGCTTGTTCGGCACCAGCCTGCGCGCCAGCCCCCTCGGCACCGGCGGCGCCTTGAGCAGCTTGCATGTCGGCGTACATCTTCTCGCCCAGCTTCTGCGAAGCGGTCATCAGGGCGTTGGTCTTGGCCTCGATGTCGTCCTTGTCTTCACCCTTGAGGGCTTCTTCGACGTCCTTGATCGCGGCTTCGATCTTGTCCTTTTCACCGGCTTCCAGCTTGTCGCCGTATTCGGTCAAGGACTTGCGCACGCTGTGAACCATGCCATCGCCTTGGTTCTTGGCTTGCACCAGTTCCAGCTTCTTCTTGTCTTCGGCCGCGTTCAGTTCGGCGTCCTTGACCATCTTCTGGATTTCGTCTTCCGACAGACCCGAGTTGGCCTTGATGGTGATCTTGTTTTCCTTGCCAGTGCCCTTGTCCTTGGCGCTCACGTGCAGGATGCCGTTGGCGTCGATGTCGAAGGCCACTTCGATTTGTGGCACGCCGCGAGGGGCGGGTGGGATACCTTCGAGATTGAACTCGCCCAGCATCTTGTTGCCCGAAGCCATTTCGCGCTCACCTTGGTAAACCTTGATGGTCACGGCCGGTTGGTTGTCGTCAGCGGTCGAGAAGGTCTGCGCAAACTTGGTAGGAATGGTGGTGTTCTTGCTGATCATCTTGGTCATGACACCGCCCAGGGTTTCAATGCCCAGAGACAGAGGGGTCACGTCCAGCAGCAACACATCGGTACGGTCGCCGGCCAGCACTTGGCCTTGAACAGCAGCGCCCACCGCCACGGCTTCGTCGGGGTTGACGTCCTTGCGGGGATCCTTGCCGAAGAATTCCTTGACCTTCTCTTGCACCTTGGGCATGCGGGTCATACCGCCGACCAGGATCACGTCCTGAATGTCGCTCACCGACACGCCCGCGTCCTTGATGGCCATGCGGCAAGGGGCAATGGTACGTTCGATCAGCTCTTCAACCAGGCTTTCCAGCTTGGCGCGGGTCAGCTTGATGTTCAAGTGTTTCGGGCCGGTGGCGTCAGCCGTGATGTAGGGCAGGTTGACGTCCGTCTGGGAGTTGCTTGACAGCTCGATCTTGGCCTTTTCAGCGGCTTCCTTCAGGCGTTGCAGCGCCAGCACGTCCTTGGTCAGGTCCACACCCGACTCTTTCTTGAACTCGCCGATGATGTAGTCGATGATGCGCTGGTCGAAGTCCTCGCCACCGAGGAAGGTGTCGCCGTTGGTCGACAGCACTTCGAATTGCTTTTCGCCATCCACATCGGCGATTTCGATGATCGAGATATCGAAAGTGCCGCCGCCGAGGTCATACACGGCGATCTTGCGGTCGCCCTTGCCAGCCTTGTCCAGGCCGAAAGCCAGAGCTGCAGCCGTGGGCTCGTTGATGATGCGCTTGACTTCCAGACCCGCGATACGGCCTGCGTCTTTGGTGGCTTGGCGCTGTGCATCGTTGAAGTAAGCAGGCACCGTGATGACGGCCTCGGTCACTTCTTCACCCAGGTAGTCTTCAGCGGTCTTCTTCATCTTGCGCAGCACTTCAGCCGACACTTGAGGGGGGGCCAGCTTCTTGCCGCGCACTTCCACCCAGGCGTCGCCGTTGTCCGCAGCGGCAATGGTGTAGGGCATCAGGTCGATGTCCTTTTGAACTTCCTTTTCGGTGAACTTGCGGCCGATCAGGCGCTTCACCGCATACAGGGTGTTCTTGGGGTTGGTCACAGCCTGGCGCTTGGCCGAGGCACCCACCAGAATTTCACCGTCTTCTTGATAAGCGATGATGGAAGGAGTGGTGCGAGCGCCTTCGCTGTTTTCGATCACCTTGGTGGTGTTGCCTTCCATGATGGCCACGCACGAGTTCGTGGTGCCCAAGTCGATGCCAATGATCTTGCCCATGTTCTGTATCTCCTGGAAAACTGAGGAAGCGCTTTTTGCTTCCGGTTGTTCCTAAAGTGGTGTTTTAAATAGGGGTTTCAAGTGCCCGAGGGCGCTTTTTTGTTCGATTACTTCGGCGCAGCCACGGTCACCAGGGCAGGGCGCAGGACTCGATCTGCGATCAAGTAGCCCTTTTGCAGGACGCCCACAACGGTGTTGGGCTCTTGATCTGCGGGGACCATGCTGATGGCTTGGTGCTGGTGGGGGTCGAATTTGGTGCCGGCGGTAGGATTCAGTTCGATAACCTTGTTGCGCTCCAGCGCCGAGCTGAGTTGACGCAGGGTGGCGTGAACCCCTTCCAGCACGGTTTCAACGGGCGTGTCAGGCTTGGCCACGTGGGCAGCGATGGCTGCTTCGAGGCTGTCCTTGATCGGCAACAGGCTTTCTGCAAAGCCCTCGACAGCGAATTTGCGCGCCTTGCTGATTTCATCCTCAGCACGGCGCCGAATGTTCTCGGCCTCGGCTTTGGCGCGCAGATAGGCGTCAGACACTTCAGAGTGCTTGGCCTGCAGTTCAATCAGTTGCTGCTCGATCGAGCCTGGCGCGGCGTTCTCGGGGGCAGACGCGGAGGTGTCCGCAGCCATTTCCGGGGTAGAGGGCAGGTCGCTCATGTTGTGTTTGATAGGGATGGTTTCCAAAACCATGCGCAATTCAGGGCGATCTGGCCAATTTCAAGAGCTCAGCGACAAAAATATTTGTAACAACGCCTCATTCATCTGAACTGGCGGACCAGCGTTGCCAGTCGGCCAGCTTGCGGCGATCTTTCTTGGTGGGGCGACCTTGCTCAATGGTGGCAGCCGGTTCGACCTGCTGCTTGCGCTGTTCTGAGAGGACACGCCGTCTTTCCTGGCTGTCTGCAGTCTCTTCGTAGAGCATCTGGGCGTGTGGCGCCGGCCCACGAATGGTGCTGAGCGCCCTGACCACCACGGTTTGCGTCACGTATCCCTGACGGATGTCGATCCGGTCCCCCGCCTTCAATTCGCGTGACGCCTTGGCCACTTGGTCGTTGACCGAAATCCGCCCCTTGTCAATCTCGCCCGCCGCCAATGCCCGGGTCTTGAAAAAACGCGCCGCCCAGAGCCACTTATCCAGCCGCAAGCGCTCTGTCAGACCAGGCAGCGGGCGTCCGTTCGGGTCAGTGGGGATGTAAGGATCGCTCATGGGGTCTGCTTGCAATGATCCCGGGCAACAAAACGAGCGGGGTCCAATGCATCTCGTAGGTCCGCCTCAACGGGACAAGGTGTGCCGCTCATCCAGTGCACCAGCAGTCGGCTTGCCAGAATAGACCAAGTGATCCCGCGTGATCCCAGTCCGCCGATCACAAACAAGCCAGAACCAGGCGTTCGCTCTCTGGGAATCATGCGCACCTGATCCATTCTGGTCCGAGGCGCGGCATCCTTCAGGCGATCGGGACTCAGGGGCAAAGCCCCCACCAGGGGAAGCCGATCGGGTGTCGCCGCTCGCCATCCGGTCCGTCCTTGGAGGGAGTCCGCTTGGCTCAGTCGCTCGACTTCTGCCAGGTCCGGCGCAGTTTTCAACACGCCAAGCGCCGCTGCCTGAGCCAGGTTGTGTCGATGATCCATGGCCCTGATCGCTGGATCGTCATCATGGTGCTGCGTGGTCGCTCCCGTCAGGATGCTTCGATCCGAAAGACGCAAGGCATAGCCGCCCCCAGCAATTGGGATCCGAGGGGGCGACTTTTGATTGATGGCCTCGTCGGTCATCGTCGTGATCTGCCCTCGGATGGGGGTCAAGGGCAACTTGGCCACGCGGTCCTCATCGGGCATGGCCTCGGTCAGCAGGTTCAAACCATTGGCGTTGGCCAACACCACATAGGGTGCGGCGTGGGTCTTTGCGTTTGCTGTTTGGATCTGCCAGTAGGGCGTGCCGTCGGCATTCACTTTCCGGGTTATGCCACGCACCGTCTGCGCCCACTGGTAGCTCACAGCGTGGCCGTGCTGTGCAGACCAACGCTCGGCCTCCTCAAGCAGCAATTTGGCCAGGCCCGCTGGGTGCAACCAACCTGCTTGCCGAAACAGCCATCCTCCGGCAGGCACAGATACACCGGTCAGTTCTCGCGCCTCTTGTTGTTCGATCCAGCGCACGTATTCGGCCGGTATCCCAAGCCTGCCAATCAACTCCTGAGCGGTAGAGAAGTCAAATTTCTTATCGAGTCGCAACAGCCCCTCAATCTGCCCCCTCAAGCGCCCCGACTGTATCCAGGGAGCCACCGCGTTCACGAGCTGAAGAGCCGCCGCTCGGTGGGCCCTGGCATGAATGCCATCCTCACCGTGCAGGACCGCGTGAAACATGCCCCCAGGGTTACCAGAAGCTTCTTGGGCCATGCCAGGCTGGCGATCAACGAGCGTGACCTGCCACCCCTCACGACACAAGGCCCAGGTCGCGGCACACCCCGCCAGCCCGGCACCAATCACGAGGGCGCGCCGATCTTGAGGCGCGGGGGGCGGCTGATACCCGCCAGCAGGCAGGGCGGGTTGATGACGTGGTGAGTAAACTGCCTGCAGCATGTCGCGCTTGGATGCAAAGCCCGGCGCACGGGTCACCACAAACCCTGCTTGCGTCAAGCCATCGCGAACGCCTCGGGCAATGGACCACGTGGCGGCCGTAGCCCCTGGTGCGGCAAGCCGCCCCAGGCGAGCCAGCATGGCTTGGTCCCACATCTGAGGATTCTTGGCGGGGGCAAACCCATCCAGATAGAAAGCATCGGCCTGCAGCACCAGCTTGGGCAAGATGTCAGCCACATCACCCAGACCCAGCAGCAAGGTCACCTGGCCGCGTTCATCTTCAAATGAAAGGGTATGCAGACCGGGTGTCAGAACCGGCCAGGCCCGAATGAGTTCAGACGCAAGTGGGGAGCCTTCGGCGTGTACCCGCTCCAGATCGGATCGGGTCAAAGGATGCTTTTCAACCGAAACAAAAAACAGGTGGCGACACCGTTGGGGATCCGCTTGCCAGTGGGCCCAGGTTTCAAGGAAATTGTTTCCCAGTCCGAAGCCCGTCTCAAGGATCACGAATTGATCTCGTCCTTGCCAACGCTGGGGCAGGCCATTGCCCTGCAAAAAGACATGCCGGGCTTGCTGTGCTGCCCCCCCAACTGCGTGATAAACGTCGTCGTACAACGGCGAGTAGGGCACTCCCGGCGCATGGCCGGAAGGGCTTTCACTCAGACGAGCTACCTCCATCGCCGTGGTCGTTGCTCATGCCGGCCGTTACTGTGCCAGCCAACCGCCGTCCACGTTCCAGGCCGCGCCGCGAACGTTGTCGCCGCCGGGCGAGCAAAGGAACACCGCCAGATCACCCAACTGGGCCGGCGTGACGAACTGCAGCGAGGGCTGCTTCTCGCCCAGCAATTCTTTCTGGGCCACATCCACGCTGATGCCTTCTTTTGCGGCGCGTGCATCAATCTGCTTCTGCACCAAAGGCGTCAAGACCCAACCAGGGCAGATGGCATTGACCGTGACGCCGGTGGTCGCGGTTTCCAAAGCCACGGCCTTGGTCAGGCCCACCAGACCATGTTTGGCCGCCACATAGGCCGACTTGCCTGCCGAGGCCACCAAGCCGTGAGCAGAGGCCAAGTTGATGATGCGCCCCCAGTTTTTGGCGCGCATGCCCGGAACGGCCAGACGCATGGTGTGGAAGGCCGAACTCAGGTTGATGGCGATGATGGCATCCCACTTCTCGGCCGGAAAGTCTTCCACCGGAGCCACGAACTGGATGCCGGCGTTGTTCACGAGGATGTCGACGCCACCGAATTCAGCCTGAGCGTAAGCCATCATGGCTTCGATCTCAGCGGGCTTGCTCATGTCAGCCCCGTGGTATCCCACCTTGATGTCATGCGCCTGGCCGGCAGCCAGAACACTGGCTTTGGGGGCTTCGACATCGCCAAACCCGTTCAAAATGACGTTGGCGCCTTGTGCTGCGAGCTTCTCGGCCATGCCCAGACCAATCCCACTGGTGGATCCGGTAACCAGCGCTGTTTTTCCATTCAACATTCGGGGCCTCCTGTCGGCTAGAACTATCAAAATGAGATGCCCCATTATCTGCCCATCAAGTGTCATGACCAGCCTGAATCAGCAACAAACCACACTGTCAACAGAGCCTGTGCTTGAGTACGTTACCTGCGCTGGTGCAAGTCAAACCGATGACAAGACGCACCGCATGGCCTATTGGCGATGGGGCGATCCACAAAACGCTCGCATCCTGATGTGTGTGCATGGCCTGAGCCGCCAAGGGCGCGATTTCGATGTGCTGGCGCGGTCGATGAGTGCGCACTACCAGGTGATCTGTCCGGATGTGGTGGGCCGAGGTCGTTCGGATTGGTTGGCGGCCGCCAATGGTTATCAAGTCTTCACCTACGTGAGCGACATGGTGGCGTTGATGCAACAACTGCGTCAGCAATTGAAGGCCACCGCACCCCTGTCAATCGACTGGGTCGGCACATCAATGGGTGGGCTGATCGGCTTGGGTTTCTCCAGCTTGCCACCTGAGGCATCAGGCGCTCAGTTGCGAAAGTTCGTGCTCAACGATGTCGGCCCGCGACTGAGGATCGAAGCCTTGACCCGCATCGGCGAATACCTCGGCAAGCCTTTGCGATTTGACTCCGAACAACAAGCCGCCGATTACTTGTGGACCATCTCCACGGGGTTCGGCCCGCACACGCCAGAACAGTGGCTTGCCTTATCCAAGCCGCTTCTGAAGCCCGCCGCAGATGGCCCTGGCTGGGTTCTGCATTACGACCCGGCAATTGCTGAGCCCTTCAAGACCATGACCGCAGAAAGCGCATCTAGCGGCGAGGCTGCCTTGTGGCAGGTCTACGAAGCCCTGACAAGCCAAGTCTTGCTGCTGCGGGGCAAGCAATCTGATTTGCTGGACGCAGAAACAGCCCGGGCCATGACGCAAAAGGGCCCCAAGGCTCGCCTCGTTGAGTTTGATGGGGTCGGGCATGCTCCCACCCTGATCACCGAAGAGCAAATGGCACCGATCCGCGACTTCCTGACGACATGAAAACAGGACAACATCTGCCGTTGACGCAACCGGCGCCTGGCGCTGCGAGCGCGCACGCCACCATCGTGGATGTGGCAGATTGGAACAATGGGGGCAATCCAAACCCTCAGACAGGTCAAGCCGAACAGACCTCTGCCCGGGCACGAGCCTTTGCCGAGCCTTTGCTGCAGGGGCAAAAATTCGACACCGGCGAGGGCGCGATTGAACACGCAGACGGTGTCGCCCTGATCTTGCAAAACATTGGGGCGTCGCCGTCTTTGCAGGCGGCAGCCTATCTGGTCTATGCCGCAGAGTATCTGCAACGCCCCCACGAGGTGATCGACCGGGCATTTGGCCCCGAGGCCGCCCAACTGGTCACACACACACTCAAGCTGGTTCAAATTCAGCGCAATGCCCGCGATGCATTGGGAGACGACGTCGAAGGCCCATTGCGCGCCGAACAAGTCGAGCGCATTCGCAAGATGCTGTTGGCGTTTTCGCGGGATCTGCGAGTGGTGCTCTTGCGCCTGGCTTCACGGATGCAGACCCTTCGGTTCTATGCCAGCAGCAAACTGCCGTGCCCCCGGGCATTGGCGCGCGAATCGTTGCAGGTGTTTGCCCCTTTGGCCAATCGACTGGGTATCTGGCAAATCAAGTGGGAGATGGAAGATCTGTCCTTTCGCTTCTTGATGCCCGATGTCTACAAGTCTATTGCACGGTCGTTGCACGACAAGCGGCTCGAACGCGAACGCCACGTCGAGCAGGTTCGTCAACAACTCGAATCCGATCTGCGACAAGCCGGCATCCAGGCCGAAGTGCAAGGGCGCCCTAAGCATCTTTACAGCATCTGGAAGAAGATGCAGGGCAAGAACCTGCCCATCGAGCGCGTGTTTGACATCCAGGCACTGCGCGTCATCGTGGACGACATCCCCACTTGTTATGCAGCCTTGTCGCGTGCGCATGAACGGTGGCGCCCGCTGCCAGACGAGTTCGACGACTACATCGCCAAGCCCAAGGCCAACGGATACCAAAGCCTGCACACGGTGGTGCTGGATGAAGCAGGCAGACCGATTGAAATCCAAATTCGCACCCAAGCCATGCACGAGCATGCCGACAGTGGCGTGGCGGCACATTGGGCCTACAAAGAAGCCGGACGCAAAGGCTACGGCGGCGGGGCGGTTGCGGCAGGCGACTTCGAACGCCAAGTTGCCGAAGCCCGCCAAACCGTCTTGCGTCAATTGCTGGCTTGGGAACGCGACCTGGCAGAAGCCGATCTGGCGCAAGGCGGCGCTGCTGGCCAGGGTCTTTTCGATGATCGGATCTATGTGTTCACCCCTGGTGGCGAAATCATTGATCTGCCCACTGGGGCGACGCCTGTCGATTTCGCCTACACCCTGCACACCAATCTGGGGCACCGCTGCCGAGGCGCTCGGGTAGATGGTGCGATGGTGCCTTTGAACACCGCCTTGCTGAGCGGTCAGACCGTTGAGATCGTGTCGGTGAAAGAGGGTGGCCCTTCAATGGACTGGCTCAATCCTGAATTGGGCTACCTCAAGAGTGCACGCGCCAAAGCCAAGGTTCGCGCCTGGTTCAACGCGCTGGCTCAACAAGCCACGATTGCAAAAGGCCGTGAAGCCGTTGAGCGACTGCTTCAGCGTGAAGGCAAAACTGCGATCAAGCTGGAAGATCTGGCATCAGACCTGGGATTCAAGACGGCAGATGCCTTGTTTGACGTAGTGGGCAAGGATGAGTACTCCTTGCGCAACATCGAACAGTTGCTGCGCCCAGCCGAGCCCGCCCCCGATCCCGATCAATTCATTGCCCAGAAGTTGCTCAAAGGCGATACCGACGCCGTCGGAACGGGTCGTGGCATCTTGGTTGTCGGGATGGATTCCTTGCTCACTCAATTGGCTCGTTGCTGCAAGCCGGCGCCACCTGATCCGATTGGCGGGTATGTCACGCGAGGCAAAGGGGTTGCTGTGCACCGCCTGGATTGCACCAATTTCAGACAGATGGCGACCCGTCAACCTGAGCGGGTCATCCCGGTCACCTGGGGGCAGCACGCTGCAGACGGCAAAGCGCACTATGCCGTTGATGTGCAAGTTGAAGCGCATGACCGATCGGGCCTCCTTCGTGATGTGTGCGATGTCTTTGCGCAAGGCAAAACACACGTGGTGGCCATGAACAGCCACAGCCAGCGTGATCGAGCCACCATCACCTTGACTGTTCAGACCGATGACACAAGAAAGCTCAGCGGCTTGTTGACTAAAGTGTTGCAAATTGGTGGCGTTGTCCAAGCTCGCCGCAAATAGTTTGACGACTTTGAGAATCATGCTATAGTCATGGTCTTCCAGGCGCGTAGCTCAGCTGGTTAGAGCACCACCTTGACATGGTGGGGGTCGTTGGTTCGAGTCCAATCGCGCCTACCAATCGGTAAGGCCGGTAAGTTGAAAGACTTACCGGCCTTTGTGTTTTTCGGCCGGCTATAATTGCAGGCTACCCCTAAAACAGGCCGCCACACCTTGGTGACCAAATCAAACGAAGAGCCACCCACAAGGTGGCTTTTTCTATTTGCGGCTGGGGTTGGATTGAAGGCTGCGAACCAACATATTGACTGTGCGCCAGCCACATCCGCTCAGATTTTTGGTGCCACAGCGGTTAACAGCTTCTACAATGAAACGAAATATCCAGGAGCCTGTGATGGCATCGTCCACCAAGACACGACGTGTTGAAGACACCGAAGCTGCGTCCGCAGCTCCGCATGCTGCGGATGATCAGACAGATGTTCCGCCTCCCTCAGGCGTGCGCGCGATCAAGAAGTATCCCAATCGTCGGCTGTACGACACCAAGACGAGTAGCTACATCACGCTGACCGATGTCAAGAACATGGTCATGGGGTGCGAACAGTTTGTGGTGATTGACGCCAAGACCGGAGAAGACCTCACGCGAAGCATCCTGCTGCAAATCATCCTGGAAGAAGAAACGGCGGGGGTTCCGATGTTTTCCACCCAGTCGCTGGCGCAGATCATTCGCTTTTATGGCCACACCATGCAGGGTTTGATGGGAAATTATCTGGATCAACACATCCAGAACTTCATCGACTTGCAGGGGCGCCTGGCCGAAAACTCCGTCATGAATCTGCAAAACCCCTTGATGCAGAATTTCATGGGCGGCTACATTGAGCAAA
>JAGWLR010000158.1 GCA_028864885.1 Burkholderiales bacterium | reverse complement strand
AAGGTGCCCGACATCCACAACGTGGGCCTGATGGAAGACCGCGCCACCCTGCGTATCTCCAGCCAGCACGTGGCCAACTGGCTGCACCACGGCGTCGTGACCGAAGCCCAGGTGCGCGAGACCTTCAACCGCATGGCTGCCGTGGTCGACAAGCAGAACGCCGGCGACAAGCTGTACCAACCGCTGGTGGCCAACCCCAACGGCGCGGCTTTCCAAGCGGCCCTGGATCTGGTCTTCAAGGGCAAGGAACAGCCTTCTGGCTACACCGAACCGCTGCTGCACGCCTGGCGCCTGAAGAAAAAGGCTCAGTAAGCCCACGATCGCCTGGCGCGATGGACACGAACGGCACCCTGCGGGGTGCCGTTTTTTTCGCCTCACTGAGCCCTACAAAAGGCAAGGGCTTTATCGTGGTCGCAGGCGAAGTGTGACGGCTGGCTCAACGCTCGGCGCTGCAGCAGAAAGTGCTCAGAAGGCGTACTGCAGGCCCACGCCCAGCATGCGCAAGGAGCCGGATTCGCCGTAGATCTTGCCATCGGTGAAATCTGCGGTCAGCGAGCCTTTGAGCTTGTTGGTGAAGTCGTGCTCCAGGCCGATGCCCACGTACAACTTGGTGGCGGTTTCAGAGTGATCTGGTGCTGCGGCATAGGCACTGCTGGCCTTGCTGGTCATCCTGACCTGTGCCACACCCACACGCCCCACGGCTGTCAAGCCATGTGCCAATGGGCCACGCAACGCCACCGCTGCCGTCACGGCTGTCGCATCAAGATCCAAATTGATCAAGGTGCTGTAAACATACCCCGACTGCTTGGCCGTGCCGAAGTCGATGTAGCCGATTTCAGCCGCCACGTTGGGGTTGAACGAGAAGCCGCCGTAGAACTTGCCACCCGCGCTGGCATTGTCGCAAGACACGGCGCCCGTGCAATCAACATTGAACTGGGTCAGGCCAGCGCCCACGCCCACGTACACCTGCGCCATCGCGCCACCGGCAGCCAGCGCCAGCACACCACCCAAGATCGTCTTTTTCATGTGATTTCCTTTACTGCGCGCCTCATGACGCAGGCCGCAATGTAAAGCAAGACCACAGCTTTCTGACACCCGTTCAGGGTGTCTCGCCCGCAGTTCAGAAAACAAATTCGAGGCCCAGACCGAGCCCAGTCAGCGGGGTTGAGTGCCCATTGATCTTGCCCTTGGTCGAATCCAGATACGCCACCCACATGGCGCTGTCGAACACGCTGTATTCAAGGCCCACCCCGAAGTAGGGCTGGGTGGTCGATTCAGTGGTGCTGGATGACACGCCCAAGCTATCGCGCGAATCAGCCTTCATTTCGACACGAGCCAAACCCGCTTTGGCGTGCACCCAGAAGCGAGGAGTGATCACGCCTCGAAACACCATGGCAGCAGCGACGCCGGTGGCTTCGTAATCGGTGTTGGTTCGGACGCTGCCAGACACTGTGGCTGAGTTGCCAGTGCCCAACAGCAAGTACGACAACTCTCCACCGATGTTTCGGGTGGGCGACACATAGCCCCCAAAGACTTTGCCACCTGCGCCGTGGCTGGTACATGACACGGTGCCGCCGCAATCGATGTTGACCTTGTTGGCGGTCAAGGATGCGCCGATGAAGGTCTGCGCATATACCCCACTGGCAAGCATGGCTCCTGCCAAACCGACGACGATCTTCTTCATGGTTTCCCCCCGTTGGGCTCGATCAACTGGGGAACAATGTAATACCAATCCCGGCAATTTCCATCCAGAAATCAGTCCATTGACTGAGAATTGACATTCATCAATCAGCGCAAGGCCTTGGTCACGGTGTGACGAATCCAGCTGGCAACGTCTTGCAAGGCAACCACATCGTCTGCCGCGCCCATCTTGATTGCCACAGCCGGCATGCCAAACACCACACAACTCGCTTCATCTTGAGCCGCTGTGTAGGCACCCGCCTCGTGCATTTCCTTCAGCCCACGTGCGCCATCGTCGCCCATGCCTGTCATGATCAGCCCCAAAGCATTGCGTCCAGCGCAAGCGGCAACCGAGCGAAACAAGACATCTACTGAAGGGCGATGGTGATTGATCAGTGGGCCATCCTTGATCTCCACGACGTATTGAGCACCGCTGCGTTTGAGTTGCATATGCCGCCCGCCGGGTGCAATCAACACCCGACCGTTGATGAGACGGTCTCCATCCTTCGCCTCAAGAACCTCCATCTCACAGATCCCGTTGAGACGGGCCGCGAAGGATGCAGTAAACGCTGCTGGCATGTGCTGCACCATGACGATACCAGGGCAAGTGCGATCCAGCTCACGCAGAACGACTTCGATCGACTGTACGCCCCCGGTTGAAATGCCAATGGCCACGACTCGGTCGGTGGTTTCATGCAAGGCACTTGATGCATTGCCAGGGCGAACAGCGACAGCCGATGTCGTCCGGGTTGCCTTGGGAGAGGCCGCAGCGGTGCTGCCCCCTTGCACCCCCAGCGCTCTCAAATTAGCCTTGGCTGCAGCCTTAACCGCATCAACCAGTCCGTTGCTGCGGTCTTCAAGGAAATCTTTCAAGCCCATCTTCGGCTTGGTCACGAAGCTCACGGCACCGGCTGACAACGCCTGCATCGTCGTCTCGCACCCCTTCTCTGTCAGGGTAGAGCACATGACAACCGGCGTAGGGCGCTCTGCCATCAACTTGCGTAGAAACGAGATGCCATCCATACGAGGCATCTCCACATCAAGCACAATGACATCAGGCCAATTTGACTGGAGCTTGGGCCAAGCAAAAAGCGGATCGGCGGCACTTCCCAGAACCTGAATGCCACCAGAGCTCAAAGTCTCGGTGAGGTACTTGCGCACCACAGCGGAGTCGTCAATCACGAATGCAGTGATCGGCATCTTCACCTCGCATGACTGGCTTTCATTGATTTGCCTCGTCGCATCTCGACCTTGCCATCTGGAAAAGTCATGACGACGTTTCGGGGCACATGATCGCCGACATCGACATTCACCAAAGCAAAGCCATACTGATCGATCAAGGTCCAGCCCTGTTCAATGTTGCGCTCGCCCACGTTGAATTTGTGTCCCTTCATGTCTGGCAAGGTGTCGGCGCCACCGTACAGGTGAACCTGATAGTCTTTTGGCTGGCCTCCCGTTCGCTGGATGGCCTCAACCAACATTTCAAGCGACTCGTTGCCGAACCGGCCGTCACGCCCGCCGCCAGCCGGCCGTTGTCGGCCAGGAAGTAAAAAATGGCACATGCCCCCCAATAGACGCTGGGG
>JAGWLR010000157.1 GCA_028864885.1 Burkholderiales bacterium | reverse complement strand
TTAGCCACGTTGACGTTCTATAGCAAGCTGAGCCATCCCATGAGCCAAGCAGTCCAACTGAT
This sequence comes from Burkholderiales bacterium, assembly GCA_028864885.1. Lineage (GTDB taxonomy): Bacteria > Pseudomonadota > Gammaproteobacteria > Burkholderiales > Burkholderiaceae_C > Aquabacterium. Next base: position 3,221 of record JAGWLR010000157.1, on the reverse strand, counting down.
GGGCATTTGCTTCATCGTGTGATTTATAGCGGTACACCCCCTTGGGGAAGAACACACGGCCACCTGCCAACTGAGTCAAGTCAGAACTGAACGCAATGTTGGAAGCCAAGGCTGATCCACTGACTTCTGCAGTCATTGCAGGCTCTATCCGTTTGCCAACCTGTTTCATCAATGTATCCCTGCGCAGGTACCGCGCGTTGTTTGCTGGCGCAATCTTTGGTGTCGAAAAAGACTAGTTCAAGCGAGTGGCTAGCTTACCTTGTCTTACCAATGGGCATTCAGGCAAGACTATCTCCACGGCAATTACCTGAGCGCTCTTGGGCGGCCGTTCGAAGTCCCTGCGCACGAAGAAGCTCGCGTGCCTGATCGCGAGTTATCAATCCCTGAGAGAGTTGCACCAGAAGGTCCATACCAAATGTGGAAACCTTGAGACCATCAACGGACAAGATGCCCAGCGCTGCTTTGGCAATCGGGCTTAAATGATGGCACTGATCCTCTGTGGTTGTCATGGTTTGAATCCACTGGTCAGCCTTTTGATCGCCTCAATTCAAAGCGGGCGGATTCACACGTCAACGGGCAACTTTAATGAAGCAACCCGTCGTGCAGACTTGTCGAGTTGGCAGACCTGCTTACGAAGCAGTTTCCGAAGATGGGATTGCTTGAGCTGAACGGTTATGAGGCAAAAAGCTCAATCACAGAAACGCCCAGAGCATCGGCCAAGGCGTAGATCATGGTGAGGGTGGGGTTGGCCGCGCCAGTCTCAATGCGGCTCATGTAGGTGCGAAATACCCCGACCTTTTCGGCCAGCTCCTCTTGATTGAGGCCTCGTTCGGCTCGGAGGTCCTTGATCCTCTGTCCGAACTGCTTCTTGGGGTTTCCGCGTTTCACCCCCGCATGGTGGTCGTTGTACACTCATTCGTACACACACTAATTCGTACATTCGGTGTCCGGAGGTCTGTGCTTCTGAAGAGATGGCATGGCGGGCACCGGGGAGTCTTTTGTCATGAGTTCTCTTTTCAGCAAGCAAAAAGCACGTTCGCTTTACGTTGTCCTTTGTGCCTTTGCACTAACCCTGCTCAGTGCCCGGGCTCAGGCTTTGGATTTGTTGGCCCACAAGTCTGAAGTTCAAAACATCTTCGTCATCTACGATCTTCCTGGGGCAGAGTTGACCCAGTCGCAGGTCAAGAACTACGTCTACAAAGCCTTGTCCTCCCATGGGGATGATGCCAAGGTTGGTGATCTGATGGTCACAGGTCCTGTTCCGGCTCAACCAGGTCGAATGGAGTTCAAGACGCTGCAGGTTCTGACCACGAGCGTCCGATACCCCAGTTGCGGCGACAAGGCGGTCTTCATCGTTGCGTCGACTGATGACTCGGGATCAAGCTGGGGAGACGAGTCGAGCTACATGGCTTGTGGCTATCGGTACGAGGGCGGCTATCGAGTTGACTTGTACGCGTCCTTCTCGAAGAAGCAGCAGGGACTCTTCTCGCTGGGAGCTACTCTGGCTAAGGCTGCTGTTTCCGCTATGGGGATGAAGTCTGAGCCAGTCGATTTCATCTTGGCGTCGCTAGATAACTTTGAAAAGCAGCTGAAGGACGCCGGGCAGCCCTACTCGATCATTGAGATGAATCCCGCGTTGCCCAATCGCGAAGCGGTAGCGGACCCATTGCTGGTGAAAGAGCAAGCAGCCGCGAAGCAAGGAGCTGATCGCGCGAAGCGATTGGCGGCACGCGGAGAGCTTGCCAAGCTAGGGTGCGACGCATCTGACCGCGATCGCTTCGTAAAGGCGATCCAGGGGAGCGACGAAGATCTCGTTGAGCTTTATGTCGAGGCGGGAGCTGTCGATCTGAGTGCTAAAGATGCTACAGGCAAAATCCCGGCGGACTACGCCAGTAAGCCTGCAATCAAGGCACTGCTAACCCACTAATCCATTCCCAAGGGAGTTCATATGTTTAAAAAGGCTGTGCTGCCTTTCGCTGCTGCTTGCTCGCTTCTGGCTCTGGCCGGATGCGCGACACATGCTCAAATCAACGTACCGGCTTTGGAGCGAGTGCATTCCAGCGCTTTTGAAAACAAGGCGTTCGGTTATGAAATCTTGTACAGCCAGCCCAGGCCAGGTGTCTTTTCTGGGGGTGATCAATTGCCCTTGGTGCCGCTGGACAAGGCAGAACTGTCGGTGGCCTCTGCTGTTACCCTCAAAAAGTTGCCTGAGTACATCTACGATCAACTTCCTGCGGATGTCAAGAAGGCTGATCCAAAGAATGCGGACTACGTTTTGCATGTTGAGCTCGTGGCTCACGACAAGAAGGGGCCGGCTTACGCTGACTACCAAACGGGCAAGACAACTGCGATGAAGTTGATCTCACTGGGATTGGCTTCTGCAAACTACGAGATTATTGCGGACTTCGATGCCAAGTACACCTTGCTGAGTCATGGTCGTGTCGTGGCTGAGAAGAGCTATGTGGTCAAAGATTCGGTTGATCATCAAAGGGGCGACTTTGAGAACTTCAACTCGCTCAATGATTACACCGGGCAGATGCTAGAGAAGCATTTGATCATCACACTCAACGACTTCTTTAAGAGCTCGTCAATCTCGCAGTAATCGTCCAATTACAAAAGGGAGCAGCCGTGAGGCCGTCGCAACAGGTCGATTGCACTTGCACCTAAATCCGCCTGGAGCGACCGGTTGCCCCACCAATCAGAAGTTTGAATTGATGAGAAGCTCTGACGGATCAATATTTGATCAGTTTGCTAGCACTCATTGCTGCTTGCTCAACAACCTTACGCCCCGCTTCTGTCAGGCTGACGACTCGGTGTCGCCTGTCGATCGGATCTTGCTCAGACCGTATGTAGCCTGGTCCTGCTTTGATATGCGGCTTTTCTCCAGCCCCCATTTTGGCCACATTTCGGCTGTTTGCTGACTTCTGCACCTTGGTGAATTTGGTTAGGTTGTTCTGATACGTTTGACCATTTACTTGAAGACGAATCAGTAACAACGCCTGGGGGATAGTCATGTCTACGTCCCCGGTTATCTCCATCAGAGCGTCCAAGAACTCAGCCGTGATGGCGGAGGTCAATTCAATGTGAGATCGATTTTGATCAGTCATGGCATAAAACCTGATTGCGTAACTGATTAAGCAGAGTCGATTTGGAGTAGGAAAACGAGGTTACATTCCCATAGATGGGAAGGGTTGAAATTATAAAGAATGGTAGATCTTTGC
>JAGWLR010000003.1 GCA_028864885.1 Burkholderiales bacterium | reverse complement strand
GCCCCAGTGTTCAAACTTCGCGGGCCTGAACACTGAAAGCGTACACCAGAATTTCCCGGAAATGGGAAAGCTGGCTGCTGCGTTGCACGTCTTTGGCGGGATTCGACCGTCAAAGGAAATCAACAGTGGAATTTACGGAAATGAAACGAGCAATCAATAAAGTTCTCTTGATTGGGAATCTTGGGCGTGACCCACATTGCGTTGGCATGTTCGAAAGAATCGAGCGCGCGTTTACCTTCGAGCCCAGTAAGTCGGGCAAAGGCGCAATGAATTGGGCGAGCATTTCAGACGGCGCACCAGAATCTGGCGGCGGTGGCGCTTCGGCTGCTCAAACCGTAGAGTGCGGATCTCCAGAAGCAACATCAGATGACGATGACGGCGGCGACCCAGACCCCGAGCCTGCCCGACGACGACCAAAAAAATCGGCCATTGCCCACGACAGCGGCGAAACACTACTCAGACTGCGAGGCGTTCAAGCCCGAGTCCCGTTGAGTAAGTCAGCGATCTACAAGCTGATTTCAGAAAAGAAATTCCCCGAACCGATCCGGCTTAGTGCGCGGTGCAGCCTTTGGCGCGCATCTGACGTAGATGCCTTTGTCTCCAGCTTGACATAACGGGGGATCACATGAAATTAAAGCACGCCATTTCGGCGGGCCTGGGCGCGTCTGTGCGCCTTCGTCCTTCGATCAATCTCGGCCCTTTCGGTGATCCTGCTGGTTTAACAAACCAAAAGAAACAAGCCGCCGGGCACATCAGCACCACGGCGGCTATCGAGAATCAGCACCTCGATTTTGCCAGTTTGCCTAACGTCTTGCCAATGGCGGGAGGTGCCAACTCATGAGCACCGAACGATTCATTCGCGCCATGGTTGAAACGCTGGGTTGCGCTCCTGAGCACATCGAGCCTGGACGGTTTCACCGCTTCCCAACTTCACCCAAGAAGGCCAGCAAGCCGGGTTACTGCAAGCTCTTTGAAGACGGCCTAGGCGGCTTCTTTGGGGACTTTCGAACCGGACTGTTTCAGACATGGACGGCCCGCGACCGCGCCACGATGACGCCAGCGGAACGGCTTCGGCACGATCAACAAGTAGCTGAAGCCAAGCGAGAACGCGATAGAGAACAGGCTGAACGCTGGGCACGCAATCGCCCGCGCATAAAGGCTACATGGGATCAAGGCCATAACCTTGTTATGGGCGACCCTCCCACGTTGTACCTGAAGCGGCGCGGATTGGGCGGCATGTGGCCACTGCCTGCATGTCTGCGGTATCACCCGGCCCTGCCCTACTGGGAAAACGGCGAGGTGATTGGCACCTATCCCGCCATGCTGGCGAAGTTTCGTGGCGTTGATGGGCGGTGCGTGGCTATCCACCAGACCTATCTAACCCGGGATGGTCACAAGGCTGATCTGCCAACGGTCAAGAAAATGAGCCCTACAGCGGGTTCGCTGGCTGGTGGCTGTATTCCCTTGGCTGATCCGTTTGAACACGTTCTAGGCGTGGCAGAAGGCATTGAAACGGCCCTTTGCGCCGGTGCTGCAAGCGCCCTACCGGTAGTGGCCACCTATTCGGCTGGCTGCTTGAGCAGCTTCCAGTGGCCCCGAGGCGTCAAGCGGTTGGTGATCTTCGGAGACAACGACGAAAGCGGAACAGGACAAGCGGCTGCACACAAGCTCGAAAGCCGTGCGCGTGCGGCTGGTCTGTCGGTATCGGTGTTGATCCCTCAAACCCCTGGCGAGGACTGGGCAGACGTTTACGCACGGCGCGATGAACGAAGGATTGACGCGGTGATCGACAACTTGGAGCGTGCGCACTTTGACGAACAGGGCGGAGGTACAGCATGAGTGGGACCGATGACCTGAAGCGCCTGCAAATGGCTGGACTCCCACCGTCTGTGGTCTTGGTCAATGGATCGGACCTAACCCCTGAGCCTGTGCGGTGGCTTTGGCCTGATTGGCTGGCACTAGGAAAGCTGCACATCCTGGCTGGCGCACCCGGGCAGGGAAAGACAACCATTGCCCTAGCCATAGCAGCAACTATCACCATCGGTGGGCGCTGGCCATGTGGCGCACGCTGCGAGCCTGGAAACGTGCTGATCTGGTCCGGTGAGGATGATCCAGCAGACACCCTTTTGCCTCGCCTGCTGGCTGCTGGTGCTGACCGTTCGCGCTGCTACTTTGTGCAGGGCACGCAAGTTGACGGTGATGTGATTCCGTTTGATCCAGCCAGTCACATGACAGCCCTTGAAGATCAGGCCCGATCAATTGGCGGTGTTCGCTTGCTAATCGTTGATCCAGTGGTGTCAGCCGTTCAAGGCGACAGCCACAAGAACACCGAAGTAAGACGCGCACTGCAACCACTGGTTGACCTTGGATCAAGGCTTGATGCTGCTGTGCTGGGCATCTCGCATTTCTCCAAAGGCGGAGCCGGGTCCGATCCTGCATCTCGGGTGGTGGGCTCGATTGCATTCACTGCGGTGGCGCGCGTGGTGCTGGTTGCAGCCAAGGTCAAGGACGAAGACGACGACAGCCAAGACCGGCGCATCCTGGCGCGAGGCAAGTCCAACATTGGCCCGGACGATGGTGGTTTTGAATACACCATCGAGCAAGCCGAACCATTGCCGGGCATTCACGCCAGCTATGTCAATTGGGGCAAAGGTGTTGCAGGCACAGCCCGCGATCTACTGCGAGAGCCAGACGCCCAAACAGAAGAAACAGGAGAACAAGCTCCAGGCGCAAGACAAGCGGCTGCGGACTTTCTTCTGCAAGTGCTGGCCACCGGCGTCACCCCGACTAAAACGGTCGAAGCTGAAGCGAAAGCGGCGGGCGTGAAATGGGCTTCTGTCAGACGTGCAGCAGACGATCTGAAGGTGACCAAGCGACGTGGTGACGGGGGTGTCTGGTACTGGCGACTACCCATGTTGCTCACCCAAGTTGCTCAAGATGCTCAACTTTCAAACAGTGAGCAAGTTGAGCAAGTTGGAGAGCAAGTTGCCGATCCGACGCCTTCTCAACCTGACGATATAGAGGTTATCTGATGGGCGCGCCTGACCTACTCCAAGGGCTCAGGCGTGCAGGCATCGCACTGTCCGTATTGCCTTCGGGCGATCTGGCGGTGCAGCCTGCCAGCAAGCTGTCACAGGATCAGCGAGCCGCCATCAAGAGCCACAAAGCCGCCATCGTTCAGGCTCTTCAACACCCCGATGAAGCCAGCCAGAAAGAAGCATTCGAAGAACGAGCCGCAATCATTGAACACGATGGCGAAATGTCACGCGAACACGCCGAACGCATGGCGGCTGAAATCCACGGGGAACCGCTAGACCCTGATCGGCATTGCTGGCCACAAACCGAGGCCATGAACACGCGGGAGATTGACCGATTCACTGGACGGGTCGATTCATTCGTGATGTGTGGCGTGAACCCGGTCAAGGCCGAACGGCTGGCCTATAGCTTGGTTACGCGGGACCGTGAAGGCGATGACCGGCGCATGTGCCTGGAATGCTCTGGCCTGGATTCAAAAGGCAGATGTACATCAGCACGGCGCGGACGCATTGAAGGCGTGATTGGCTTACTTGAGCCTGTGACACACATCCTGCACCGTTGCGAAGGCTTCGAAGAACGATGACTCAAGACCCCGGACAAGCTGTGTTCGACCAAATCGTGCGCGCCCTGGCCGGGGTCAACGCTGCTGCAAATAACAGCAAAATACAGATAGGAAATCAATCATGAGTATGGCCAGAAGATTCCACGGCAATCCTGTACTAAGGCTGATCGTATCGGTCCCTGATGATGTGGTGCAGCAAGTTGATTTACTGCTGAAACTGGCTAGGAACCATCCAGCCCGAGGCAACCGGGCGGAGTTTGTGCGGCTGGCCATTACCGAGAAACTGGCCAGAGACACCCTGCCCCAGTCTCTCAGAACAGACAACAAACAGAAGATCTGATGATTTTCAGACGCCTTAACGCGCGCGCGTAGGCGTCAACACATGAGCGAACCCGGCGAGCTGATCTTTGACAACATCGTGTTGACGCTGGTGATCTGGGCTTTAAAAAAGCCAAAAAAGGCGAATGAAGCCCGGCACATCAAAGGGGCGGTGAACAATTCCAAAGCGTCAGGACATCTGACTCGTCAGGGACTCAACCTTTTGAGTCAACTCACCAATCAATTCTTCAGCCTCGCAAAGTCGTTTGTCGGTGTCGATAAGTTGCCTGTCAGTGATCGAATAGAGCTCGACCCAATGCCTAAGGCGCATCTCCAAGTAGATCACTGTTGCGGCAAGTAGTCCGAGCAAACCAGGAACTGGCCCAGGTAGAGCCTCAGAGAGGAAATACACAATCACACCGATAGCGGCTGGAAAAATCCACTCCATTGACGGCTCCTTCATCATTGAATCGCCGTACTTTGTCACAACCCTAAAAAGGCCACACCCTGACGTAGGGGGGGGGAGCTATCTATGGCGCATTGAGGGCTGGAAACCGCATGTGAGCCCACGCGCAGAATAAATCCCCTTTTTCAAACGGGCATCATCAAATGCGCTGTATGACTGTTGGTTGCCTGAAAAACAATCAAATGAAATCAAACGCTGCTCAGTACGCGCGCGGGAAGGTCGGCACACCGACCCTAAAAAACAATCAATGGACCTCAAAACGGCGCAGGTCGCTTCAGATCAGGATCACCGGGTGGCAGGCAGCGGAACTGAATCTCTGCCGCGGGCGTCTTTCCAAGCTCAACGTCGTTTTGCTTGGACGACAGCACCAGTATTTCCTTGCCTATGCTTTTGCAATAACCAGATGCCTCTTGCAGCGCCTTGGCCTTCTGATAGCCGCCGGAGGAAAAGCCCCATTCTGAATTGGCGACCATGTAGGTGTCGGGCCCCATAGCGACCACGCCCGAATGGGCACATCCTGCGACAAGCGCAACTGCACAAACAAAAGAGCCTACGGCAGCAAACCGAGTGAGCATTGAAACCTCCTGTTGTTTGCACCAACGATACCGCACAAGAGGGGCGCGTCGTACCTACGCGCGGGCGGGACATTCAGCTACAACAAGGTCATAGCAAGGTATTGCAGTTGCTGACATGTAATGAACTCTGCAGCTTTCAATCGTCGCGCAACCCTCTTTGGGCATATTTTCCAAGTTTGGCAACCCGAAAGTACGTATCCTCTGCCGTCTTAGCCTGCGACCTATAGGGGGCAGTCACGGCGAAGTAGGTCAGCGCAAAAATCGCAAGGGAAGCAATGACACTATCAAGGTGCTGATTGGCGACATACGCAATAAGGAAAGCGATAAACCAAACCAATTCCTCTGCAACGCCAAGCCTCGCGTCCGCAATTTCAGACCTCTGGCGAAGAATGTCCTCATCGTCGTCCATCGCTTGCCCTCCACATACGTGAAATGACAGTATGCAAGATGGGGTCCCGTTTTGAGCGCTGCCTAGTAATCGCTTCTTCGCTGCACGCTTCAACTCAAGCTACTGAATCCTAAGGTCACACCACGGGTTGCAACGGTGAGGTTACGTTAAGGTTTCAGGGTAACCATGCGGGGAATCAGCCCCGAAATCGTCAACGGGGACATGCGCGTGAAGCAACAAACCGACACGCTGTTGATCTGCCGGTATTTACGGACAAATTCGGCGCCTTAGGCAAAGTTTGAAACCCGCTTTTTCCTACGTTTTTCCTACCGACAAGAAAAAAGCACCTAGCATGGCTGCTAAGTGCTTGATTTTCTTGGTGGGCGGTGCAGGGTTCGAACCTGCGACCCCTGCCGTGTGAAGGCAGTGCTCTACCACTGAGCTAACCGCCCGAAACTGGTTCGGGTTACTGATTGAGCCATATGGGCCGCCTCAATCAGCGAAGACCAAAACTATAACACAAGATTTTGGGTTTTCCACAAAGTTTTGTCGCCGCTGGCTTTGTCGATGCCCTCCAGTTGCTTGAGGAAGGCCTCTTCCTCCTCTGGCGTTGGGCCCAGCACAGGCAGGCTGAACTGGCTGAAGTCCACCATCTCAAGCGCCATGCCTGCCCCCTCACCGCCCTCGCCGCCATTGGCCGAGTCGATCAACAGCGCGTCTTGACCGCGAGTCATGTTGATGTAGACCTCGGCCAACAACTCCGCATCCATCAACGCGCCGTGCAAGGTGCGATGGGTGTTGTCGACCTCCAGGCGGCGGCACAAGGCATCCAGCGAGTTCGATTTGCCCGGGAACATCTCTCGGGCCATGATCAGGCTGTCGATCACATTGGCGACATGATCAGTGAACAAGCCGCGGTTCAAGCGCTTGAGTTCGGCATTCAGAAAGCCAATGTCGAACGCAGCGTTGTGAATGATGATCTCGGCATCGCGGCAGTAATCCAGGATCTCATCGGCCAGGGCCGCAAACACTGGCTTGTCGGCCAGGAACTCATCGGTCAGGCCGTGCACCTTGACCGCGTCTTCACTGTTGGGGCGTTCCGGGTTGATGTAGAAGTGCAAATGCCGACCGGTCAAACGCCGGTTGATCATTTCCACACAACCGATTTCGATGATGCGGTCACCCGACTCTGGGCTCAGGCCGGTGGTTTCGGTATCGAGAAAGATTTGTCGTGTCATGGCGCTGCGAGCTCAGGAGTCAATGATTCTCGCGCGCGTGGTTGATCGTGTACTTGGGGATTTCGATCGTCAGATCCTGCCCCGCCACGATGGCTTGACAGCTCAAACGCGAATTGGCTTCCAGCCCCCAGGCGCGATCCAGCAAATCCTCTTCGGTCTCGTCCATCTCGTTGAGACTTTTGAAACCCTCACGCACGATGACGTGACAGGTTGTGCAAGCCGCACTCATGTCGCAGGCGTGCTCAATCTCAACACCGTTTTCCAGCAAGGCTTCGCAAATGCTGGTGCCCGGCGACGTCTGAATGGTCTTGCCCTGAGGGCACAGCGCCGCGTGAGGCAGGATCTTGATGGTGGTCATGGGATGGAACTCTACAAAACTCAGACTTGATCCAGCTTGCGCCCGGCCAGAGCCTGGCGAATGCTGCGGTTCATGCGCTCGGCTGCAAAGGCCTCGGTACCATGGGCCAGTGCTTTGGTGGCAGCTTCAAGTGCCTCCAGATCGCCACGGTCACAGCGCTGGCCAATTTGCGCCATCAGGCGATCGATTTCAGCGCGTTGCTCGGCGCTCAACAAATCACCGTCGGCGGCCAGTGCCGTTCGAGTCGCCTCAAGCATGCGTTCGGCTTCGACCCGTGCTTCGCGCAAGGCACGGTCTTTCATGTCTTCTGCAGCCGTGGTGAAACCCTCACGCAGCATGTTGGCCACTTGCTCGTCGCTCAAACCGTAACTGGGCTTGACCACCACGGAGGCCTCGACGCCCGATTGCAACTCCTTGGCTGACACGCTCAGCAAACCGTCGGCATCGACCTGGAAGCTCACGCGAATACGCGCTGCGCCAGCGGCCATCGGGGGGATGCCACGCAACTCGAACCGAGCCAGGGAGCGGCAATACTCGACCTGTTCGCGCTCACCTTGAACCACATGCACGGCCAAGGCGGTCTGCCCGTCCTTGAAGGTGGTGAAGTCTTGGGCGCGGGCACAAGGGATGGGTGTGTTGCGCGGAATGATCCGTTCGACCAGCCCACCCATGGTCTCCAGCCCCAACGACAGCGGCAAGACATCAAGCAGCAAATGCTCGCCCTGCGTGTTGTTGCCGGCCAGCAAATTGGCCTGGATGGCGGCCCCCAAGGCCACAACCTCGTCGGGGTTGAGATCGGTCAACGGCGTCTGGCCGAAGAAAGCGCCCACCGCATCGCGCACCGCTGGCATGCGGGTCGAACCGCCGACCATGACAACCCCTTTGACCTCATCGGCTTTCACTTTGGCGTCGCGCAACACGCGCTTGACTGAAGCCAGCGTCTTGTCGATCAAAGGCTTGGCCAACTCAGCCAGATGCTCACGGGTGATCGTGACCGACAGCATCCCGCCGGACAAGGCACACGAGAGGTGTGCATTGCCATCCGTGGAAAGCTTTTCTTTGGTTCGACGAGCGGCCACCAGCACCGTTCGCTTGTCTTGAGGGGTCACCGCCTCCATCTTGGCTTCGGCCAAAGCGGCATCGGCCAGGATGTGATCGATGTCGTCTCCGCCCAAGGCCGAATCCCCGCCGGTGGCCACCACCTCGAAGACGCCCCGACTCAACTGCAGCAAAGAGATATCGAAAGTACCGCCGCCCAGGTCGTAGATGGCATAGAGCCCCTCGGCCCCATTGTCCAGGCCGTACGCGATGGCGGCTGCCGTCGGCTCGTTGAGCAGACGCAGTACGTTGAGGCCGGCCATCTGCGCGGCATCTTTGGTGGCTTGGCGTTGCGCGTCATCAAAGTAAGCCGGCACCGTGATCACGGCACCGAACAGATCGTCATTGAAGGTGTCTTCGGCGCGCTGCCTCAGGTTAGCGAGGATCTCGGCGGACACCTCGACCGGTGATTTCACTCCGGCCACGGTGTGCACACCCACCATGCCAGGCTGGTCTTCGAACTGGTAGGGCAAACGGCCCGCATCGGGCAGGTCTGCCAACTTGCGGCCCATGAAGCGCTTCACCGACACGATCGTATTGAGAGGATCCTCGGCCTGCTGCGCAATCGCGTCATAGCCAATCTGGCGGCGCACCTGACCACGATCATCCAGCAGGTAACGCACGGCAGAAGGCAGGATCACACGGCCCTGCGCGTCAGGCAAGCACTCCGCCGCGCCATGGCGTACAGACGCCACGAGTGAGTGGGTGGTGCCCAGATCGATGCCGACCGCGATGCGTCGCTGGTGCGGGTCAGGAGATTGTCCGGGTTCAGAAATTTGTAGCAGGGCCATGGATCAGCTCGGTCGCTTCAGCGAGCGTCTTCATATTGTTCGAGACGGGCATCGATCTCTTCGAGCAAGCGATCGATGAACATGAGGGCGCGGACCTCTTGGGCAGCAGCGGCGGGATTGGATTCCCCGTCGAGCAACTGGGTGACACGGGCCAGTCGCGTTTTGCGCTGAGACGACACTTCGTCGGCCAACGCTTCGACTTCGGCAACGGCCTCAGCTTCTTCCAGGGCCTCACGCCATTGCATCTGCTGCATGAGGAAATCACCCGGCATGGCGGTGTTGCTGTGTGCCTGAACCGGAGCGCCTCCCAGTTCACACATGTAGGCTGCTCGCTTGAGTGGATCCTTGAGACGCTGGTGCGCTTCATTGACCCGAACCGCCCACTGCATGGCAAGACGCTGAGCGGCCCCACCCTCTGCGGCAAAACGGTCTGGATGCACCTGCGCCTGCAGCGCCTTCCAGGCTGCATCCAGCTCGCTGCGATCCAGGCTGAACGCCCGCCTCAAACCCAGCAGGGTGAAATCATCGGCATCGATGTTCATGGCATTTGAAAAGTCAAAACCCCACCACAGGGTGGGGCCTCATCCAACACAAGACGTGTGGAGCCTCAGATCCGGAAGGATTCCCCACAACCGCACCGATCTCGTTCGTTGGGGTTGTTGAACTTGAAGCCCTCGTTGAGGCCTTCGCGCACAAAATCCAACTCGGTGCCATCGATGTAAGGCAGGCTCTTGGGATCGACCAGGATCTTCACGCCCAACTGCTCGAACACAATGTCTTCGGGGTTGATTTCGTCCGCAAACTCGATCTTGTAAGCCAGGCCCGAGCAACCCGTCGTCTTAACGCCCAGGCGCACACCGACTCCCTTACCACGACGGCCAAGGTAGCGCGTGATGTGGCGGGCCGCGGCTTCAGTCAGACCAACCTTCATGTCGGCGTGAATCTGCGCGATCTCGGCCAGAGGGCCGTTGCCCGGCCCACTGGTGCAAGAGCCCGAGGTGGCTTGATCAGTTTGCATGTTTGGCCTTGTAGTCGTTCACAGCTGCTTTGATCGCATCTTCCGCCAGGATCGAGCAGTGGATCTTGACCGGGGGCAAAGCCAGCTCTTCCGCGATCTGGGTGTTTTTGATGTCCAGCGCCTCGTCGAGCGTCTTGCCGCGAACCCACTCGGTCACCAAAGAGCTGGATGCGATGGCGGAGCCGCAACCATAAGTCTTGAAACGTGCGTCTTCGATCACACCGGTGCTGGGGTTGACCTTGATCTGCAGCTTCATCACGTCGCCGCAAGCAGGCGCGCCCACCATGCCGGTGCCAACAGACTCGTCGCCCTTTTCAAAGGAGCCGACGTTGCGGGGGTTTTCGTAGTGGTCAATGACCTTGTCGCTGTATGCCATGATGATTCTCCAAAGAGCAAGTGAGGTATCAGTGTGCCGACCATTGAATGGTCGACAAATCGATACCGTCTTGGTACATGTCCCACAGAGGGGAAAGTTCGCGCAGTTTGGCAACGCGATCCTTCAGTGTGGTGACGGCGTAATCGATTTCTTCTTCGGTCGTGAAGCGGCCGATCGTCATGCGCAACGAACTGTGCGCCAGTTCATCGCTACGACCCAGGGCGCGCAACACGTAGCTGGGCTCCAGGCTGGCCGAGGTACAAGCCGAGCCAGAAGACACCGCGATGCCCTTGATGCCCATGATGAGCGATTCGCCCTCAACGTAATTGAAAGACACGTTGAGGTTGTGAGGCACGCGCTGTGTTAGATCCCCGTTGACGAAGATCTGTTCAATGTCTTGCAAGCCCTTGAGCAAACGCTGCTGCAAAGCACGAATGCGTTCGTTCTCGGCATGCATTTCTTCTTTGGCAATGCGGAAGGCTTCGCCCATACCGACGATCTGGTGGGTGGGCAAGGTGCCCGAGCGCATGCCGCGCTCATGGCCGCCACCGTGCATTTGCGCCTCAAGGCGCACGCGAGGCTTGCGGCGCACGTACAAGGCGCCGATGCCCTTGGGGCCATAAGTCTTGTGCGAGGCCAGGCTCATCAGGTCAACGGGCAACTTGGCCAGATCGATGTCGACCTTGCCGGTGGCCTGCGCCGCGTCCACGTGGAAGATGATGCCCTTTTCGCGGCACAAAGCGCCAATGGTGGGGATGTCTTGGATGACGCCAATCTCGTTGTTCACATACATGACCGAGATCAGGATGGTGTCGGGGCGGATGGCCGCCTTGAGGGCATCCAGATCGACCAGACCGTTTTCCTGCACATCCAGGTAGGTCGCCTCGAAACCCTGGCGCTCCAGCTCGCGCACGGTGTCCAGCACCGCCTTGTGCTCAGTCTTGACGGTGATGATGTGCTTGCCGCGGCTTTGGTAGAAGTGCGCAGCCCCTTTGAGTGCCAAGTTGTTGGATTCGGTCGCACCGGAGGTCCAGACGATCTCACGGGGATCGGCACCGATCAGTTCGGCCACCTGGGTCCGCGCCTTCTCCACGGCCTCTTCGGCTTCCCAGCCATAGGCGTGGGTGCGCGACGCCGGGTTGCCGAAGTGCTCACGCAGCCAGGGGATCATGGCATCGACCACGCGAGGGTCGCACGGCGTGGTGGCGCCGTAATCCATGTAAATCGGGAAGTGTGGGGTCATGTCCATGTTGGGGACTCAAGCTAGCGCTACCACCCTATGAAAAGAGCGGAGCGCCGGTCAAACAAAAACGAGATTATCGCGGGGGAATGGATTCCCCCACTGTGATCAAGGACCGGTTTTGGCCAGGGTCGAGCCCAGCGCAAAGACGGAGTTGGGAGCGGTGACCTTGATGGGCTTGACCACCGGAGCGGTCGAAATGGCGCGCTTGATGGGCTGCGCTTCAATCGAGACGCCCTTGGCCAGCTGATCTTCCACCAGCTTGCGAAGGCTGATCGAATCGAGGTATTCGATCATCTTGGTGTTCAGGCTGGTCCACAGGTCGTGGGTCATGCACCGAGCACCGTCTTCACCCATGCAGTTTTCCTTGCCGCCGCAACCAGTGGCATCAATCGGCTCATCGACGGCCACGATGATGTCAGCCACCGTGATGTCCTCAGACTTGCGCCCCAGGGAATAGCCCCCACCCGGACCCCGCGTGCTCTCCACCAACTCGTGGCGGCGCAGCTTGCCGAACAGTTGCTCCAAGTAGGACAACGAAATCTGTTGACGCTGGCTGATGGCAGCCAAGGCCACAGGGCCGGTGTGCTCGCGCAAGGCGAGATCGATCATGGCAGTGACGGCGAACCGTCCTTTGGTGGTCAGACGCATGACTCAGCTCCTTGTCTCAGGCAGCCCTATTTCCGGCAGGGTTTACCAGAATCGCACCGAACCAGGATCTCCGGTTTGGTCAGGACTCTTAATCCCGAGTATTTGAGTCGATTTTATTTAAGTCGACTGTTTTTGTCAACTTCCCCTCAGGGTTGACCCGCACCCTGGTCACGCGCCAGTTGCCCCTGAATGTGCACCACCAAGCCTTCGCAGGCCGCCTCGACCAGATCCAGCACTGCGTCAAAGCCGGCCGGCCCCCCGTAGTACGGATCAGGCACCACCTGTGCGCCCGACAAGGGGGAGTGATCAGGAACAAATTCGGTCAGCCGCTTGAGCTTTCGCTGGATGCCAGGATCTGGCGGGCACGCCTCTTCCAGCAAAGCCAGGTTGTCCCAATCCATGGCCAGGATCAGATCGAACACTGCGTAATCCTGGGGTTCCACCCGCCGTGCCCGCTGTTCAGACAAGTCATAGCCGCGCAGCAAAGCGTGGCGCTGCGACCGATCGTCTGGCGGACTTCCTTCATGGTAAGCGTGCGTACCGGCTGAATCAACCCACACCCGCTCATGCAATCCCGCCTCTTTCAGCTTGTGGCGCAGCACGGCTTCGGCGGTTGGGCTGCGGCAAATATTGCCCATGCAGACCATCAAAACCCGATAGTCCGGCTCGAATTGCGGCGTGCTCTTACCAAACAGACGAGACAGCATGGTCAACTCTTCCGTGCAGCAGAGATGGGCACCACATGGTCGTGTACCACGGCGCCGAAGGCTTGCTCTTTGAGGATGGCGAGTTGATCTCGCAGGCGCGCCGCCTTCTCGAATTCAAGGTTGCGCGCGGCTTCCAGCATCTCCTTCTCAAGTTGCTTCATGCGTCGGCTCAAATCCTTCTCGCTCAACTCGCCCACATCCGCGACTGAATCAGCCAAGGCTTGTGCGGCCTTGAGGTCATCCTTGGCCGCATTCGACATGACCCCGTCGATCAACTCCTTGACCCTCTTGTTGACCGTGCGTGGGGTGATGCCATGCACCTCGTTGTAGGCAATCTGTTTGGCGCGACGCCGTTCGGTTTCGCCAATGGCTTTGCGCATGGATTCGGTGATCTTGTCGGCATACAGAATGGCCATGCCATTCTGGTTCCGGGCAGCGCGGCCAATGGTCTGAATCAGGCTG
Organism: Burkholderiales bacterium; assembly: GCA_028864885.1. Taxonomy (GTDB): domain Bacteria; phylum Pseudomonadota; class Gammaproteobacteria; order Burkholderiales; family Burkholderiaceae_C; genus Aquabacterium. The sequence continues at coordinate 52,245 of JAGWLR010000003.1, read as the reverse complement.
CGCTCTGCGCGTAAGAAGCCTTCCTTGTCGGCATCCAGAATCGCCACCAGGGACACTTCAGGAATGTCCAATCCCTCGCGCAACAAGTTGATGCCCACGAGCACATCGAAGGTCCCCAAGCGCAAGTCGCGCAGGATTTCGACGCGCTCGACGGTGTCGATATCGGAGTGCAGGTAGCGAACCTTGACACCGTTGTCAGTGAGGTAGTCAGTCAGTTGCTCAGCCATGCGTTTGGTCAAGGTCGTGATCAGCACACGCTCTTCTTTTTCGACGCGGATGCGGATTTCCTGCAGCACATCATCGACCTGATGGGTAGCCGGTCGCACCTCGACAATGGGGTCGAGCAAGCCTGTGGGTCGCACCAATTGTTCGACCACGTTGTCCGTGTGATTCTTTTCCCAATCACCTGGGGTGGCCGACACGAAGATGACCTGCCGCATCTTGCGTTCGAATTCATCGAACTTGAGCGGGCGGTTGTCGAGCGCCGAAGGCAGGCGGAAACCGTATTCCACCAAGGTGGTCTTGCGGGATCGGTCGCCGTTGTACATGCCGCCCAACTGGCCGATCATGACGTGACTCTCATCCAGGAACATCAAAGAATCGGGCGGCAGGTAATCGACCAAGGTGGGCGGTGGATCGCCGGGGCGCGCACCTGACAGATGCCGCGTGTAGTTTTCAATGCCCTTGCAGTGCCCCACCTCCTGCAGCATTTCCAGATCAAAGCGGGTGCGCTGCTCCAGGCGCTGGGCCTCCACCAACTTGCCGGATCCCACCAACTCCTTGACTCGCTGATTGAGCTCGTCCTTGATGCCCTCAATGGCGGCCAGTACACGCTCACGCGGGGTCACGTAATGACTCGAGGGGTAGATCGTGAAGCGGGGGATTTTCTGCCGCACCCGCCCTGTCAGCGGATCGAACAACTGAATCGAATCGATCTCGTCGTCGAACAACTCGATGCGCACCGCCAACTCACTGTGTTCAGCCGGGAAGACATCGATGGTGTCGCCACGCACCCGGAAAGTGCCGCGACCGAAGTCCATGTCATTGCGCTGGTACTGCATGCGAATGAGCTGCGCGATCACATCGCGCTGGCCCATCTTGTCACCCACGCGGGCGATCAGCACCATCTGCATGTAATCCTCAGGCTTGCCGATGCCGTAGATGGCCGACACCGTGGCGACGATGACGACATCGCGCCGCTCCAGCAAGCTCTTGGTGGTGCTCAGCCGCATCTGTTCGATGGCCTCGTTGATGGCGCTGTCTTTTTCAATGAACAGATCGCGCTGGGGCACGTAGGCCTCGGGCTGGTAGTAGTCGTAGTAACTGACAAAATATTCGACCGCGTTGTTGGGGAAAAACTCGCGGAATTCAGCGTAGAGCTGGGCTGCCAACGTCTTGTTGGGCGCGAACACGATGGCCGGGCGCCCCAGGCGGGCGATCGTATTGGCCATCGTGAAAGTTTTGCCCGAACCCGTCACACCCAACAGGGTCTGATAGACCAGGCCATCCTGCACCCCATCCACCAATCCGGCAATCGCCGTGGGCTGATCCCCCGCTGGCGGATACGGCTGGTAGAGCTGAAAGGGTGAATCGGGAAAAGTCACGAATTGGCCAGTTGATTCACCCGACGCTCCAGAAGAAGGCGCTGGAATCTCTGCGTTGACGTCAATGAGATCTGGCATGAACGGAGTTTGGCGAGATAAAATAAAGGGTTTGCCCGAGTTCCCTGACAGGTTACCGCCTGAACCGGCTCGGCGCTTGGACTGGTTTTCAGCTTATCCCTTTTTCAGCTCTACCACCTCTGACCGGAGACTGCTTGCATGGCCTCTTTGTTTGCCACCGTTGAAATGGCCCCCCGCGACCCGATTCTGGGTCTCAACGAACAATTCAACGCCGACACCAACCCCAACAAGGTGAACCTGGGCGTGGGTGTGTACACCGACGACAACGGCAAGCTGCCCCTGCTCAAATGCGTGGCTGCCGCTGAAAAGCAGATGATGGAAGCCCCCAAGGCCCGTGGCTACCTGCCCATCGACGGCATCGTCGCTTACGACAAGGCTGTTCAAGGCCTGGTATTTGGGGCCGAACATCCGGCTGTCAAGGCCGGTCGCATTGCTACCGCGCAAGCCATTGGTGGCACCGGCGGCCTGAAGCTGGGCGCCGACTTCCTCAAGCGCCTGAACCCCAATGCCCAAGTGCTGATTTCTGACCCCAGCTGGGAAAACCACCGCGCCCTGTTTGAGTCGGCCGGCTTCCCAGTCGACGTCTACCCCTACTACGATGCAGCCAACCGTGGCATCAACTTCGCCGGCATGATTGCCAAGCTGAAGGCGTCGGCCCCCGGCACCATCGTGTTGCTGCACGCCTGCTGCCACAACCCCACCGGTTACGACCTGACCAACACCCAGTGGGACGAAGTCATCGCTGTCATCAAGGCCGGCGGCCTGATCCCCTTCCTGGACATGGCCTACCAAGGCTTCGGCAACGGCATCGCCGAAGACGGCGCCGTGGTGATCAAGTTCCTGGATGCGGGCCTGAGCTACTTTGTGTCCACCAGCTTCTCCAAGAGCTTCTCGCTGTACGGCGAGCGCGTGGGCGCCCTGAGCATCGTCAGCGAGACGGCCGAAGAGTGCGCTCGCGTGCTGAGCCAGCTCAAGCGCGTGATTCGCACCAACTACTCCAACCCACCCACCCATGGCGCCCAAGTGGTGGCCACCGTGTTGACCAGCCCCGAGTTGCGCAAGATGTGGGAAGACGAACTGGCCGAAATGCGTGACCGCATCAAGCTGATGCGCACCGCCTTGGTCAATGAGCTGACCGCCGCGGGCGTGCAAGGTGACCTGAGCTACATCACCCGCCAGAAGGGCATGTTCAGCTACTCTGGCCTGAACGCCGGTCAAATGCAGCGCCTGCGCTCCGAATTCGGCATCTACGGTGTCGATTCGGGCCGCATCTGTGTGGCTGCACTGAACACCAAGAACATCAAAGCGGTGGCCGCTGCCATCAAAGCCGTGATGTAAGTGCCTCGACAGTCGCATTCCTGCGACAAAGCTGACTCGCATCAAGAAAAGGGCCCTCGGGCCCTTTTTTCATGTCTCGGCACAGACTTAACGCATCGCGTTTTGCCGAATACCAAAAATTGCACGCTCAAAGTAGCGCTGTTAGCGACTTGGGCTTTCGCTTGCGGGTGCAAAGATGACGAAAGTCATTTATGCTGCACTGCACAAAGCCCTCACCAGAGCTTTGACAGTTCGCGCCAGACTCTCGAACCCAAAAGGTCACATCATGCTTTATCAGATCTACGAAACCAATCGCGCCTGGCTGAGCCCTTTCTCCGAATTTGCCAGTGCAGCCTCGAAGCTGTACAGCCACCCCCTGTCGCCCATGGCCCAAATGCCTCAGGCGCACCGCGTCGCCGCCGGTTTCGACCTGATGCACCGCCTGACCAAGGAATATGAAAAGCCCGCCTTCGACATTCGCGAAGTCAAGGTCGGCGATGCCGAAGTGGTCATTCAAGAGCAGGTGGCCGACACCAAGCCTTTTTGTCGCCTGATTCGCTTCAAGCGCTTCACTGACGACGCCGAAGTGCTGGCTCAGATGCGTGAGCAGCCCTCGGTGCTGGTGGTCGCCCCCTTGTCCGGCCACCATGCCACCCTGCTGCGCGACACCGTTCGCACCCTGCTGCACGATCACAAGGTCTACATCACCGAGTGGATTGACGCCCGCCTGGTGCCCACGGAAGAAGGCGCGTTCCATCTGGATGACTACGTCAACTACGTGCAGGAGTTCATCCGCATCGTGGGCTCGAACGTGCACGTGATCTCGGTGTGCCAACCCACTGTGCCCGTGCTGGCCGCCGTGTCGCTGATGGCCAGCCGTGGCGAAAAGACCCCGCTGACCATGACCATGATGGGCGGCCCGATTGACGCCCGCAAGTCACCCACGGCCGTGAACAACCTGGCCATGAACAAGGCCTACGAATGGTTTGAGGCCAATGTGATCTACCGCGTGCCGCCCAACTACCCGGGCGTCAACCGCCGTGTGTACCCAGGCTTCTTGCAGCACACGGGCTTTGTGGCCATGAACCCGGATCGTCATGCCACCTCGCACTACGACTATTTCCTGGATCTGGTGCGTGGTGATGGGGACAGTGCCGAAGCCCACCGTCAGTTCTACGACGAATACAACGCCGTGCTGGATTTGCCTGCCGAGTATTACCTCGACACCATCAAGACCGTGTTCCAGGACTTCGCCCTGGTCAACGGCACCTGGCAGGTACGCAACCCGGATGGCGAGCTGGAACTCGTTCGTCCGCAAGACATCAAGACCACGGCCTTGCTGACAGTGGAAGGCGAGCTGGACGACATCTCCGGCGCCGGCCAGACCGAAGCTGCCCACGATCTGTGCACCGGCATCCCGAAGGGACGCCATCAACACTACATCGTCAAGGGCGCGGGCCACTACGGCATCTTCTCGGGCCGCCGCTGGCGCGAGATGGCCTACCCCGAAATCAAGGCCTTCATCTACGCCCACAACGAGCTGGCCCGAGTTTCGGCCCGGGCGGCAGGCAAAACAGCCCCCGCCAAAACCTCGTCAAAGGCCAAGTAACTGCCGCCTAGCGGCAACCCTCAGGGGGAGAAGGTTGTAGACTGCGGCGCCTATGTTGGATGCCGACCAGATCAACCTTCTCTTGCCCCAGACGCAGTGCACCCGCTGCGGCTACCCTGACTGCGCCAGCTACGCCCAAGCCATTGCTCAGGGCCGCGCTGGCATCAACCAGTGCCCGCCGGGAGGCGAAGAAGGCATTGCCCGTTTGGCTCAGCTGACCGGCTTACCCGCTGAGCCCTTGAACCCAGAGTTCGGCTCTGAAGGCCCCCGATTCCTGGCCGTCATCGACGAAAACTGGTGCATTGGCTGCACCTTGTGCATCAAGGCCTGCCCGGTCGACTGCATTGTGGGCGCGCCCAAGCACATGCACACGGTGATCGAAGATCAGTGCACCGGTTGCGAGCTGTGCATTCCTGCGTGCCCCGTCGACTGCATCACCCTGGTGCCCGCACATAAGGGTCAACCGGCCGTCCCCACCGGGTGGGCCGCCTGGAGTGCCGCGCAAGCCGATGAGGCCCGCGAACGCCACGCTTTCCGAGCCATTCGCATCGTACAAGCCAAGGTTGACAACGATGCCAGACTGCTGGCCAAGGCCGAACACAAGCTCGCGCATTTGGAAGAGTCGTCCAGGCTGACAGAGCCCGCTCAGCTAGACAAGAAGCGCGCCACCATTGAGGCAGCTCTCGCGAAGGCCCGAGCGCGGCGGCAAAGCACCTGAGCCCGCCGGCTGTCCGATAAACGACGCCAAAGTGAATCAAAGTTGTCATTTGGCTGCAAATCTTCCCCGCGTATTCCCTCAGACGGGGGTCATTCCCCTGTCATGGCTGGCCCGCAAAATGCATGCTCATGGTGTGGACGGCGCCCTCGGGTGCCCCACCACGATACGGAGTACCGCCATGCGTGCCTTGATGAACTTAGCCATTGAACCTGCCCTGCGTCTTTTTGAAGTGTCTGCCATGGTCGTGATCGACCCTTCACAGCGGGCTGTCAAACGCGTTCTGAAAGTATTGGCTGACACCCCCGTCGGCGCGGTCCAAATTGTGCGCGACCGCTACCCTCGCTCACGGGGCCACGAAGTCCTGGCATGCCACACATGGCCTGCCATGGCGGCCTGACCCCCCATCAATACTTTCTTGCGGGGCTTGAAATCGTCGTCTTCGACCTGATTTATGCTGTCGATTGCGCGTGACGCGCGATGACCATTGAAAGGACGACGATGACCGTTGTGTCAAACCTCCGCTCCCGTTTGTCGGCTGCTGTCGTGATCGGCGTGACAGCCGCCTCATTAACGGGCTGCGGCTACAACGACTTCCAGCGACTGGATGAGCAAACCAAAGCCTCGTGGTCAGAGGTCTTGAACCAATACCAGCGCCGCGCCGATCTCGTGCCCAACATCGTGGCCACCGTCAAGGGCGAGGCCAACTTTGAGCAAGAAACTTTGACCAAAGTGGTCGAGGCACGCGCCAAAGCCACCAGCATCCAGGCCACGCCTGAGCTGATCAACAACCCGGAAGCCTTCAACAAGTTTCAGCAGGCACAGGGTGAACTGAGCGGCGCTCTGTCGCGCCTGCTGATGGTCAGCGAAAACTACCCCAGCCTCAAGGCCAATCAGGGCTTTCAGGATCTGCGGGTGCAACTGGAAGGCACAGAAAACCGCATCACCGTGGCCCGCAACCGCTACATCAAGTCGGTGCAGGACTACAACGTGCTGGCCCGCAGCTTCCCCACCAACCTGACGGCCATGATGTTCAGCTATCAACCCAAGCCGAACTTCACGGTGCAGAACGAAGCCCAGATCTCGGCCCCGCCCGTGGTGGACTTCAACAAGAAGTAAGCGATGAACCGCGCCGTTCGGCTGTGGTGGCTGGCCTGGGTCAGCCTGCTGACCTGGATCATCCCTGCCGAGGTTCGGGCTCAGGACGTGTTGCCTGTGCCCGCCTTGTCGGCGCATGTGATCGATCAAACCTCGACCCTATCTGCCGCGCAGGCTCAGGCCCTGGAGGGCCGGCTGACCCAGCTTGAACAAAGCCTGGGTTCACAAGTGGTGATCCTGATCATCCCTAGCACCCAGCCGGAAGACATCGCCGCTTATGCCCAACGGGTGGGTGACAGTTGGAAGATTGGGCGCAAGGACGTAGGTGACGGCCTCATTGTGGTGGTCGCCAAGCAGGATCACACGGTGCGCATCGAAGTGGCGAAGGCCTTGGAGGGCGCCATTCCCGATCTGGCGGCCAGCCAGATCATTCAACGGGTGATGGTGCCGGCATTCAAAGCCGGTGACTTTGCTGGCGGCCTGAGTTCAGCGATCGATCAGATCGAAAGCCGCATCAAAGGCGAAGCCTTGCCTTTGCCTGAACCGCGTCAAAGCCGCAGCCGCTCACGCGGTGTGAACTGGGACCAACTGCTGGTGTTCGGCCTCATCGGTATCCCCATTGTCAGCGGCCTTTTGAGCTCGATCTTCGGGCGCAAAGGCGGTTCGGCGGTCACGGCCTTCATCGGCAGTGGCTTGGTGTGGTTGATCACCGGTAGCATCCTGTTGGGCATCGTGGGCTGGGTCATCACACTCATCCTGTCGCTGGCCTTTGGCAACGGCGGCCGTGGCGGCTGGGGCGGCCCTCCCATGGGTGGAGGCTGGGGCGGCGGCGGTGGCTGGGGCGGAGGCTCCGGCGGCGGGTGGTCGTCGGGCGGTGGTGGCGACTTTGGAGGAGGCGGCGCCTCCGGCAGATGGTGAGCTTGGACCATGCAGCATCAATCTGACTCTCGCTCGGGCCTGGCACGGTGGCTGCGACACCTGGCGACCGATGTAGGCGATGCACGTCGCCTACTGCCCGAGGCCGCGTGCCAGCGGCTGGAGACCTGCGTTCGATCCAGCGAGGCACGCCATCTGGGCGAGTTGCGGGTATGTGTCGAAGCGAGCTTGACCCCGTACCAACTCTGGTGTGGCGTCACCGCTCGGCAGCGTGCGGTCGAGTTGTTCTCCCAACTGCGTGTGTGGGACACCGAGCACAACAACGGCGTGCTGATCTACCTGCTGCTGTCTGACCGCCGTATCGAGGTGCTGGCCGACCGGGGGCTGATGCACAAGCTGGATGGGTCCGATCACTGGGAGCAACTGGTGGCGAGCCTGTCAGATCATCTGGGTCGCCATCAGATGGAACAAGGCCTACAGCATGCGATCGAACAAATCGGCGCGCTGCTGCAACGACACTATCCCGTACTCAAAGGGCAACGCAACGCCAACGAGTTGCCGGATGGCATCGTGCTGATCTGACCGCTAGACTGGCGGGCCATGAAAACAGCTGACATCTCCGCCTTCTTCGCCACCCTGCAGGCAGCCAACCCGCACCCCGAAACGGAGCTGGAGTACAGCACACCGTTCGAGCTGCTCACGGCCGTGCTGCTGTCTGCACAGGCGACCGATGTGGGGGTCAACAAGGCCACCCGCAAGCTGTTTCCGGTGGCCCACACACCTCAGCAGATACTCGATCTGGGCATGGACGGCCTGTGCGAGTACATCAAGACGATCGGCCTGTACAAAAGCAAAGCCAAACACCTGCTGGAAACCTGCCGCATCCTGATCGATCAATTCGGTGGGGAGGTGCCGCGCACGCGCGAGGAGCTGGAGTCCCTGCCCGGTGTCGGCCGCAAGACCGCCAATGTGGTGCTGAACGTGGCTTTCGGAGAGCCCACGATGGCCGTTGACACCCACATCTTCCGGGTCGGCAATCGCACGGGCCTGGCGCCCGGCAAGACCCCGCTGGAGGTCGAATTGAAGCTGCTCAAGCGTGTGCCTGAGCCCTACAAGGTGCATGCGCACCACTGGCTGATTCTGCATGGTCGCTACATCTGCCAGGCCCGCAAGCCTCGGTGCTGGGAATGCAGTGTGGCGGCTTACTGCAAGTTCAAGCCCAAAACACCGGCCCCTCAGGCCTGACGCAGTCCGTCCTGCACAGTTGGGTAACGCAGATCCAGTCGCAGGTCGGTCTTGAGTCGGGTGTTGATCAAACGCCGGGATTCAGACCAGAAAGACAGCTGCATCACCGTCATGCTCTGTCGAGCCTCGGCCAACGTGATGCGCGGTGGCCTGGGCAGACCATGGTGGTCAGCCACCCAGTCAAAGTAATCGCCCATCCGCATCTCGGTGGTATCACTGGCATGCAAGACCCGTCCAGGCTTGCCACGCCACAGAGCCGCGACCACGATGCGAGCCAGATCATCGGCGTGGATGTGATTGGTGTAGACATCGTCTTGCGGCACCAGCACCGGTGTGCCCTTGGCAACCCGGTCACGTGGGTGCCCTCCTTCACGATCCGCGGCATAGATGCCGGGGATGCGCAAGATGGCAGTGCGCGTGCCCAAGTGCTGACGCCCGAACCACCGAACACGGCTTTCGGCGTCAACCCGTCGCCGGGCACGAGGCGTAGTCGGATTCAGAGGGCGTGTTTCGTCAAATCGAGCGCCCTGGGCATCGCCATACACACCCGTGGTGCTGCCGTACACCAGCGATCGCACGCCACCGCGGCGCGCCAGGGCTTGCAGCAAATGGGCCGTGCGTAGATCGGTCCCGCCTGTGCTGGGGGGCGGTGCAAGGTGAACCACGTAGGGCGCCAGCCCGGCCAGACGGCTGAGCGAGGCCGCGTCATCCAAGTTGCCCACCAATGGCAGCACGCCTTGCGCCCGCAGGCTTGCAACCCGCTCAGGCTGCGAGGTCAGGGCCATCAGCCGACAGCGTGGCCGCATCTGCCGCACCACCCGTAAACCGACATCCCCGCAGCCAACAATCAAAATGCGTGGACGTTTGAACTGGGACAAACGGGAGGGTTGCGGGTTGTACATGGCAAACGCGGGTCTTGAGCGAAAATCGGGGTTTGCCTATTTTCCCTGTTCAGAGGACGTCTTCATGAGCTTTTCCGTCCACATTCAACCCAGTGGTCGCGAATTCACCATGCAGCGGGATGAAACCGTGCTCGGCGCGGCCATCCACGCCGGCGTGGGTCTGCCCTATGGCTGCAAGGATGGTGCTTGCGGATCGTGCAAATGCAAACTCGTCGAAGGGCGCGTGATTCACGGTGCACACCAGACCAAAGCCTTGTCCGCTGAAGAGGAAGCCGCCGGTTATATGCTCACCTGCTGCGCCACGCCGCAAACCGATCTGGTGATCGAGTGCAAGCAAGTGGTGGGGCTGGGTGATTTTCCGGTTCAGAAGATGCCCACGCGGGTGACCACGCTGGAGCGCGCCGCCCCCGACGTGATGATCATCAAACTGCAACTGCCAGCCAACAACAGCTTTGGCTTCCGTGCCGGCCAGTTCATTGAGTTCATCCTCAAGGATGGCAGCCGCCGCAGCTACTCGATGGCCAATGCCCCGCACACATTGGCCGAAGGCACGGGCCTGGAGTTGCACCTGCGGCACATGCCCGGCGGCAAATTCACGGACCATGTGTTCACCGGCATGAAGGAAAAAGAAATCCTGCGCATGGAAGGTCCGTTCGGCACCTTCTTCCTGCGCGAGGATTCGGATCGCCCGATCGTGCTGCTGGCTTCCGGCACCGGCTTTGCGCCGATCAAGTCGATTCTGGATCACATGCGGCACCAGGGCATCGAGCGCCCCACCCGCTTGTATTGGGGCTGCCGTAGCAAGCCAGATCTGTATCTGCACGAATGGGCCTTGCAGCAAGCCGCGGAACTTCCTTGGCTCACCTACGTCCCCGTTCTGTCAGATGCCACCGTGCAAGACCAATGGACTGGTCGCACCGGCTTCGTTCATCAGGCTGTGTTGCAAGACCTGCCAGACCTGTCAGGGTTTGAGGTCTACGCATGTGGTGCGCCCATCATGGTTCAATCAGCGCAACATGATTTCGTGGCACAGGCTGGCCTGCCTGCAGAATACTTCTACGCCGACGCGTTCACCAGCGAAGCCGACAAACACTGACAGGAGCCCTCATGCCCTACGACACGAACAACATCTTTGCCAAGATCCTGCGAGGCGAGATCCCTTGCATCAAGCTGTACGAAGACGAACACACCCTGGCATTCATGGACATCATGCCCCAAACCGATGGGCACGCCCTGGTGATCCCCAAAGAGGCTGCCACCACCTTGTTCGAACTGTCTGATGCGGCGGCAACGGCCTGCATGAGCACCGTGCGCAAGATTGGTAACGCGCAAAAGAAGGGTCTGGGCGCCGACGGCGTGGTGCTGATGCAGCTCAATGGCCCGGGCGCGGGGCAGACGGTGCCGCACTTTCATATCCATGTGATCCCAGGCTCAATTGCTGATCTGCGCAGGCCGCATGCCACGGTGATGGCGGACCCGGCACACCTGAAGGCGCTGGCCGACAAAATCACGGCGGCCTTGTGATGGCGTGAGGGGGTTACGCCCCCAGATAGGCGGCCTGCACCTGCGGGTCGCGCAACAGATCGGCCGCAGCCCCGGACAGCACCATCTCGCCAGAATCGAGCACGTACGCACGATGCGCCAACTCGAGTGCGCGGTGTGCGTTCTGCTCCACCAGCAACACCGTCACGCCTTGTCGAGACACTTCCTCGACTACCTGAAAAATCTGATCGACCATGATCGGCGCCAAGCCCATGGACGGCTCATCGAGCAGAAGCAACTTCGGCCTGGCCAGCAATGCTCGGCCCATGGCCAGCATCTGCTGCTCACCACCCGACAAGGTTCCGGCCAATTGTTTGTGGCGCTCTTTCAAGCGCGGAAAGCGCGCATAGACTGAGTCGATATCGGATTCAATCTGCTGGTCACGCCGCAAGTAGGCGCCCATGCGCAGGTTTTCTTCGATCGACATGCGCGCGAAAATGCCCCGTCCTTCCGGCACCATGACCAGGCCTTGCGCCACCAGCTCCCAAGGGCCACAGCCTTGAACACGGCGCCCCTGGTAAACCACCTCGCCAGCCTGCGGCTTGAGCAAGCCACAAATGGCCTTGAGCGTGGTGGTTTTACCTGCGCCGTTGGCACCGATCAAGCTGACCAACTCGCCGGGAAACAACTCCAGGTTCAGATTTTTCACCGCCTGAATGCCACCATAGGCGACGTTCAAGCCCTGAACCGACAACAAAGTCTCTGCCATCACATTCCTCGATTCGGGACTCAAACCTGGGCGCTTGGCGCCGTCCCCAGGTAGGCCGCAATCACAGCGGGATCTTGCTGGACCTGCGCAGGCAAGCCCGACGCGATCAACTTGCCCTGATCCAGCACCGTCACGTGATCGCATAGCCCCATCACCAGCTTGACATCGTGTTCAATCAACAAAACCGCCCGCCCCTGTTCACGGATGCGCTCGATCAAGGCGCGAAGTTGAACCTTCTCGGTGGCGTTCATGCCGGCCGCCGGTTCGTCGAGCGCCAGCAACTTGGGCTCGGTGGCCAGCGCCCGCGCGATTTCGAGTCGCCGCTGATCGCCATAGCTGAGGGTGCGCGCTGTCTGCTTGGCCTTACTGGCCAAGCCCACGAAATCAAGCAAGGCCATCGCCTCATCCAGAATCTGTGCTTCTTCTCGTTTGAACGCAGGCGTGCGCAAGACAGCTTGCCACCAGCTCACATGCGTACGCACATGGCGCCCCACGCGCACATTGTCGACCGCCGACATCTCTGCAAACAGACGGATGTTCTGGAAGGTACGAGCAATGCCAGCCTGCGCTACCTTGTGCACCGCCGTGGGCTTGTAGGGCTGCCCAGCCAATTCAAATCGACCTTGGTCTGCCGGGACCAAACCGGTGATGACATTGAAGAAGGTGGTCTTGCCGGCGCCGTTGGGACCGATCAGTCCGTGCACCTGTCCCGATGGGATCGACAGGCCGACATCGGTCAAGGCCTGTACCCCGCCAAAGCGCTTGGATACCCCGGACACGGACAGCAAAGGCTGGCTCATGCGCGCTCTCCTTCACCGGCCTCGGGTATCAGCTGATCCTCGTGTCGAGGCGACGGCCACAAGCCACGAGGCCGCAACAGCATGATCCCAATCATGGCCAGTGCCACCAGCAGTTGGCGCAGGATGGCCGCATCCAGGCGACCATCGGTCATGGCCTGCAAGGGCCCCGCCACATAGCGCAGCACCTCGGGCAAAGCGGCCAGCAAGAAGGCGCCCAGGATCACGCCCGGGATGTGGCCCAGGCCACCCAACACCACCATGGCCACCACCATGACGGACTCCTGCAAGCTGAACGATTCAGGCGAGACAAAGCCCTGGAAGCTGGCAAACAGCACCCCGGACACGCCCCCGAAAGTGGCCCCCAGGCCAAAGGCCAGCAACTTGATGTTGCGAACGTTCAGCCCCATCGCCTTGGCGGCGATTTCGTCTTCTCGGATGGCCACCCAGGCACGCCCCAGACGCGAATCGTGCAAGCGGGCACTGAGCACCACAGCCAGCACCACCATGGCCAGGAACAGGTAGTAATGCAAGGTGACCGGTTGCAGCTTGAACCCCGCCACACGCCAGGGCTCGCCCAGGCTGACGCCAAACACGGACAAGGGCTCGATGCTGTCGATGCCCATCGGGCCATTGGTGATGTTGACCGGCGCATCCAGGTTGTTCAAAAACACCCGGATGATTTCGCCAAAGCCCAGAGTGACGATGGCCAGGTAGTCACCCCGCAACTTCAGCGTGGGGGCCCCCAGGATCACACCCGCCAGACCGGCCACCCCGGCGGCCAGCGGCAGCACCACCCAGATGGGCGCGTGCAGCCCGTGAGGAAGCATCGCTGCGATGGCCGGGATGTTGTCCGTCAATTGCGGCGAAGCCAGCAAGGCATACAGGTAGGCGCCGACCCCATAAAAGGCGATGTAGCCCAAATCCAGCAAACCCGCCATGCCCACCACGATGTTGAGCCCCAAGGCCAGCAGGATGTAGAGCAACGCCGTGTCCACGATCCGAACCCAAGCCTGGCCCACCCCTTGCAGAACCAAGGGCAACACCGCCAGGGCCACCGCACTGGCCACCACGCCCATCAACCGTTTGTTCATCGTCCCACCCATCATGCGCGGTCTGCCACACGCTCGCCTAGCAAGCCTTGCGGACGCAGCGTCAGGATGAGAATGAGCACGGCAAAGGCAAAGATGTCCTGGTAGTTGCTCCCCAATACCCCACCGGTCAGATCGCCGATATACCCCGCACCCAGCGACTCGATCAGGCCGAGCAGCAGCCCCCCCACCACCGCACCGCCCAGGTTGCCGATGCCACCAAACACCGCCGCAGTGAAGGCCTTCAGCCCCGGCAGAAAGCCCATGGTGTGCTGTACCGACCCGTAATTCACGGCCCACATCACGCCCGCCAAGGCCGCCAGGGCCGCCCCGATGATGAAAGTGGCCGAGATGACCTTGTCTGGCTGCACGCCCATCAACTGCGCCACGCGCGGGTTCTCGGCCGTGGCACGCATGGCCCGTCCCAGGCGGGTGCCATGAATCAAGGCCATCAGCCCAGCCAGCACCACCGCCGTGATCACCAGAATCAGAATCTGCGCCAAGTTGATCGATGCCCCCATGAAGTCATACGGCGCATCGGGCAGCAAGATCGGATAGGGCTTGTAGTCTGGCTTCCAGATGATCATGGCCAGTGTCTGCAGCAGCAAGGACATCCCCATGGCCGTGATCAGGGGCGCCAGGCGAGGCGCATTGCGCAACGGCCGGTACGCCAGCTTCTCGATGACGAAATTCAGCAGCATGCACGCCAGCATGGCCGCCACCAGTGACAACAGCAGCAACGCCCAACCAGGGATGCCACTGTCGCCCAAGGTGGTCACCACGGACCAGCTCACAAGTGCGCCCACCATCAGCACCTCGCCATGGGCGAAGTTGATCAGGTTGATGATGCCGTAGACCATGGTGTAGCCCAGCGCCACCAGCGCATACATGCTGCCCACCACCAGGCCATTGATCAGTTGTTGAATGAAGACGTCCACGATCATCCAGACATGCAAAAAGCCCGCCAAGGGGAGGAAGCCAGAGGCGGGCGATGGGTTTGGGGTCGAATTATCGCGGCAAAGCGCTTTGAATTTCGGACCTCAGAAAATCGAAGGCAATCGGAGGATGTCGACCGTGGCCCGAATCAGCTTTTGCTTGAAATTCGTGTAGGGCGGAAAGAACAGCTTGGCCATCAGGATGGGCCCGGACTTCAGCACCGCCCGTTCATGCGAGAACGCCTTGAAGCCGAAGTGCCCGTGGGCATTGCCAATGCCAGAGTTATTCACGCCACCAAAGGGCAGATTGCCCTGGGCGTAATGCAACACGCAGTGGTTGATGGCCACACCACCCGAGCTGGTCTGGGCCAGCAGGCGGCGAGTGCGTTGCTTGTGGGTGCTGAAAACATAAAGCGCCAGAGGCTTGGGCTGCGCGTTGATCTCACGCACCACGCTGTCCAGATCACGGTAAGTGATGATGGGCAAAACGGGCCCGAAGATTTCTTCGGACATGATCTGAGCCTCTTGGGGCACTTGCTCGATCAAGGTGGGCGCGATGTAGCAGGTCGAGACATCGACATCGCCACCGGTCAAGACGCGCGCGCCCCGCCCTTGGGCGTCCTGCAGCAAGCCAGCAATGCGCTGGGTGTGGCGCTGGTTGATGACGCGCGCCAGATGCGGACTGTTGCGCTGCTCCTGCGGGGTCACGCCATAGCGCTCAGCCAACACCGCCTTGCATTCATCGACCAGTTTCTCTTTCACTGATTCGTGCACATAGACGTGATCGGGCGCCACGCAGATCTGTCCGCAGTTGGTGAACTTGCCCCACATCAGGGCCTCAGCCGTCAGACGCAGGTTGGCCGTCTCATCGACGATCACGGGCGACTTGCCGCCCAACTCCAGGGTGACACTGGTCAGGTGCTTGGCAGCCGCCGACATCACCACCTTGCCCACGGCCGGCGAGCCTGTGAAAAAGATATGGTCGAAGGGCAACTCCAGCAAGGCCTGCGAGGTGGGCAAGCTGCCTTCAAACAAGGCGACTTCGTCGTCCTTGAACAAGCTGGCAATGATCTCGGCCATCACCGCACTGACAGCCGGCGTCATTTCAGATGGCTTGAGGATCACGGTGTTGCCCGCAGCCAAGGCCGACACCATGGGCCCGAAGCACAGATTCAACGGGAAGTTCCAGGGCGCGATGATCAGGCTGCGGCCACGCGGCTGGTACTCGATCCAGCTGGAGGTCATGGCCGATGCGATCGTGGGCCACACCTTCTTGGGCTTCATCCACTTTTTCAAGCTGCCAATGGCGTGCCGGATCTCATCGAGCACCGGCATGAACTCCGTGGCTTCCACCTCAGCAGAGGGCTTGCGGTAATCTTTCTGGAAGGCTGAATAGAAGTCTTCACGACGCGCCATCATGCCGTCACGCAGCTTCTTGAGTCGCGCAATGCGTTCGGCAGCGGTGGACTCGCGCCATGCCAGCGCCGTGGCCAGTTGAGCGTCGAACACGCGGCGAATTTCGGCGGGATCCGATTCACCGGTCTGAGGGTTGACAACGTGCATCATGGGACGGTTCATGTTCGAGCTCCTCTGGACTGAGTGAGTGAATCAACTGCTTGTCTTTTTCGCGGCCTTTTTGGCTGCTGCCTTTTTCGCCGGCGCCGGTTTCTCCGCCCCTGTGGGCTGAGAGGCGGCCAGACCCGCCCGGATCAGGCGTTCAGTAACCGCATTCAGGTTGCCACCTTCTTGTTGAGCCAGATCACGCAGCTGTTTGATCAGATCGTCGTGCAGCTTCACCGCAAACGGAAGCAACCCAGCGGCTTGGTCAAGTTTGCGCTGCTCACGCCGATCCGGCAAGGCCACTGAGGCCGCACCGAAACGGCCAGGGGGGCCGGATTTTTTCATCTGCTGGGTGATCTTGAGGCCCAGGTTCTTCGCGAGGTCGGTTTTTTTGAGGGACATGTTCGAATCTGAAAACACCGAAGTGCACAATCTGGGCGCATTGTGCCCCCAATTACCTGCCCACCCTATTCATGGCTTCCCTGAACCAAATCCGCTTTGAACTCCGTGGCGAGTTCATCACCCTGGACAGCTTGCTGAAGGCCACCGGCGTTGCCGAAAGCGGCGGGCGGGCCAAAGCCATGGTGGCCGAAGGCATGATTCAGGTCGATGGCCAGGATGAAATGCGCAAGACCGCCAAAATCCGTGCCGGACAGGTTGTCTCCGCCCCCGGTTTTCGCATCAAAGTGGTGCCCACCACCGAGGCCGATTCGGCCTGATGCGTTTCGGGATGTAAAGAGTCGCGTTCATTCCTGACAAACGTCAACCCGGGACACCCCGCGTAACGTTGTGGTCCTTGACGACCCGGATCTGACGGGTTGATCATCGCAGCGGGAGAGTTCGCGCATGTCTTCATTCGATGCCAAGCCGGCAGTTGATCGCGTCACCGCGTTGGCTGCGGCTGTGTTCAAGGTTCCTGTGTGTCTGCTTGCACAGCGAATGCCTGATACATCCTGGCAAGTGATTTCGTCATTCGGTACACCTCTCGCGGCCTGGCCAGACTCACGCGGCCCTACGGTCGGTATCTGGCACGCCGATTCGGGCACGCCTCCGCCCCACGGAGACGCGTGGAAGCATGTGAACGATCAAGCCCTGCGGTTCTTGGCAGTGGCATCACTTGAAACGCCGGAGTCAGAATCGCTGCAAATGCCCGCCCACGCCGTGTTGGTGGTGTGTGACTGGCAAGATCACCCCGACTTCGATGCGGCATCCTGGCAGCAACTGACTCAGTTTGCCGCCCTGGCGCACGATGCGCGACAACAGGTGCACACCGACCGCAATGCCCTGCCCCATGCCGATCAAGAGCGTCTGCAGTTGGCATTGGAATCCGCCCAGATGGGCACCTGGGATTTCGACTTCGAAACCAAAGACCGCGTCATCAACCACCGCACCGCCGCGATGCTGGGCCTGGGGCAGAACGACCTCGGTCAGACCTCGATCGACTCGTGGCTCAAACTGGTTCACCCGCAGGACCGCCACAAGATCGTTCAAGCCACCCAGATCTATCGCAAAGGCCTGAGCGACATCATCTCGATCGAATACCGGATCCGCCATCAAGCGGGGCGCGACATCTGGGTCCAAAGCTACGGCAAGTTGGTCGAGCGTGATGCCTTTGGGCGTCCCAAGCGGGTGGTGGGCACCTTGCGCAACATCACGGAGCAAAAGCAGCAGGAACTGCAGCAGCACAAGCATCGACAACTGCTTGACCTGATCAACCAGGCGCAAGCAGCTTTCCTGCTCAACCACGACATCAAGGATGCGTGTGAAGCCCTGTTCGAGCCCCTCTTGAAACTGAGCGAATGCCAGTTCGGCCTGATCGGCATCGTGCGGCCGGGCGCCAACGGCATGCCGTATCTGGTGGTTCCCACCATGACGTGGGACACACCTTCCGAGAAGGGTCATCGCTCACGCGAATACCTTGATCTCAACAACCTTCTGGGGCGGGTGGTGACGCACAACGACACTGTCGTCATCACCGATGGTTCGCACCAAGCCTGGCCCGATGGCATCCCTGAACTGCGCAACTTCATGGGAATCCCGATTCGGTTCGATCACGATGTGGTGGGCCTGATTGGGCTGGGCAATCGGCAGTGTGAGTTTGACTCGGCCTTGCAGGAGTTGCTGGCGCCACTGGCCTCGACCCTGGGCACCTTGATTCACGCCCGCCAGCAGGAAGAGGCGCGCATGGAGGCCGAACAGGAGTGGCTGCGCCTGGCTACTGAAGACACCCTGACTGGCTTGCCCAATCGCCGCCATTTCTTCGATGTGGCTGAAACCTGTTTGCTGCAAAGCCGTCGTTATGGCAATCCCATGACCATTGGCTTGCTCGATTTGGACAACTTCAAGCAGATCAATGACACCTATGGCCACAGCGCAGGCGACGAGGTCTTGCGGGTGATGGCCGACATCTTGCGGCAGGTGCTGCGCGATTCAGATACACCTGCTCGGATTGGCGGCGAAGAGTTCGCGGTGATCTTGACCAGCACCTCGCTGGAAGACGCAGTCAACGCACTCGAGCGCATCCGTGCCACCTTGAGCCTGACCCCCATCACCATTGGCAACCGCACCTTGCACGCCACCGTGAGCATCGGCGCCGTGCAGTGGCATGAAGACGAGCACGAGAATGTGCACAGCCTGTTGATGCAGGCCGATTCAGCGCTCTATCGCGCCAAGCGGCGCGGCCGCAACCGGGTCGAGATCCATCACCCCTACGATGCCGAGCCAATGAGCGAACCCTTGAGCGACAGCAACTGGGGCGCGCTCGGACTGGCCTGATGGCCCCAAAGTTGGGGTAAGTTACGGGTCATGAACCTGTTCACGGCCTTGCGGGCGGCCTGGCCCGCCACTCTGGAAGAACCCGCCATCCTGCTCGATGGTGGGGCCTACTACTCCTGGCAAGATCTCGATCGGGCCACGGCCATGCTGGCCAACTTGCTCGACAGCCTGGATCTTCGCGGGGTGGACGACCGCCCTCCAGTGGTGGCGGCTCATGTCGACAAGTCCGTTGAATCCCTGTTGCTGTACCTGGCCACCTTGCGCGCTGGTTGTGTGTACCTGCCACTCAACCCCGCTTACAAGGCTGCAGAACTCGATTATTTCGTCGCCGATGCCCAACCGGCGGTGCTGGTGTGCCGCCCACATGATCAGGACTGGATCGTGCCACTGGCGGCTCACCGCCAGGTCGAGCACCTTTTCACGCTGAACGACGACGGCACGGGTAGCCTGCTGGCCCACGCGGCGGCCCAGCCAGATGAGCATGCGCACGCCGTGTGCTCACCGGATGACCTGGCCGCCATCCTCTATACCTCCGGCACCACGGGCCGCAGCAAAGGTGCCATGCTCACCCATGGCAACCTGCTGAGCAACGCCCGCACGTTGCTGCGCCACTGGGACTGGCGAACCGATGACGTGCTCATCCACGCCCTGCCCATCTTCCACATTCATGGCTTGTTCGTCGCGGTGCACTGTGCGCTGTTGTCGGGCACCCCCATGCGCTGGCTGCCCAAGTTCGATGCCACCACCGTGATCCGTCACATCAAGGACACCCACCGCCCTCGCGCCACCGTGTTCATGGGTGTGCCCACGATGTATGGTCGACTGCTGCAAGACCCAGCCTTGACGGGTGCCGCCTGCGACCACATGCGGCTGTTCGTCAGTGGCTCTGCGCCTTTGTTGCCCGCTGCATTCGAAGACTTCCAGGCCATGACTGGCCACACCATCCTGGAGCGTTACGGCATGAGCGAAACCGGGATGCTGTGCTCTAACCCCTGCCGGCCCCGTGAGGGTGAGCGCGTCTCAGGCAGCGTCGGCCCGGCCCTGCCTGGCGTGATGCTGCGAGTGTTTGACGATGACGGCCAAGTCTGCGACACGGATGCGATCGGTCACGTCGAGGTCAAGGGACCGAACGTGTTTCAGGGCTACCTGGGCATGCCCGACAAAACCGCTGAAGCCTTCACCGAAGATGGCTGGTTCAAGACGGGCGACGTCGGCCACATCGATGATCGCGGCTACGTGCACCTGAGTGGTCGCGCCAAGGATCTGATCATTTCGGGGGGATTCAACGTTTATCCCGCCGAGGTCGAAAGCCACATCGACAAAATGACCGGGGTGCAGGAATCGGCGGTGATCGGGGTACCTCATCCTGACTTCGGCGAAGGGGTGGTCGCCATCGTGGTGCCACACGCTGACACACACCTCGACGAAGACCGCATGATCCAGACCTTGAAGCAGACCATCGCCGGCTACAAGGTACCCAAGCGCATCATCTTGGCCGACGAACTGCCTCGTAATGCCATGGGCAAGGTCCAGAAGAATCTGCTGCGACTGGCGCACCAGGATCTGTTCCAAGGGTGAGGCCATGAAGCAAATCTGGACCATCGGCGCCATGGTGGTTGGCGCCGTCGCCATCAGTTCGGTCTTGGTTCTGGGGCACGACCGAGCCTCTGGCCCTCAATCGGGGCCGAACCAGCAATCAGTGGGCCTGCCCTGGCAGATCACGACCTTGCCAGCTGGGCGCGTGGGTGTGATGGGCCTGACCCTGGGTGCTGGTGGCAGCACCCTGGCCGACGCTCAGAAACTCTGGGGCCCGATGCTGGAATTGGCTGTGGTGGCCGCTCCTGGTGAAGACGGCACGCTGGAAGCCTTTGTCGATCCCGTGTCAGCGGGGTTCATCAGCGGCAAGTTGGTGCTGACGCTGGATGCGCCAGCCACCGCCGTGGTCGGCTTGAAAGCCCGTGCGGTCAAATCAGACTACATGGAAAGCACCACCAAAAAATACACCCTGGCGATGGCTGACCGAGAGGGGGCGGCGGCTTACGCCATCTCGGCGCTGACGTTCATCCCGCAAGCCAAGCTGGACGCGGCCTCGGTGCTGGCACGCTTCGGCGCCCCGCAGGAGCGACTGCGAACCGGTCGCGACACCGAGCACTTCCTGTATCCAGCCCGAGGGTTGGACCTGGCGCTGAATGCCCGCGGCAAAGACGTTTTGCAGTATGTGGCGCCCGCCGATTTCGAACGACTGAGCGCCCCATTGCACGCGCGTTGAGTCAGCGAATCAAGCCCTGCTTGAACTGCGCCGACAATTCGTCGATCTCTTGATCCTTGGCCACCCACAGGTCATGGATCCAATGCTGCAAGTGGCTGCGGTAATGTGCCGATTCGGTCGATCCGGTCTTGAGTTCCATCGGGATCTCGCGCTGATGCACACGCACGATGACATCTTTGACATGCCCCTTCAACAAGTCGCCGAAGGTGGGCACGCCATGTGGGTAGACAATGGTCACGTCTAACAGGCATTCAAATTTTTCGCCAATCGTCTCCAAGGCCATCGCCACGCCCCCGGTCTTGGGCTTGAGCAAATGCTTGTAAGGTGACTTTTGCTGCTTGTGCTTGGCGGGGGTGTAGCGCGTGCCTTCCATGAAGCTGATCACCGATGTGGGATTGAGGCGGAAGATCTCGCACGACTTACGCGCCGCCTCCAGATCCTTGGCGGCCGTGCTGCCGCCTTTGCGACGCATGAAGGGAAAATCAAGCGCCCACCAGGCCAGGCCCATCAGGGGCACAAAGATCAGTTCTTTCTTGATGAAGAACTTCAGCAAGGGCACATGACCATCGAAGGTTCGCTGCAGCACCAGGATGTCTACCCAACTTTGGTGATTGCTGCCAATCAGATACCAGCCTTTGCGCGACAGTCCTTCCACCCCGGAGATGTGCCAAGGCTTGGGCTGCACCAGCTTCATCCAGCCGCTGTTGCAGCGCACCCAGGCGTCAGACACCGGGTTGATGATGGCATTGCACCCCTTGCGCACCCTGGGGAAGGGCAGCAGCAGTTTGACCAAGCCCAGAGGAACCACAATCGAGAAAGCCACCACGATGTTGGTGAACAGCAGGGTGATGGCCACCAAGGCCTTGAACCAAGAAAACAGTCGATCCAGCATGATGGAGATTCGGGCGGCAGCGCCGCCAACGGTCAACACAGCCGCCGATTATCACGGCAGCCGGCCTTACCACGGTGTCAAAACCGATCAATCAGGCCGCTTTGTGCAGCAGATTCAGGATTCGACCCGGCGGCCTGCACCCGCTCCAGGGCATCCAGTCGGTTCAGCCCCAAGCGCTTGAGCACACAGGCTGCCATCGAACCCGTCCGGCCCATGCCGGCAGCGCAGTGGATCAAAACCGTCTCGCCCAGCGCCAGTGCACGCACCACTTGCTCGACGCCTGACTGAAAAGCCTTGGCCTGTTCGGCCAAGCCAAAGTTCCGCATGGGCACATTCAGCCACCGGCAAGGAAGCTCCTGGGCGGCAATCGCCGCATGGTAGCCGGGCGACACCATAGCGATCTCGTCCAGCGGGTTCAGGCACACGACCAAGTCCACCCGGGCCTTGACCAGGGCGTGCGCCGCCTGAGGCCAGGGCTCGAATCGGCCCGGCATGGCAGACAGCAAGACTCGTCCTCGCATCTCAACCGGCAAAGTCAGTTCACGCAACAACATAGGTGTGGATTTTGTCGGCGCCCCAAGCAAAAAAGCTTGTTGACCTTCGTAGCCAACGTCAGCAAACCCTGACTGTGTGAGCAGTTAGACCTACATTCTGTCCAAAGACAACCGAAAAGAGACTTGATTGGCAACACGGCCCCAAACCATGTGGATTCGCTCACGCTCTGAACGTGCACGCAGTTCCCGATTGGGGTATGTTGAGCACCAATTGCCATTTTTTTCATTCCACCTGCCTGACAGGCTAACACCATGCTGGCCGCCATCATGCCTAATGCAGATCAGAACATGAATGACACCCCGGTTGTGACCGAAACCCTGCTGCGGTGGAGTCAATGGCAAGACCTGTCCGAATGGCTCGAGCCTTTGCTACTGAATCCAGGGAACAGTTCAGGCTTCGTGGCGGACATCAACCGGTGCTCGCACAACCTGGTGGAACTGGTTGAAGCCGATCCTGACTTGGCTATTTTCCACATCGTGCACGCATGCCCGGAAAAAATGGCCCGCTACGGCATCCTGCATTCAATGCACACAGGTATGTTGGTCACGCTGGTTGGCAAACGCAAGGATTGGGTGCATTCGCGAATTGACAGCGCCGTCAAGGCTGCTCTGACCATGAACCTGTCAATCACGGCGCTGCAGATCACTCTGGCTCAGCAAGTCGAGCCGCCCACATCAGATCAGCGCCAAGCAATCGCCGCACACCCCTTGGCTACATGGCACATGCTGCGTCAACTGGGTGTCACTGATGAAGACTGGCTTATCGCAGTGGCCCAGCACCATGAACAGCCTGACGGAAAAGGTTATCCCCAAGGGCTCACGGAGGTCAATCAGACAGCCGATGCTCTACGCACTTGCGATGTATTTGGCGCCAAACTCAGCCCCCGGGTCAGCCGCAGCGGAATGCTATCGACGCGTGCTGCTGCCGAGATCTTCCGTCAGCGCAGCGCTGGCTATTTTGGTGCCACCATCATCCGTGAGTTGGGCTTGTATCCACCCGGCTGCCTGGTTGAACTCAACACGGGTGAGCAAGGTATTGTGGTCCGTCGGACAAGAGATCCCATGTCACCAGAAATCGTCGTGTTAACCAACGAACTCGGCGAGCGTCGGGAGACTCCGATCAAGACGGCAACTGGCAAGGCACATGGTCGTTCAGTCATCGGAGCAGCGGAGAATGATGCCGTCGGTACTTATTTTGACGCTGCAAAAGTACTTGCTCTCGTGTAAGGATTGCCCCTAGGCGAGTGTTGGCAGGCTCGATCGGCTAACCTCATCAACTTAGGAAGTTTGTCAGGAGGCCCTTGCGTGTGGAGCGTTTTTGAGCGTTGGGTAGATCCTTACCCCGACACCCCTCCCGCAGCCCCGCCCCGGGGCTTTTTTGCTTTCTTGTGGGCCTGCAGTCATGGCGTGCGCCGTTATGTGCTGGCCATGACCCTGTTGACTGCCACCATTGGCGCATTTGAGGCCCTGCTTTTCAGCATGTTGGGGCAGATCGTGGATTGGCTGAGCACCGTCAAGCCCGAGCAACTTTGGGTCGAGCGCAAGGGGCATCTGATCGTGCTGAGTGCCATTTTGCTGGCCAGCCCCTTGGCTGTGATGTTCCAAACAATGCTCAAGCATCAGACCCTGGCGGGCAACTTCCCGATGCGGCTGCGCTGGAACTTCCACCGCCTGCTGCTCGGCCAAAGCATGAGCTTCTATCAAGATGAGTTTGCCGGGCGGATTGCCGCCAAGGTGATGCAGACCGCGCTGGCGGTGCGCGACACGATCCTGATCGTGACCGACATCCTGGTTTTCGTCGTCATCTACTTCATCACCATGAGCGCGGTGGTGGGCGGCTTCGACATCTGGTTGCTGCTGCCGTTCCTGGGCTGGTTGGGGTGTTATGCCGGTGCGCTGTTTTTCTTCATCCCCCGGTTGAGCCAATGGGCCAAGGCCCAAGCCGATGCGCGGTCGCTGATGACAGGCCGCATCACCGATGCCTACACCAACA
This sequence comes from Burkholderiales bacterium, assembly GCA_028864885.1. Classification (GTDB taxonomy): domain Bacteria; phylum Pseudomonadota; class Gammaproteobacteria; order Burkholderiales; family Burkholderiaceae_C; genus Aquabacterium. The sequence continues at coordinate 27,684 of JAGWLR010000003.1, read as the reverse complement.
TCGCCACGGTCAAGCTGTTTTCGCACGCCAAGCGCGAGGCAGGCTTCGCACAAGCCGCCATGCAGGATTTCATGACCACCGTGTACGGACAAATGCGACTGGTCAGCGGCTTCGAAGTGGTCAACCACACCCTGAGCATGCTGTTGATCCTGAGCACCAGTGGCGTGACCTTGTGGCTGTGGATACATGGCCAGTTGGGCATCGGGGCCGTGGCGGCGGCCACGGCCATGGCTTTGCGCCTCAACGGCATTTCGCATTGGATGATGTGGGAAATGGCGGCGTTGTTCGAGCATGTGGGCACCGTACAGGACGGCATCAACACCCTGTCGCGTCGACAAACTGTGGTTGACGCTCCAGATGCACCTGACCTGAAGGTCCAGCAAGGCGAGATCGAGTTCCGCAACGTGTCGTTTGCCTATGGCCCCGACAAGCCTGTCATTGAGCATCTGAACCTGCGGATTCGTCCGGGCGAAAAGATCGGCCTGGTGGGGCGCTCCGGCGCGGGCAAATCCACCATCGTCAACCTGCTGCTGCGCTTCTACGATGTGAGCGCGGGTGAGGTGCTCATTGATGGGCAGAACGTGGCCCATGTCACCCAGAACAGCCTGCGCGCCCAGGTGGGGATGGTGACGCAAGACACCTCATTGCTGCACCGCTCGGTTCGCGACAACATCCTGTACGGTCGTCCCGATGCCAGCGACGAAGCCATGTGGGTCGCAGCCCGCAAGGCCGAAGCTGCCGACTTCATCGCCACCCTGACCGATCCCAAAGGCCGATCGGGATTTGAAGCCCACGTGGGCGAACGCGGCGTGAAACTCTCAGGTGGGCAGCGTCAGCGCATTGCCATTGCCCGCGTCATGCTCAAAGACGCACCGATCCTCTTGCTGGACGAAGCCACCAGCGCACTGGATTCAGAAGTCGAAGCCGCGATCCAGGCCAGCCTGTATCGACTGATGGAAGGCAAGACGGTGGTCGCCATTGCACACCGTTTGTCCACCATTGCCGCGATGGATCGCCTCATCGTGCTGGATCATGGTCGAATTGTGGAAGAAGGCGATCACGCTTCCTTGCTGGCACGCAATGGGCTTTACGCGCGACTGTGGGCTCACCAATCTGGCGGTTTTCTGGGCAACGAAGAAGACGCCGAAGAGACCTTGCCTACTCAGGCTCGAGCTTGATCCCGAAACCAAACCGTCAGCGCATCGGCAGGCATGGGGCGGGCGAAGTAGTAGCCCTGCGCCTCGTCGCAACCCAGTTGGGTCAGCAACTCGGCCATGGTCTCTGTTTCCACCCCTTCGGCGATGGTTTTCAAGCCCAGGCTGCTGGCCATCTGGATGATGGCGCGAACGATGCCCACATCGTCAGGATTGCGATTGAGGTCGCGCACGAAGCTCTGATCGATCTTGAGCTTGTCCACCGAAAAGCGATTGAGGTAGGACAAGCTGGAATAGCCGGTTCCGAAATCATCGATCGACAAGGTGACCCCCATGCGCTGCAAACCGCGCAAGCGGGTCTCGACTGATTCGGTGTCGCTGATCAGAACCGACTCGGTCAGCTCCAGCTCAAGCAGGCTGGGCGACAGGCCTGACTGTTTCAAGGCCTGAGCCACCACCTCTTCCAGGTTGCCACGCCGGAACTGCAGGGCCGACAGATTCACTGCAACGGGGATGGCGGGCAAGCCTTGCGCAGTCAAGGCGACCGACTGTGTGGCGGCTTCTTCAATCACCCAATCCCCCATGGGCACAATCAGGCCACTTTCTTCGGCGATCGGGATGAACACATTCGGCGGAATCAGGCCTTTTTCTGGATGCTGCCAACGGATCAGGGCTTCCATGCCCACGACCCGACGGGTCTGCAGATCGATTTGCGGCTGGTAATGCAGAACAAACTGCTTGTGCTCCAAAGCCCGGCGCAGTTCCTGCAGCAGGGTCAGGCGCTCGATCGATTCCTGGTTCATCCGATCGTCGAAGAACCGATAGGTGTTGCGCCCTTCTGCCTTGGCGCGATACATCGCCGTATCGGCTTTCTGAGACAGGGTTTCAAAGTCCTGCCCATCATGCGGATACATCGCAATGCCCATCGAGGCCGAGGTCGTCAGCTCGCGGCCAGCCAGCATCACCGGCACGCACAGCTCAGCCAGTAGCTTCGAGACGATGGGCACAACCATGTCCACATCAGGCAGGTCTTTGAGGATCAGCAGGAATTCATCGCCCCCCTGCCGGCTCACGGTGTCAGCCTCTCGCACATGCTCACGCAGGCTGGTGGCCACCATGGAGCCATGACGGTGTGCATCGGCGATGGCTTGCGTCAAGCGATCGCGGGCCAAGTCCCGGTTCGGTAATCGGGTCAAGACGTCGTGATAAGCCAGAAATTCAACTCGCTGCTCCGCCTCACGCCGCTCTTCCACCTCGACGCTCAGGCGGTTGTAAGGATCACGCACGCTCGTCACAAACACGGCGCGATAGATGAAGTAGTACGCCACGATCTTGTACAGATGCCCCAGCAGGCTGAACAGATCGCTGACGTCGGAGTACAGCGTCAGGCACAACTCGGACAAGATCGTGATGAGAGCGGCCGCGCACAGGTCGGTGGTGTTGTAGACGCGCTCGCGCCCGCCCCAGCGACGAAAAGCCCAGGCTGCCACGGCAGCGATCACGATGACACCGTATTCGGCCACCCGTTTGAATGGCGTCAACCCCAGCCCATCGACAAAGGTGCGGGGCCAAACCTGCGGGGCCAGGAACTCGATGGCATACACGGCCATCACATAGCTCAGAGAGAGCGCCAGCATCACGTAGCGCCAAGGCAAGCCGAACATCGACTTGACCGGGCGGCTGGCGGCAACCAAAAGGGTCAACGCGGCGGTATAGCGCCCCACCAGCCAGAAGTGGATCGCCTTTTCCGGCGAAGCGGGCGTGACAAAGTCAGGCATTCCTTTGTAGGACAAGACATGTCCCAGATCGATCAAGCCCACCGCCAGAAAGCCGCATCCAATGATCAGGATGTTGCCCGGTTGCCCCACCGAACTGGTGTGCCAGGCCAGGGTGAACACCAGCAGGGCCACCACAATGGCCGCGAACTCGGTGATCGTGTGCATCGATACCGAAAACCATTTGCGCAGCATCCTTGAATGGGACAATGTTCCCTTCAATCCCATGGGCTCGCTCATCCAAATAGCGAGGGAAAACCCGTTTTTCTGGGTACGAGCCGGCTTTGCGGACAAGCTTCCCATTCCAATCAGACAAGGACTACAACTCCATGGCTTCGAGCCTTTTGGCCCTGATCGACGACATCGCCACCGTGCTGGACGATGTGGCCGTGCTGACCAAAGTCGCCGCCCAAAAGACCACCGGCGTTCTGGGTGACGATCTGGCTTTGAATGCCCAGCAGGTGGCAGGTGTCACGGCCGACCGGGAACTGCCGGTGGTGTGGGCCGTGGGCAAGGGTTCCCTCAAGAACAAAGCCATTTTGGTGCCCGCTGCGCTGGCCATCAGTGCCTTAGCCCCTTGGTTGATCACACCTTTGCTGATGCTGGGCGGCGCCTATTTGTGTTTTGAAGGCTTTGAAAAGCTGGCGCACAAGTTCTTTCACAGCCAGCAAGAAGAGCAGACGCACCATGCTGAACTGGTGCAGGCCCTGTCCGACCCCAAGGTTGACCTGGTGGCCTACGAGAAAGACAAGATTGCAGGCGCCATCCGCACCGACTTCATCCTGTCGGCCGAGATCATTGCCATCACCCTGGGCACGGTGGCCACGGCCTCATTCCTGACCCAGGTAAGCGTGTTGGTCGGTGTGGCCTTCATCATGACCGTGGGCGTGTACGGCCTGGTCGCCGCCATCGTGAAAATGGACGATGCGGGCTTGTATCTGCATCAACTGCCAGGGCAAAGCGCCGGCACGCGCGCCTTGCAAACCATCGGTCGTGGCCTGCTGCGCGCAGCCCCCTTGCTGATGAAGGGCTTGACCGTGGCCGGTACCGTCGCCATGTTCATGGTGGGCGGCGGAATCTTGATGCACGGCCTGCCTGGCGAGCATGAGCTCGCACACCATGCCAGCGAAGTCGCCGCCCAAGTGCCAGGACTGGGCACCTTGTTGGCCGCCATCACCCCCGCGCTGCTGGACACCGTGGGGGGCGTAGTGGCAGGCGCCTTGGTGCTGGCCGGGGTCAGCCTGTTGCAGCGCGTGGCCAGCAGGGTGCGTGGCCAGGGCTGAAATCAGGCTTGTAAAGGAGTGATCCCGGCAATCGCCCAGTCACCTGCATCGTTGGCGGCCTGCAGGCGAATGAACAGCATCTTGACCACGCGCTGGAAGCCCTCGCGGCGTCAAAGCCAACGGGCACGCTGCCTTGCTGCCCCACCGCGCCCGCCGCAACAGGCGTCACATCCAAAGACTGACGCTGCGCCGATTGCGGCTCGGGTGGCGACATCGGCTGTGACGTGTAAGGCGCACCGGCGCCGGCCAGTTGTGGCCCTTGAGCGGCGCTACCGCCCCTCAAACGTCCCATGATCCAGCTGATCGCAAAGATCGCCACCATGGCCAGCAGTGCCATCATCAGAAATTAGCCTGCGCCACCTGCGGATAATCCGCCCCATGACCGCATTCCAGGCCTCCAGTCCCTCCTTCAGCACCCTGCCGCTGAGCCCCGCCATGCAAGACACCTTGCAAAGCCTGGGCTACCTGAGCATGACGCCCATCCAGGCCGCCAGCCTGCCTTTGACCCTGGCCGGACACGACCTGATCGCCCAAGCCAAGACCGGCAGCGGCAAAACCGCCGCCTTCACCCTGCCCTTGCTCAACCGGCTGGATGTCAAAAATCTGAACGTGCAAGCCCTGGTGCTGTGCCCCACGCGCGAGCTGGCCGATCAGGTCTGCCAAGAGATTCGTCGCCTGGCCCGCTCTGAAGCCAACATCAAGGTGATCACCCTGTGCGGCGGCAGCACCATGCGCCCGCAAATCGAAAGCCTGGCCCACGGTGCGCACATCGCGGTGGGCACGCCCGGTCGCATCATGGACCACCTGGAGCGCGGCACGCTGGATTTGGGCGCCCTCAACACCCTGGTGCTGGACGAAGCCGATCGCATGCTGGACATGGGCTTTCACGACGACATCGTCTACGTGGCCCGTCAATGCCCCAAGGACCGCCAGACTCTGCTGTTCTCGGCCACCTACCCCGAAGGCATTGCCAAGCTAAGCGCGCAGTTCCTGCGGCAGCCCAAAGAGGTGAAAGTGGCCACCACGCACGAGGCCAACAAGATTCGCCAGCGCTGGTACGAAGTCGACCGCGAAACGCGTCTGGATGCCGTGGCCCAACTGCTGCTGCACTACCGCCCCACCAGCACCATTGCCTTTTGCAACACCAAGCAGCAATGCCGTGACTTGGTCGATGTGCTGAGCGCCCATGGCATCGAAGCCATTGCCCTGCATGGCGACCTGGAACAGCGTGACCGCGATCAGGTCTTGATCCAATTCGCCAACCGAAGCGCTTCGGTGCTGGTGGCCACCGACGTCGCCGCACGCGGCCTGGACATCGCCCAACTGGAGGCTGTCATCAACGTGGACGTGACCCCAGACCCCGAAATCCACATCCACCGCATTGGCCGTACCGGCCGGGGCGATGCAGAAGGCTGGGCCCTGAACTTGGCCAGCATGGACGAGATGGGCCGCGTGGGCAACATCGAGCTGCTGCAAGGTCGCGAGTCCGAATGGCACAAACTGAGCGAGCTGACGCCCGCCAGCAACGAGCCCCTGCTGCCCCCCATAGTCACCATTCAGATTCTGGGTGGCCGCAAGGAAAAGCTGCGCCCTGGCGACGTGCTGGGCGCGCTGACGGGCGAGGGGGGCTTTCAGGGCAGCCGGATCGGCAAGATCAACGTCACCGACTTCCACACCTACGTGGCGATGGAGCGCAGCGTGGCCGCCAAGGCCGTGTCCCAGCTCAACAAAATCAACGTCAAAGGCAAGAAAACCAAGGCCCGTTTGCTCAAGGACGTGATCCAGCAAGAACGCTGACGCCTCGCCGCTCTCGCACCCTGATCAAAAAAAGCCCTTTTAAAAATGGGGCCTCTTGAAAAGGCAGACCGGCGACAATAGAGGGTTATGTCTGATCTGACCCTTGAGTCCCCCGCCGCTCCCGCCGTCCCAAGCGCCAAACCCATCGACAGCTACAAGCCGTACAAGCCGTCTGGGGCCAAGCGTTTGGGATCGGCCAAGTTCCTGCCCACCAGTCGTGCCGAGATGGACGCGCTGGGCTGGGACAGCTGCGACGTCATCATCGTCACGGGCGACGCCTATGTGGACCACCCCAGCTTTGGCATGGCCGTCATCGGCCGCGTGCTGGAGAACCAGGGCTTTCGCGTGGGCATCATTGCGCAACCCGACTGGTTGAGTGCCGAGCCCTTTAAGGCCCTGGGAAAACCCAATTTGTTTTGGGGCGTGGCGGCGGGCAACATGGACTCAATGATCAATCGCTACACGGCTGATCGCAAAATTCGCAGTGACGACGCTTACACGCCCGGGGGCCTGGGCGGCGCACGGCCTGACCGCTGCTCCGCCGTGTACGCCCAGCGATGCCGCGAAGCCTTCAAAGAGGTACCTATCATCATGGGCGGCATCGAAGCCTCGCTGCGCCGCATCGCCCATTACGACTACTGGTCCGACAAGGTGCGCCGCTCCATCCTGATGGACGCCAAGGCCGACCTGCTGCTGTACGGCAATGCCGAACGCGCCATCATTGAAGTGGCCCACCGCCTGGCTGCGGGCGAGCCCGTGACCAGCATCACCGATGTGCGCGGCACCGCCTTCATCCGACGGCGCAAAGACACCACCGCCCAAGACTGGTTCGAGTTGGACTCGACCGAGGTCGATCTGCCTGGCCGCATCGACCAGCACATCAACCCCTACATGACCACGGGTCAGCAGGCGGCTGAACAAGGTGGCAGTTGCGCCTTGGAAGAAGCGGGTGAATTCGATCCCACCAAGAAGCCGGGTCAGGCGATCCAAGCCGATCTGGCCGGTGGTGCCAAGCCCATCAAGATCGTCAGCAACCCGGCCCTGGCCGCCAAAAAAGCGGCGTCCACCTTGATGCCCCTGCCCGAGCGCAGCGGCAAGATCGTCATGCCCGCGCGTGATCGCACCGTGATCCGCCTGCCGTCTTACGAACAAGTGGCCAGCGACCCCGTGCTGTATGCCCACGCGAACCGCGTGTTGCACCTGGAGACCAATCCCGGCAACGCCCGCGCCTTGGTCCAATTGCATGGCGAAGGCCCCGGCGCACAGGATGTGTGGATCAACCCGCCCCCCATCCCACTGACCACGCCCGAGATGGACCTGGTCTTTGACCTGCCCTACGCTCGCGCCCCGCACCCCAAATACGGCGACGCCAAGATCCCCGCGTGGGACATGATCCGCTTCAGCGTCAACATCATGCGCGGCTGCTTTGGCGGCTGCACCTTCTGCTCCATCACCGAGCACGAAGGCCGCATCATCCAAAGCCGCTCTGAAGCCTCGGTGCTCAAAGAGATAGAAGACATCCGCGACAAGGTCAAGGGCTTCACCGGCGTCATCTCTGACCTGGGTGGCCCCACGGCTAATATGTACCGTCTGGGTTGTGCGTCCAAAGCCATTGAAGCGGCTTGCCGCAAGCCCTCGTGCGTGTACCCGGGCATCTGCTCCAACCTGCATACCGACCACGGCCCACTGGTGCGCATGTACCGCCGCGCCCGCGCCCTGCCCGGCATCAAGAAGATCCTGATTGGATCAGGCCTGCGCTACGACCTGGCCGTGCGCGCGCCCGAGTACGTCAAAGAGCTGGTCACCCACCACGTGGGCGGCTACCTCAAGATCGCGCCCGAGCATACCGAGAACGGCCCGCTGACCAAGATGATGAAGCCGGGCATCGGCACGTATGACCGCTTCAAGCAGATGTTTGAGCAGTTCAGCGAAGAGGCTGGCAAGAAGCAATACCTCATCCCCTACTTCATCGCTGCCCACCCCGGCACCACCGATGAAGACATGATGAACCTGGCCATCTGGCTCAAGCGCAATGGCTTCAAGGCTGACCAGGTGCAGACCTTCTACCCCAGCCCGATGGCCACGGCCACGGCCATGTACCACTCGGGCCTGAACCCGCTCAAGGGCATCAGTCGCCAAGCAGGCAAAGGCGAAAAGGTGGACATCGTCAAGGGCGAAAAACGCCGCCGCTTGCACAAGGCCTTCTTGCGTTATCACGACCCCAACAACTGGCCCTTGCTGCGCGATGCGCTCAAGGCCATGGGCCGTTATGACCTGATCGGCAATGGCCCCAACCACCTGATCCCAAACTACCAGCCGGCCACGGATGGCGGCTATGAAAGCGCACGTCGCAAGAACTCGACGGCATCGGGTACCAAGGCTTCGGTGGTGACCACAGGGCGTGTCAATCGCGGTGCGGGCAAAGTGGGCAACAGCCGCGCCAACGAGTCGGCCGATCCGCGCAACATCCCCAAGGCACAGCCTCGCAAGGGCCTGCTGCTGACCCAGCACACGGGCCTGCCCCCTCGGGATCAAGGTGAGTCAAAGGGGCGTGCTGGTTCATCGCGCCCGGGGCAGCGCAAGAAGCAGCGCTGATCGCCAGCCAGCCACCTGGTCGATGCAAACAGGGGCTCAAGCCCCCAAGGCCACGGCCAAGCCAATCTGGTCCGACGACAACACACAAGGCTTTCCCTCCGCTCGATCACCTGAATGACAGTATGGTGCCTCCGAGTACGAGGAACGCGAGGAGAAGCCGCCGGCTGCCTTAAACTTGCGCTTTTGTCCGCGCCCGCTGTCCCATGTCCGCCACCTCCGCGAACGCCAACGCCCTATTCGACCTCAAGAGCGCCTCGCTCACCCTGGTGGCCTTCGTGCTCAAGACCGGGAACATGCAGGCGCTGGAGCAGGCCTTGACCGAAAAATTCGGCGACACGCCGGATTTCTTCAGCCACGACCCCGTGGTCGTTGACCTGACGCCCCTGTCGAGTCTGGAAGTCGCCACCCTGAACTTCCCGGCCCTGATCGAACTGCTCAAGCGCTTCCGCCTGACCCCCGTGGCTGTGCGCGGCGGCAATGCCAAACAGATGGCCGATGCGCTGGAAGCAGGGCTGGGCGAAGCGCCCGAGAGCAGCACACCTCGCCAGCAGGCGGTTCAAGAGGTCGTCAAAGAGGTGATTCGCGAAGTGCCCGTGGAGGTGCGCGTGGAAGTGCCGGTATCGTCCGCCACCATGATCATTGACAAACCCTTGCGTTCAGGCCAGCAGGTGTACGCCAAGGGCGGCGACCTGATTGTCATGGCTGTGGTCAACCATGGTGCCGAAGTGATCGCCGACGGTAGCATCCACGTCTATGCCCCCCTGCGTGGCAAAGCCATTGCCGGCGCCAAAGGCAACCCTGAAGCCCGCATTTTTTCGACCAGCATGGAGCCGGAACTCGTCTCCATCGCCGGAACCTATCGCACGACCGAGACCCCACTGCCCCCCGAGGTGCTGGGCAAACCCGCCCAAATCCGACTGGATGGCGAGCGTCTGGTCTATGAAGCCATCAAAATCTAAGACTTACAGTTGAAAGGACAGCCACCAATGGCCAAGATCGTCGTGGTGACCTCCGGTAAAGGAGGCGTCGGCAAAACAACCACCAGCGCGAGCTTCGCTTCGGGCCTGGCCCTGCGCGGCTTCAAAACGGCCGTGATCGACTTTGACGTCGGTCTGCGCAACCTTGACCTCATCATGGGCTGCGAACGCCGTGTGGTGTATGACCTGATCAACGTCATCCATGACGAAGCCAAGCTCACGCAGGCCCTGATCAAGGACAAGCAGTGCGAAAACCTGTTCGTGCTGGCGGCCTCGCAAACACGTGACAAAGACGCCCTGACACAAGACGGCGTCGAGCGCGTACTCAAAGAGCTGGGCGAGATGGGCTTTGACTACATCGTCTGCGATTCGCCCGCCGGCATCGAAACCGGCGCGCTGATGGCCATGCACTTCGCCGACGAGGCTCTGGTGGTGACCAACCCCGAAGTGTCGTCGGTGCGCGATTCCGACCGCATCCTGGGTATGCTCAACAGCAAGACCAAGCGCGCCCAAGACGGTGGCGAGCCGATCAAGGAACACCTGCTGATCACCCGCTACAACCCGAACCGCGTCGAAGGCGGCCAAATGCTGTCGCTGGAAGACATCCACGAGATCCTGCGCGTCAAGCTGATCGGCGTGATCCCCGAATCGGAATCCGTACTGAACGCCTCGAACCAGGGCGTGCCCGCCATCCACATGGAAGGCTCGGACGTGTCCGAAGCCTACAAAGATGTGGTGGCCCGCTTCCTGGGTGAAGACAAGCCCATGCGTTTCGTGGACGCCGTGAAACCCGGCTTCTTCAAGCGCCTGTTCGGAGGCAAGTGAGACCATGGGATTCCTGTCTTTCTTCCTCGGCGAAAAGAAGCAGTCGGCCACCGTCGCCAAAGAGCGCCTGCAGCTGATCCTGGCGCATGAGCGCAGCGGCCGCAACGCGGGCAGCCCGGATTACCTGCCCGACCTGCAGCGTGAGCTGGTGGCCGTGATCTCCAAATATGTCCAGATCAACCCGGACGACATCAAGGTGTCGATGGAGCGACAGGACAATCTGGAGGTGCTGGAGGTCAAGATCGAGCTGCCCGAGGCCAACCGCTGATCTGATCCCACGCAAAGCTGGGGCCTTCCCGCAAAAAATCTGACCGTGTTGCGGTGCACAATATGCATCACGCGAAACAAGGAAGGTCCCTGCTCATGCGCTACGTTGTCTTCAACCAAAAAGGTGGTGTCGGCAAGTCCACCATCACCAGCAACCTGGCTGCCATCAGCGCCCACCAAGGGCTGCGGACCCTGGTGGTCGACCTCGATCCCCAAGGCAACTCGACGCACTACCTGCTGGGTGGCCCGCAAGAAGATGCCGAGGTCAGCGCCGCCGAGTTCTTCGAGCAGACCCTGCGTTTCAGCGCCCGCGACAAGAGCGCCAGCGACTACGTGGTCGAAACCCCGTGGGAAAACCTGCACCTGATGCCCTCGCACCCCGTGCTCGAAGAGCTGCAACCCAAACTCGAATCGCGCTACAAGATCTACAAGCTGCGTGATGCGCTGCAAGAACTCGAAGAAGAGTACGACCGCATCTACATCGACACGCCGCCCGCGCTGAACTTCTACACACGCTCGGCGCTGATCGCGGCCGAGGGCTGCCTGATCCCGTTCGACTGCGATGATTTCTCGCGTCGTGCGCTGTACACCTTGCTCGACAACGTGCAAGAGATCCAGACCGATCACAACAAGGATCTGGCCGTCAGTGGCATCGTGGTCAACCAGTTCCAGCCGCGCGCCAATCTGCCGCAGCAGCTGGTTCAGGAGTTGATCGACGAGGGCCTGCCCGTGCTGCAGCCCTACCTCAGTTCATCCGTGAAGATTCGCGAATCGCATCAGCTGTCCAAGCCGATGATTCACATGGACGCGCGCCACAAGCTCACACAAGAGCTGATTTCCTTGCACGATCTGCTTGGTCAGGCAGCTTGAACGCGTGGCGGCCTGCTCAAGCCGCATCGAGCAGGTCGCGCAACTCCAGGTCCCAGACGTCCAACTCGTCTCGGGCCAACTCAAGCCAACCCAGGGCGTGGTCTGAGTGTTCATTCCAATCGCGGTCGGGGTCCAACCCTTCGTGTTTGAGCATCACATGCTCAGCCAACAGCCCCACCGCCACGAGCATCTGCACTTCTGAGTCGGTGTGGCTGTCGCCCAGCACATCCAGATCGTGATGCAAGCGGATGGCCGCCATGACCTGGGGTGCCAGGCGCCACACCCTGGCCACCAACGCCCCGACCACGGCATGGTCGGTCTTGTGATTGGCGTTCTCGGTCTCAATCGGTGAACGATCACGGCGCGCACGTGCCTCGACCAGGGTGCCGCTGTAACCCGGCACGCTTTGCATCATCACCGGCAAGCCCACGTGGCAAAACAGGCCGTAGGTGTGGGCGATGTCGGTCGACATCCCCGGAAACTTCTGCGCCATGAAAGTCATGGCGATGGCGCGTTTGGCTGCCCGCTCCCAGAACCGCTGCAGATGCACGCTGTTGACCTTGATGGCCCGCTGCGCCAGAAAGCCGGTCATCACCGACGCGGTGTGCTCCAAGCCCAGTCGATTCATGGCCTGCCCGACGGTTTGCACGGGCTGCCCCGCAGCGAACATAGGGCCATTGGCCTGCCGCAACAGCACCGCGGCCATGGCCACGTCGCTGCTGGCGATCCGCGCCACCTCGTTCAAGTCCGGCTCGGGCACCGCCATGGTGGCTTGCAAGCGGGCCAGCAATTCAGGGCAAGGCGGAATCACGATGGTCTGCAGCGGCGCACTGCGGCGTACCTGATCAATTTCAGCAGCAATGGCAGACGTCGTCATGAGGAAAATCTTCTTCTGGCGGGCAGGTGTTCATTTATCGGCGATCCCTGACCAGGTTGAAGCAAGAAAAAACTGACAACCCGTGTCCTAAGCCACGTTTCCGTACACTAGCGGCCTCGCCCTTTCCGCCCCCTGTTACACGCCTCATGACCATTCTGCTCGCCCCCATGGAAGGGCCACTCGATTTCGCATTGCGAGATATCCTGACCCGTGTGGGGGGCATTGATCGCTGCGTGTCTGAGTTCATCCGTATCACCGACACGCTCTTGCCTGCCCGAGCGTTCAAGCGCATCGTGCCGGAATTGGCGCATGGCAGCCGGACCCCTTCGGGTGTACCTGTGCGCGGTCAATTGCTGGGCTCCGACCCGGTCTGCATGGCCGAAAACGCCGCCAAGCTGGCCGAACTCGGATCCGCGGGGATCGATTTGAACTTCGGCTGCCCGGCCAAGGTGGTGAACCGCCACGGGGGCGGTGCCGCCTTGTTGCAAGACCCGGAGCATGTGGAACGCATCGTGGCCGCAGTGCGAGCGGCCGTTCCCAGGCCGATCCCGGTCTCGGCCAAGATGCGATTGGGTTTTCACGACGACACCCTGGCTGAAGCCTGCGCCCAGGCCATTGAGGCGGGGGGTGCGGAAGAACTCGTGATCCACGCCCGAACCAAGGCCCACGGCTACCGCCCGCCGGCCTACTGGGATCGCATTGCCGACATCCGCGCGCACGTACGCGTGCCGGTGATTGCCAATGGCGAAATCTGGAGCGTGGCAGACGCCCATCGATGCCGCGACGTGACCGGATGTGAGATGTTGATGATTGGGCGGGGCGCCGTGGCGAACCCCGGCCTGGGCCAGGCCATCGCCGGAGAGCAGGCGGTCATCACCTGGGCAGAGGTGATCCCCCTGCTGCATGGGTTCTGGCAGCTGATTTGCGCCAACGTGGTCCCCAAACACCGTGCGGGCCGGATGAAGCAATGGCTCAACTACTTGCGCCGTACCTATCCCGAGGCGGAAGATGCCTACATGGCGGTTCGCATCGTGAACGACTCTCGTCAGATCGAGAGCTGGCTCAACAGCCTCAGCCCCGAGTTCAGAACAGACGCCGCCCGCCTCCCAGGAACATGTTCCAGCGACGCTCATTGCGGCGTTTGGCCTGCTGAAGCGATTCAGTCGCCTTCTTGACCAGGTCCTGCCCGGAGCAGATCTGATCGTCATACGCTGCCATGCCGATCGAGATGCCCACCCCAACGGTGTCGCCCGTGGTCAGATCCACCGGCTGAGAAATGGCTTGCACAATTCGCTTGGATAACACCGTGGCGGCCTCTTCGGCCCCATGACGCATGACGACGGCAAATTCGTCATCGCGCAAGCGCACCAGCGTGTCGCCCAAGCGAACCTGTTGTTGCAGGCGCTTGGCCACCTCGCACAGCACCTCGTCACCTGCCGTGTGGCCAAAGCCGTCGTTGACTGCCTTGAACCCATCCAGATCCATGCACAGCACCGTGAAGGGCTCACCGCTTCGCATCGCGTGGCCCATCTCGACTTGCAAAGACAGATCGAACTGCGCCTTGTTGCCAATGCCAGTCAAAGGATCGGTCATCGCCTGGCGTGCCAGCAGCCCGGCACGCTTGCGCGACTCCATCAGCGACGCCACCAGCACAGCGGCATCCTGCAGTGGTCCCTTCAGTTCGTCGTCAAACTCCTTCGCTTGAGGCGACGCCACCCCCACCATCCCCAGCACCTGGCCGGCCAGGTCGACCACCGGCGCCACCGCCAGGAATCGGGCTTGCGGCAAGGCGTTCGCCCAGGGGTGCCCCTGCCATCGAGACTCATGACTCAGGTCGGCACACGACCAGCTCTCGCGCGGATGAGACAGCAGGTGCACGGAGATCCAGCCATCGCGAGGCCACTCTGCGTCTGTCACGCCACACTGGGCCTTGAACCAAACTCGCTCGGAATCCAGCAGCCCCACCCAGGCGACCGGCGCCCGCGTCACCTGCGACAGCAGGCGTGCCACGGCATCGAAATCGGCCTCGGCCGGCGTGTCCAATAGCCCGTAGGACTGCAGGGCAGCCAGTCGCTTCGGCTCATGGATGAAAGTCGGGTACTGCTCAATCGACATGACGAAATCCTGGATGATTTGATGCCTTATCGGTCAATCGAGGCTGTTTTCAAGCGAAAGCACGACGCCGCCCGGGTTCGCGTGATTTTGTTGAAATTGTGCGCGGGCGTCCAGAACAGAAGACAATGCGCGTTTTGCGCACAAAGAATTCATCTCCATGGGCATTCAATGGTTCCCCGGTCACATGCACGTGACCAAAAAAGCCATCACCGAGCGTGTCAAGGACATCGATGTGGTCATTGAAATGCTGGATGCCCGACTGCCCGGCTCCAGCGCCAACCCCATGCTGGCCCAGTTGACCGGCAAGAAGGCCAAGCTCAAGGTTTTGAACAAGCAGGATCTGGCCGATGCCGAACGCACCGAGCTTTGGCTGGACTGGTACAACAAGAAGCCCGACACCCTGGCCATCGGCCTGGATGCCGGCGAAACGGCTCCGACCCAGCGGCTGGTCAAAGCCTGCCGAGAACTGGCACCGAACCGGGGCGGCATGGACAAGCCTTTGCGCGTGTTGATCTGCGGCATCCCCAACGTGGGCAAATCGACCTTGCTCAACACCATGGTGGGCAAAAAAGCCGCCAAGACGGGCGACGAAGCCGGCATCACCCGTGTTGAGCAACGCATCAACCTGGCCAGCGACTGCTACTTGTTTGACACGCCTGGCATGCTTTGGCCCAAGATCCTTGTCGAGAAATCGGGCTACCACCTGGCCGCCAGTGGCGCGATCGGGCGCAATGCCTATGACGAAGAAGAAGTGGCGCTGGAATTGATCAACAGCATCAAGGGCCACTATCACCGAGAACTGGCCGCACGCTACCGGCTGGACGACGAGCACAACATCCCCACCCGACATGACGACGAGTTGTTGGTCGAGATCGCCAAAAAGCGCGGGGCGGTCATGAGTGGCGGGCGCGTGAACCTGCAAAAGGCGGCAGAGATCGTCCTCAACGATTTCCGCAGCGGATCCATCGGGCGCATCACCCTGGAAACCCCGCGCAAATTTGAAACCTGGCTAGCCGAGGCCAAAGCGGCAGAAGCCGAACTCAAGCGCCTGCGCGCCGAACGCAACCTGCAACGCAAACAAGGCGAGTGACCCTTCCCTGGATGTAAAGCGGTTAACATGCCGCTTGTATTCAGGGAGCACAAAAAATGAAATCAGTCGCAGGAATCATCCTGGCGGCAGCTGTCATGCTGTCCGCTTGCGGTGGCGGATCATCCAACTCCGACGCCTCATCCAATCTCAACAGTCAATCGGGGCCCACGCCCGTCACGCAAGAGTCGCAGGCGATCGCCGCGCCGCAGCAAATCGTGGTTGGCAGCACCCAATTCAAGGCCACGGCCTGGATGCAGACCGTCAACTCCACCCTGCCCGGTCATGCGATTCCCGCCGATCAGCAAGCGGCATACCTTGAGCTGCAATCAGATACCGACGTCAATTGGAGCAACATCAAGATTACCGGACTAGCCGGTGTGCGAGCGGGGCGCGCCAATGTCTACGATCTGAACAATGGGACTGTGCAAGGATCGTCGGCCACCCCTCGACACGCCTACATGTTCCTGAACAACCAACTCAATCAGGACTATCTGGCCATCCGGGTACAGGTAGGGGCGGCTGACGCCCAATGGCTGCGGATTCAAAACGCCAACTGCGCCTGCACCCACCGTGTCTTGTCGACGAGCGGCTTTGCTGGCGGCACGCTGGGCCCTCGTGTTCAGCCTGTTTTCCATGCCCAATACGACTTCTCCGGCATGTCCGCCATCCTGCAGTCCATGCTGTATGTCCGTAATGGGGTGACCACCGAACGGGACGCCATGACTGGCATGATGACCTACGGTGAAACAGATCTGATCATTCAACGCAAAGGTTTTTCCTTGCTGGACGCCAAGCGGTATCTGGTTCACGAAGGGTACGTCGCCAACGGCTACAGCGTGAGCGCTGCTGACGACTATACGCAGCTGCTGAGCCAATCCGATGTGGGTGTGCTGATCGTCTTGCCGATCGACGGCTTGAACGAATTTTCCTGGGTGACCGCCGTTGACGAACAGTTCGTCTACCTGGCCTCATCCCATTTTGGCAACCTGGCGATCCGCTGGACAGCCATGCCCAGCAGTGTCACCGCGCTCAGCATCTCGACCCCAACCGCACCAACGTTGACCCCTTGATCGCCTGGGGGCCGGTTCATGTGATGATGGCGGTCTGAATCATCTGAGATACCAATGGCCTCCACACCTGATCACATCAGCATGGCCCTGTTCTGCGACTTCGAGAACGTGGCCCTGGGCGTCCGCGACGCCAATTACGACAAGTTCGACATCAAGCGCGTTCTGGAGCGCCTGCTGCTCAAGGGCAGCATCGTGGTCAAGAAGGCCTATTGCGACTGGGATCGCTACAAGGGCTTCAAGGCTGCGATGCACGAGGCCAATTTCGAGTTGATCGAGATCCCCCACGTGCGCCAATCGGGCAAGAATTCAGCCGACATCCGCCTGGTGGTGGATGCGCTCGATCTTTGCTACACCAAGTCGCACGTCAACACTTTCGTGATCATCTCGGGCGACTCGGATTTCTCGCCCCTGGTTTCCAAACTGCGCGAAAACGCCAAGTACGTGATCGGCGTGGGCGTCAAGCAGTCGACCTCGGACCTGCTGATCGCCAACTGCGACGAGTTCATCTTCTACGACGACCTCGTGCGTGAAAGCCAACGCAACGCGGCCCGACGTGACAACCGTGATCAAGCGCAGCCGCGTCGCACGCCTGAGGAAGAGCAACGCCGCCGCGCCGAAATGGATGTTCGCCGCACCAAGGCCATCGAGATGGCGGTGGAAACGTATGAGGCCTTGGTGTCTGACCGCGATGAGGGCGGCAAGGTCTGGGCCTCGGTGCTCAAGGAAGCCATCAAGCGACGCAACCCTGGTTTCAATGAAAACTATTATGGCTTTCGGACCTTTGGCAACTTGCTGGAAGAAGCCCAGAACCGGGGGCTGCTGGAGTTCGCGCGTGACGAGAAATCGAGCGCCTTTGTGAGCCGCGGCAATGGCTTGGCGTCTCGAACCGATGCCGCGCCCGTGACCGCGCAGGTAGAAACGCCTTCAGTTGAGCCCTCTCTGCCGCTTGCTGAGGCAAACACAGCCGACGCAGCGCCAAGTGAGATCGCCCCCGCGAGCGAGCAGGAGCCCACCGCTGCGCCCGCCAAGGGTCGCTCACGACGTGGAGGGACACGAGGCCGAGGGAATCGCTCGTCGCGAAGTGCAACCGCGGTAGAGGCAGGCGAAACCCAAGCGGTTGAAGCCCCACCCGTCACCAGCGTTGCACCTGAACCTGAAGCTACGCCCGCCGGCGAGTCAGAAACTATCGCCGAGAAAACCAGTCGCCCTCGACGGCCACGCAAGCCCGCGGCCAAAAAAGCAGCCGCCAAGAAAACGGCGGCCGCCGAGTGAGGCGACGGGCTCAAGCCACCGGACGCAGCCTGTGCAGCATCTGGATGGCTTGGTGTGTGGGGGCCGCGACGGCGTCGGCCAAGGTGTATTGATCCAGCACCTCGAAAAAGGCGTTCATGGCCTGATCGAGAATCGATTTGAGCTGACAACGTCCACGCAAGGCGCAGGGCGGGTCGGCGCAATCGATCATCTCGGTGACGTTTTCCAGGCTGCGGATGACTTCACCCAACTTGTAGTCAGCCAGGGGCCGAGCCAGGGCCAAGCCGCCCCCCTTGCCACGGGTGGTGACCAGCCATCCGTGTTGCGCCATGAAGTGAACCACCTTGACCAAGTGATTGCGAGAGGCGTCAAAGCGCTCTGCCACCTCACTGATGGTGACAGGCGTGTCGCGATCGGAGTGGCTGAGGTACATCAGCACACGCAATCCCAGGTCAGTAAAGTGCGTCAGTTGCATGGCAAATTGGGGGCAAAACAAGGCGCGCCCCGCACGCCTCGGCGCCGGATCAGGCAGTCACCCCGCCCGTTCCGAACGCTTCCAGGTGGATGCGATGGGCTTCCACTCCTCGTGAGCATAGCTCTTTCAGCTGCTCTTGCATGAACGGCACCGGACCACACAGGTAGTAATCGGCATCGGGCAGCAAGGCGTCCTGCGCCAGATCAACCCAGTTCAGGCGGCCCGCACGATCGTAATGAACACCCAATCGATCCTCTTCAGGACGTGGATCTTCAAAGTACACCGAAGTCTTGACCTGCGGGTATTCGCGCGCCAGATTGCGCACGTGTTCACCAAAGGCTTGCACCCCACCATGGCGGCAGGCGTGGACAAACCGGATGGTCCGCTTCGATCCGGATTGCAGCAGGTGGTCGAGCATCGACATCATGGGCGTCACACCCACCCCGGCACTGATCAGCACCACCGGGGTGTCACGGTCTTCGTGCAGGAAGAAATCGCCCATGGGCGGAGCCACGTCGATCACGCTGCCCACTTGAATGTCTCGATGCAAGGTGTTGGACACCAGGCCGGCGGGCGACTGATTCTTTTCGTCTTCCCGCTTGACCGAGATGCGCAAGGTTTTGCCACCCGGCGCCGCCGACAGGCTGTACTGGCGGGGTTGCGTGATGCCGAGCTCAGGCACCAGCACGCGAACCGTCACGTACTGGCCTGGACGATATGTCGACACGGTGCCGCCATCGGCCGGTGCCAGATGAAACGAGGTGATCTCGTCGCTCTCAGCCACCTTGCGCTGCACCTTGAATCCGCGCCAGCCCGACCAACCACCGGTTTGCGTCGCGGCCTCCTGGTAGAGCTGCGCCTCCAGCCCAATCAGCACATCGGCCAGTTGGCCATAGGCAGCGGCCCATGCATCAACCAGCTCATCGGTTGCGGCCTCCCCCAGCACTTCGCGAATGGAGGCCAGTAAATGGCGCCCCACGATGGGATAGTGCTCGGCGCGGATGCCCAGGCTGGCGTGCTTGTTGGCCACGCGCACCAAGACCGGAGTCAGGACAGAGGGATCATCAATGTGCTCGGCGTAAGCGGCCACAGCCATCGCCAATGCCTGCTGTTGCGCACCTGCATTCTGGTGGCCCTGGTTGAACACCGGGATCAGCTCCGGGTTGTGGGCAAACATGCGGGCATAGAAATGCCGGGTCAGGCTGACGCCATGCTCCTTGAGAACGGGGGCGGTGGCTTTCACGAGATCGCGGATGGGCTTATCAATCATGGTAAATCGGTCCTTGAGGATGAAGAAAAAACTGCTGAATTTATTTAATGTATTTTTTATACATCTTAATCGAGGAGACGCTCGCTCAGGCCATTTCCCGAAAGGCCCTAGAACTCGACAGGATTAGTGGATCAGCCGTTGACCTGGTACAGCGCCCGCACGAAATCGGATTGCGTGATCATCCCCACCAGACGCTTGTCTTCATCAATCACAGGGATGTGGTGGTGGCCGCCCTCGGTGAACAAGGGCATGAGTTCGACCGCATGGCGGTCCTCGCTCGTGACCCGAACCTGACGGGTCATGATCTGCCCCACCACCTCGGGCTTGTCCGAGTGCAGCAAACCATCGGGCAGCACGAACTCGCGTAAACGAGCGGCCAGGCCTTGTGGACCATCTACGCGGGCAGCGCGCATGAAATCGGCCAAGGTCACGATGCCCACGATCCGGCGTGAGCGATCGACCACCGGCAAGGCCTTGATCTTTTGTTCGCGCATCAGATGCCAGGCCTCTTGCAGTGAGTCGCCAAACTCCACCGCCGTCACCGAGCGGGTCATGATGTCGCTGCAACGAATCTCGCCCATTCGGCGCCGATAGCCTTCGAGTTCAGCTTCCTGCAGCAGGTCTTCCAGATCATCCCGGCTCACGTCCAACACCTGGTTGTAACGCGCCAGCACGGCATCCAGGTCTTCGGACTTGAAGCGTGCGCCCTGCGCCTTCGTGTCGGCTTTGGCCGGCGCCATTTGCATGTGCGGGTAGCGACGCCCGGTCATGCTGTTATAGAGAACGCCCATGGTCACGAGGATCAGCGAGTTGGTCAGCGCCGCCCCCACAGCGAAATGGCCGTGGCTGGCGTGGATCAACACCGCAGACAGGGCCATGGCGCCACCCGGAGGGTGCAGACACCGCATGGCAAACATCACAGCGATCGCGACCGACACGGCCACGGCGCTGGCCAGCACCACATCTGGCATCCACATCGAGCAAACCACCCCGACCAAGGCCGACAGGGTGTTGCCGCCCACCACCGACCAAGGCTGTGCCAGGGGGCTGGCTGGTGCCGCAAACACCAGCACGGTGCTCGCACCCAAGGGCGCCACCAACCAGGCGCCGACAAACGCTGATCCTGACAAGAAGCGACTGACGGCTGCGGTGACCAACACGCCGACCAGCCCCCCGATCACAGCCCGCATCCGCTCCTTGGTGTCCACCGCAATCGGGGCCGGTTTGAAGGCCCTCAGCCATTCTTTCCAGGTGGGAAGCGTCGCGCGCCATTGGCGCGCAGTCAGGATCCATTGCGTTCTCGTGTTCATGGGGGGCAGAAAGTTGCAATTGAAATATATCTAATAAAAGCCTCACCCGAGTTGGGCTGGCAGAAAGTCCAGACGTGGCATCGGCCCTTTCACCAGGTTTGCTAGGATCCCGCTCTATTGGTCACCTCATCCTCGCGAACATGCACGTCACCCGCATCAACCGCTTTTTTGCCAAACCCCATTTGGCCGAAGACCTGCACGAATTTCTGCTCTCGATCTTGCCGATCATCGAGGGATCCGAGGGCTGCGAATCTGCACAACTGCTGCGCGGCAAGGATGACCCGCACGAATTCGTGATCATCGAAAAATGGGTGTCAGTGGCGGCCCACAAGGGTGCGACCAAAGCCATTCCGCCTGAAAAATTCGACGTGGTGCTGCCCATGCTGGCCAAACCCCCATCCGGGGCATACTACGTAGCGTGACGCGCCCTCTCTGCGTCCCAGCCTGTTGTGCAGTCATGGCTGCCCACTCATTCACTCAGGAGTGACTCACCATGAGCGAGCTGGTTCTCTACTCCAACCCTCAATCACGGGGCCGCATCGCCACCTGGATGCTGGAAGAAATCGGGCAACCCTACGAGGTGGTGTGGTTGGGATTCGGCGCCCCGATGCGCACGCCCGAATACCTGGCGATCAACCCCATGGGCAAGGTGCCGGCACTCGTCCATGGCAATGCCATCGTCACGGAAACACCCGCGCTGTGCGCCTACTTGGCCGATGCCTTTCCTGAAGCTGGGCTGCTGCCGACCTCTGCGCAAGCCAAGGCACGCTACTTTCGCTGGCTGTTTTTCACGGCAGGGCCGCTGGAGATGGCCACCACCGCCAAAGCCTTTTGCTGGGAAGTGCCCGAAGGCAAGACAGGCATGGCCGGCTTCGGCCATTACGCCCGCACGCTCGACGCGATCGAGAAGGCCTTGAGCCAAGGCCCTTACGTGTGCGGCGATCAGTTCACTGCTGCCGACGTGTATCTGGGGTCGGCGCTGGCGTGGGGAATGATGTTCGGCTCTGTCGAGAAACGCCCCGGCTTTGAAGACTACGTGGCCCGCTTGCAAAGCCGCCCGGCGGCGATCCGCGCCAACCAGATCAACAACGACAGGCTGAAGGTGGGCTGACCCGCAGTGCCTGATGGAGAACTCACATGGCCACCCCTGCAAAGAACACCATCTGTCTTTGGTACAACGGCGATGCTGAGGAAGCGGCACGCTTTTATGCCAATACATTCCCAGACTCCTCCGTGGGCACGGTGTACCGCGCGCCTGGAGACTTTCCGGCTGGGAAAAAGGGCGACGTCTTGACGGTGGAGTTCACCGTGATGGGCATTCCCTGCCTGGGGCTCAACGGCGGGCCCTCCTTCCCGCAAACCGAAGCGTTCTCTTTCCAGGTCGCCACGGTCGACCAAGCCGAAACGGACCGTTATTGGAACGCGATCATGGGACATGGCGGCCGGGAAAGCGCATGCGGTTGGTGCAAGGACAAATGGGGCGTGTCGTGGCAGATCACCCCAATCGTGCTGACACTGGCCATTGCCCACCCCGACCCCGACGTAGCCAAGCGAGCGTTCGATGCCATGATGGACATGACCAAAATCGATGTCGCAGCCATTGAGTCAGCCATTCGCGGCTGAAGTCGATGCAAACTTTCATAGCGCTGCTCCGCGGCATCAACGTAGGCAAGGCCAACCGCCTCCCGATGGCTGATCTGCGAGCCTTGCTGCTTGATCAAGGCTATGACAAGGTGGTCACACTACTCAACAGCGGCAACGCCGTGTTTCGAGCATCCAAAGGTTCACCAGCGGAGCACGCTTCGGCCATCGCCTCGGCCATCTCATCCGAGCTGGGCCTGGACGTGCCGGTCATCGTCAAATCCGCGCAAGAGCTGTCCACCGTCATTCAAGACAACCCGCTGGACACGCACGCCGCCGATCATTCGCAATTGTTGGTTGCCTTTGTTCAAAATGCGTCAACGCTCCAAGGTCTCCGTGCCATTGAGCAGCTCGCAGCGCCCACAGAGCCCATCGCGTTCGGCGAGCATGCCGCGTATCTGCATTGCGCCAACGGCATACTGGAAAGCAAGGCTGCCAAGGCTTTGGTGGGCAAGATGGGTCAAGCAGCCACCACCCGGAACTGGGCAACGGTCCTCAAATTGCAGGCGTTGGCCAATAAAGGCTCCTGATCAAGCATCAAGCACACTTCAAGCCATGACCCTCAAAGCGTTCTTCAGCAAGCTGACTGACGACGAACTGATCGCCAGGGTCCAAAGTGGCCTGACGACCGAAGCGCATGCCATCGCGCGCGACGAACTTGAACGGCGCGGGCTAGCGTGCCCACCGCTTGAAGAAGCTCAAGAGCCAGACGAGCCCTACCTGGGTGACATGGTATTGCTGGCGAGCAACCTCAAACCGACAGAGGCCCACCTACTGGCGTCGTACCTGGCTTCAGCCGGTATCCAAGCCGTCACGGGCGACACCAACACCGTGCAAATCAACTCGCTGTGGTCTATCGCCCTCGGCGGGGCTAAAGTACGGGTGCCTCAATCGCAATTGCTCGAGGCGAAACAGGTGCTCAAAGCCCTTCGCAGAGGAGACCTCACGCTGAACGAGGACTTTGATGTCGGGGACAGGGGCGACTGAGGCAGCGGCCATGCCGCATCACACACTTCAAAGGAACACCCGTGGCCTGGATCGACATCATCACTGCAGTCGCATTGCTTCAATACATTTACTTTGGTGCATTGGTGGGCAGTGCCCGCGGCAAGTACGGTGTGTCGGCGCCGGCCATCACGGGCCATGAGATGTTTGAACGCTATTACCGCGTACAGATGAACACGCTGGAGTTGCTGATCGTGTTCTTGCCCTCTCTCTGGCTCGCGGCACGTTATTGGTCGCCCGTCGGCATGGCCGCGTTGGGCGCCGTTTATGTGGTCGGTCGTTTTGTCTACCTGAAGGCCTATGTGAAGGATCCGGCTAGTCGCAGCCTGGGCTACGGCATGAGCATGATGCCGGCCCTGGCGTTGTTGCTAGCGGGATTGAGCGGGGCCGCTCTGGCTGCGATCAAATCAGCTTGATGACAAGACCTTGACCACGGGCCCTTTTTACTTCCAGCTATCCTTCAACCCGGTGATCTTGTTGAACACGGGCTTGCCAGCCTGGTGGTCCTTGCGATCGGCCACAAAGTAGCCAAAGCGCTCGAACTGGAACTTCTGATCAGGCACCGCTTGCGCCAGTGAGGGCTCGACATAGGCCTTCATCACCTTCTTACTGTCCGGGTTCAGGCTGGCCTTGAAGTCCTTGCCACCCGCATCCGGATGCGGGTCGGTGAACAGGCGGTCGTACAAGCGCACTTCGGCTTCCACGCCATCGGCCACTCCCACCCAGGTGATCGCGGCTTTGACCTTGACACTGTCGGCGCCTGGCGTGCCGCTCTTGGTGTCGGGCACCACGGTGGCGAGCACCTCGGTGACACGCCCATCGGCATCTTTGTTGCAGCCCGTGCACTCGATCACATAGCCGCCCTTGAGGCGCACCTTGTTGCCAGGAAACAGGCGCTTGTAGCCCTTGGGCGGCACCTCTTCAAAGTCTTCACGCTCGATCCACACTTCGCGGCCCAGCTTGAAGTGGCGCACCGGCGATTCCGTGCCTTCAGGCGGATGCGGCAAAGCCGGCAATGCGCAAGGCTCCAGGTGGCCCGTGCCCATGACCTCATCCCAGTTGGTCAGCACGAGCTTGACCGGGTCCAGCACGGCCATGCCGCGGTGGGCCTTGTTTTCCAGATCATCACGCAGGGCGATGTCGAGGGTGCTGTAGTCGATCCAGCTGTCGGCTTTGCTCACGCCGATGCGCTCGCAGAACAATTGGATGGCTTCCGGGGTGTAGCCACGGCGGCGCAAACCGACGATGGTGGGCATGCGGGGGTCATCCCAACCTTCGACCACTTTCTCGTCGACCAGCTGTTTGAGCTTGCGCTTGGAGGTGATGACGTAGGTCAGATTCAAGCGCGCAAATTCGTACTGCTTGGGGTTGGGGTGCTTGAGCAAGCCCAGCTTGGCCAGGTTGTCGACCAACCAGTCGTAAAACGGACGTTGGTCTTCAAACTCCAGCGTGCAGATCGAGTGGGTGATCTGCTCCAGCGCGTCTTCGATGGGGTGGGCAAAGGTGTACATTGGGTAGATGCACCATTTGTCACCCGTGTTGTGGTGGGTGGCACGGCGAATGCGGTAGATGGCCGGATCCCGCATGTTGATGTTGGGACTGGCCATGTCGATCTTGGCACGCAGCACCATCGACCCATCGGGGTGCTTGCCATCGCGCATTTCACGGAAGCGCGCCAGGTTTTCTTTTGCGGCGCGGCTGCGGAACGGGCTGTCCTTGCCGGGGGTCGAGAAGTCACCCCGGTTGGCACGCATTTCTTCGGGCGTTTGTTCGTCCACGTACGCCAAACCCGCCGTGATCAAGGCCTCGGCGGCTTCGTACATGAAGTCGAAGTAGTTGCTGGCGTAGTACAGGTGGCTCTCGGCTTTGCCGTTGAAGTTCGACTCCCAGCCAAAGCCCAGCCACTTCACCGCGTCCAGGATCGAGTCGACGTACTCTTGCTCTTCCTTTTCGGGGTTGGTGTCGTCAAAGCGCATGTGGCACACGCCGCCGTAGTCGCGCGCCAGGCCAAAGTTCAGGCAAATGCTCTTGGCGTGGCCCACGTGCAGATAGCCATTGGGCTCAGGCGGAAAGCGGGTGCGGATTTTGGCCGGATCGGGCTGACCGGCTTCGTGATGAGCAGCATCGCCTGGCGAGCCGGCCCAGCGGCGGCTGGCGTAGGTACCCTGCTCCAGGTCGCGGTCGATGATGCCGCGCAGGAAGTTGGTCGGTTTAGAGGGGGTGTTGTCGTCAATCGGGGCGTTCATGCCTCGATTCTATCGATTGGACTGGTCAACTCGAACCGCCAGGGGTAAGGTTCACACCCAGATCGACCAGAAAAGTGCCCCCCATGTCAAACGGCAGCAAGAACAGCACCAAAAATGGCGACCACCTGAGTCGCAAAGACTATGAAGAGCTGCTGGAGCCCTTGCAGCTGGAGCTCAATCAGGTCACACGTTGGCTGCAGCACACCGGCAAGCGCCTGGTGATCTTGCTGGAGGGCCGCGACACTGCCGGCAAGACTGGCGCGATCAACGCGATCTCCCAAGGTCTGAACCCACGCCAGTACCAGGTCGTGGCCTTGCCCAAGCCCTCGGACGTCGAGGCCACGCAATGGTACTTCCAGCGCTATGTGCCACATTTACCCGCAGGCGGCCATGTCGCCCTGTTCGATCGCAGTTGGTACAACCGAGCCGGGGTCGAAAAGGTCATGGGCTTTTGTTCCGACGACGAGTACCAGCGCTTTTTGAAACAGGCCCCTGTTTTCGAAAAGCTGCTGGTCGACGACGGCATCCTGTTGTTCAAATACTGGCTGACGGTGGACCAGGCCGAGCAGGAGCGCCGCTTTGCCGAGCGCCGCGATGACCCCTCCAAGCGCTGGAAGCTGTCTCCCATTGACCTGATCGCCCGACAAAAATATGCCGAATATGGCAAGGCACGAGACGCGATGCTGGAGGCCACCCACACCAAGTACGCGCCCTGGACATTGGTGAACTTCAATGACCAGCGGCTGGGCCGCCTGACCCTGATCCGCCACCTGCTGGATCAGCTGCCCGACTATGCGGTACCGGAGCAATGGATCGATTTCTCACCCTTGCCGGGCAAGCTGGCCACGGAGAACTTCAAAGGCTCGCTCAAACCGATTCCGCCAATGGCGCGCTGAGATCCGGCTTCGGCACGATGCCTTCGGCGGCACGCTCGGCGTAGCGATTGAAGCGCCACGCGCTGGATTCGATGGTGATGCGCCGCCAGGTGGCGCGTTTTTCGCCGGGCGTCATCTGAGGCCACCGCTGCACTTCGTCAAAGGTGCGGCCACAGCCCTTGCACAGGTTGTCGCCCTGACTGGTCGAGCAAATGGCAATGCAAGGGGTGTCGGGGGTGGTGTCATACCAGGCCAGCCAGGCCTCTTTGGCGGCCGCAGGCATCGAGTCTTCGTCGCACAAAGGCTCGTGGTAATACACCATCAAGGCATAGACCTCGGCCAGGGCAGCCACCTCGGGTGCCAAGCTCAGGTCGTCAGCCACCGGAAATTGCTCGCGCCACCAGTTGATGGCCGCTTCGATGTCGGTGATGTGGATGCCTGCCATGGCCGCCGACTTACTCCTGCGCCGCCACCAAAGCTGCCAAAGCCGCCTCAACGGTGGCGCGCTCGACACCCTCAGCCAGCGCGACCGGCGCGCCGCCCAAGGCTGCCGCCCCCTCGGTCTTCAGGCGCTTGACCCAAGCACCAGCCTCGCGACCTTCGGCAAATCCTTGGCTTTGCAGCAGCAGATGGCCATGCGCATCGGTCAATTTGAAGTAGAACTGGTTATCGGCCTCACGGTATTGCTTGAACACTGGCAAGGCCAGCTTCGCCTGTTGCTCAGCCGCCGCCTTGGGTTGGGGCACCGCCACCATCCGGCGCAAGCCCACAGCCTGCCGCAACTCGTTCAGGAAAGGTGTCGCCACCTGGCGAGCCTTGACCGCACCGGCTTGCAACACTTCTTCGATCTGCTCGGGGTGGGCCATCAACTGGGCATAGCGCTCGCGCATGGGACCCACATGGGCTTCGATCAGAT
>JAGWLR010000074.1 GCA_028864885.1 Burkholderiales bacterium | reverse complement strand
GCGGCCGTTGATGCCGCTCTGGATTCAATCGTCAAAGAATTTGGCGGCTTGCACATCCTGGTCAACAACGCAGGCATCACGCGTGACAACCTCGCTATGCGCATGAAGGACGAGGATTGGGATGCAGTCATTGACACCAATCTCAAAGCGGTTTTCCGCCTGAGCCGTGGCGTCATGCGTCCTATGATGAAGCAACGTTACGGACGTATCATCAGCATCACTTCGGTGGTTGGGGCGAGTGGCAATCCCGGGCAGGCCAATTACGCCGCGGCCAAAGCGGGTGTGGCAGGGATGACACGCGCACTGGCGCGTGAATTGGGGAGCCGCAACATCACAGTCAACTGCGTGGCGCCGGGTTTCATCGACACCGACATGACCCGCAGTTTGACCGAAGAACAACAGGGTGCACTCAAGGCTCAGATTCCGCTGGGTCGATTGGGGCAGCCTCAAGACATCGCGGATGCAGTGGCCTTTCTGGCCTCTCCGCAAGCCGGTTACATCACCGGCATCGAATTGCATGTCAATGGTGGCATGTTCATGAATTGAGATAGTTACTGGGGCATCTCAACTTCGTTTTTCAGGCGTCAGAAGTTTTGACACATCTGTGCCGGTAAAATCCCTGGTTTGTTTGCACAACCCTCCTGGAGGAGTCATGAGCGATATCGAAGCACGCGTCAAGAAGATCATTGCCGAACAACTCGGTGTAGCAGAGTCCGAAGTCACCCCTGAGAAGGCCTTTGTGGCTGACCTGGGCGCTGATTCCCTGGACACCGTGGAACTGGTGATGGCCCTCGAAGACGAGTTCGGCATCGAAATCCCCGATGAAGAAGCTGAAAAGATCACTACCGTTCAGCTGGCTATCGACTACGCCAAGGCCCACGCCAAGGCCTAAGCGAATTCAAGGCCCTTCGGGGCCTTGTTTGTCGGTATTTCAATTTTTTCGAACGCATCCTGTATGACCCGTCGTCGCGTTGTCGTCACCGGCCTAGGCCTCGTTACCCCTGTGGGGAACACGGTGCAAGAATCCTGGACCAACCTGGTTGCTGGCAAGTCCGGTATCGACACCATCACCAAGTTTGATGCCGCTGCTTTCGCCTGCCAATTTGCTGGCGAAGTCAAAGGCTTCAACATCGAGGATTACATCCCTGCCAAAGAAGCTCGTCACATGGATACCTTCATCCATTACGGGCTGGCAGCCAGCATGCAGGCTGTACAGGATGCCGGATTGCCCACGGGCGAATCCCTTGCGCCAGAATTGGCTGAGCGCATTGGTGTGATCGTGGGTTCGGGCATCGGCGGTTTGCCGATGATCGAGCAAACCCACAAAGATTATGTTGAGCGTGGTCCTCGTCGGATCTCGCCCTTTTTCGTGCCCGCATCGATCATCAACATGATCTCTGGGCACGTGTCGATTCACTACGGCTTTAAGGGCCCCAACATCAGTGTCGTCACCGCCTGTACTACTGGCCTGCATGCCATTGGTTTGGCTGCGCGCATGATCGAAAGCGGTGACGCTGACATCATGGTGGCCGGAGGGGCTGAATCCACGGTATCGCCGTTGGGCATTGGTGGTTTTGCCGCCGCGCGTGCGCTTTCAACCCGCAACGACGACCCTAAGACGGCCTCGCGCCCCTGGGACAAGGACCGAGATGGCTTTGTGCTGGGTGAGGGCGCTGGTGTCATGGTGCTGGAAGAGTACGAAAGCGCCAAGGCCCGTGGTGCCAAGATTTATGCGGAGTTGTCGGGCTTCGGCATGAGCGCTGATGCCTATCACATGACAGCACCCGATGTGGATGGCCCTAAGCGTTCGATGCTGGCCGCTTTGCGCAATGCCGGTGTGAATCCGGATCAGGTGCAGTACCTGAATGCACACGGCACCTCGACCCCGCTGGGTGACGTCAACGAAACCAATGCCATCAAGTTGGCGTTTGGTGAGTCAGCCAAACAATTGGTGGTCAACTCGACCAAATCCATGACCGGTCACTTGTTGGGTGGGGCCGGGGGCATCGAATCCGTCTTCACCGTGCTGGCCATCCACCACCAAGTGTCGCCTCCCACCATCAACATCTTCAATCAGGATCCGGAATGTGATCTCGATTACTGCGCCAACACAGCGCGTGAGATGAAGATCGATGTGGCCCTGAAGAATAACTTCGGTTTTGGTGGCACCAACGGCTCCCTTGTGTTCAAGCGCGTCTGACACACGCATCCAATGGTTGTCAGACCTTGAGGCACGGGGACCAGACTCTATCGACCGCAACTTGGGCGCTGCCACAAGGGGGTTCAGCCTCTCCCCTCATTCGTAGGGTGGGGCAGGGTTTTCTCTGCCTGAGCGGCGCGCTTGCTGTTTCTTGGTCTGCGGAACTTTGTCGCGATTTGTGGCTCCATCCCTCGCGTCGGTGGGCCATCTTGTTGGTTGTGGCAGGGTGTCTTCTCTGGTGTTACCAAATGGGTCGCCTGTGGCGTTCTTGGTCAGCGGTGCAGGCTCCGCTGTGCTTGACCTGGACCGGTGGGATGACGGATGCGCCTCATTGGCGAGTGGCTGAATGGGGGCAGACAGTGACGGTGAGGTTGGCGGCAGATTTTCAAGACTGGATTTTGCTGGATGTGAAAGCTGTCGTTTCTGATGGGCAGCCAGCCAAGTCAGTCTGGTCATGGGTTCGAGGTCGGGATGACCCCTCTGTTGAACAGGATTCCACTCAAGCGACGGCCCATCGTCTGCGGGTCTTGTTGTATCAAACCCAAGGGTTGAACAAGACCGGGCAGGATGGTCCGGACGGTTCACAAGCCACCGCTACTATACGTCGCCAAACCCTGGCATCATGGGTGCGCACGTCATTTTCTGGAAGCAATTTGGCCCAATTCGTTATTTCGCGCCGTCGTCGTTCAACGTCTGGCCGTCGAGCTTCGCAGCACGATGCCAGAGCTGATGCTTGGCTGGCCACTGAATTCCAGCAGACGCAATGGTGTCCCCCGGGTGAATCTCTGGATGACATCCCTTCGATTTCCGCTGAGCGCGGAAGGAGAGGGTGATGCCTCACGACCGCGTTGATTTGGACGAGCAACCCACTGATCAGTCGTCGGGCTCGTCTCCTCAAAAGGAGCTTCCCCAAGGGGAAGTCACGGCGGTGGGCGATACGCCTCTCGATGGGCTCATCGTCGATGTCGACGCGCCGTTGGTCGCGCGTGTTCAACGGGGCGATCAACGTGCCTTTGAAATGCTGGTGGTCAAGTACCAGCGCCGGATTGAACGCCTGATCGCGCGCATGGTGCGAGACACCGATCTGGTGGAGGACATCGCTCAAGAAACCTTCATCCGTGCATACCGTGCGTTGCCGAATTTTCGGGGTGAGAGTGCCTTCTACACCTGGCTATACCGGATTGGCGTGAACACCGCCAAGAAGGCGTTGTTGGGGCTCAAGCGTGATCCCTTGGTCACCGAGTCGGCACTCGCCTCGCTGGATGACGAAGAAGGCGCCTCTTCTCGCGTTGAAAACGAGTTGACCGATGGTGAAACCCCTGAGTCGGTTCTGGCCAGCCGCCAAATTGCCGAAACAGTTAATCAGGCGATTGAATCCTTGTCCGACGACTTGAAGCAAGCCATCACACTTCGAGAGATCGAGGGCTTGAGCTATGAGGAGATATCGGAGCTCATGGATTGTCCGATTGGCACAGTTCGTTCTCGCATTTTCCGGGCTCGTGAGGCCATCGCTTCGCGTCTGCGTCCCTTGCTCGACACCCGCGAGGGTGAGCGTTGGTAATTTGTAAAGTTCAGTGAACTTTTTGAATTCTCGAGAATCCATTACGGCATCTGGGGTGAATCCATGCCCCAAACCGCAGTGCACAAGCAGGAGTCCAGGCTTATGACCGAACGTTTCAATGATTCGCAGGCTGCCCGTGAAGCGCTCTCAGCCATGGCTGATGGTGAGGCAACAACGTCGGATGTTGCTCGAGCTTGTGCGGCGTGGCGAGATGATGCCCAGGCGAAATCCGCTTGGCAGACTTATCACCTGATCGGTGATGTCATGCGCTCTGACGATTTGGCAAAAGGCACCGGTTCGGCTGATTTCCTCAACAAGTTCAGGGATCGCTTGGCTCAAGAGCCTGTGGTTCTCGCGCCAGTTACCCCTGCTGTGGCCGCACAGAAAGAGGTTGCTGCTGCAACGTTGAAACGCCGTGCCTGGTCTGGGCCGTTTGCTGTCGCAGCCGGATTCATGATGGTGGTTGGTGTGGTCATTTCCACCCAGATGAATGGTGGGGGCGTACGGCCTTCCGCTACTGTGCAAATGGCCGATGCAGGGGCCAGTGCCAGCCGCAATGTGTCCTGGATGGAGGGTTCGCCTTCTGAGATGGGCTCGGTGGCGTTGGCTTCCACGAATGCACCGGTCCTGTCGGGTTTGCCTGTTCAGCAAGCCAACAATGTCAGCGTTGAGGGGGCTTCCTTCAACCGTCCTGATGCATCCGCTCCGGTGCTGATCAGAGACCCTCAGGTCGATCAATTGCTTGCCTCATTGCCTCGGCGCCCGAATGCACAGGAAGCGAGCTTTGCCAGCCAGGGCGGCATGGCTCGTACCGCAGCATTCGAATTGCCTTGATTGTTGACTTTACCGATATTTACCCTGAAATGTGACGGATGAGGTGAACTGTCAGCGAACCTTTGAACTCGAACGTTGACGGTCCTTAACCGGTTGTTTTCCACTGAAGGATTCATCAATGGCGTCTTCAAATCAGCCCACATCTTCGACATCGTCCGTGATCCGCCGCACCTTGGTGGTCGGCGCGGTTGTCTCCGCTGTCGGTCTGCTTCTCAGTTCCTGCTTGTTTCCCCATGCCTCGCAGGCGCAGCAAGCTCCCGTTTCGGCTCCAGCTAATGCGCCTGCCAAGGCGCCCATCGCCCCGGTTCCGTCGCCCGCTGATCAAGCTCCGTTGATCGTGAAGGGGCTTCCCGATTTCACAGAGTTAGTTGAAAAAGTCGGCCCATCAGTCGTCAGTATTCGCACTACCCAGCGAGTTGTCGAGGACGACAGCGGCGATGAAGCTGATCAGCAGATGCAAGAGTTCTTCCGCCGGTTCTTCGGCATGCCGTTTCCTGGCCCTGATGCTCGTCGTGGCGTTCCCAAGAAGGGCAATGGGCAAGGTGAAGAGCGGCCGCGCGGTGTCGGCTCTGGCTTCATCCTGAGCTCTGATGGCTATGTGATGACCAATGCTCACGTGGTGGATGGCGCAGATGAGATCTATGTCACCCTCACCGACAAGCGTGAGTTCAAAGCCAAACTCGTCGGCATGGACAAGCGTACCGACGTGGCCATAGTCAAGATTGACGCCAAATCCCTGCCGGCTGTACGCATCGGCAATGTGAGTCAGCTGAAGGTGGGTGAATGGGTCATGGCCATTGGCACGCCATTTGGCCTTGAAAACACCGTGACTGCGGGTATCGTCAGCGCCAAAGCGCGTGACACCGGCGAAGAAATCCGCTTCATCCAGACAGACGTGGCTGTGAACCCAGGTAACTCGGGTGGGCCGCTGATCAATATGCGCGGCGAAGTGGTGGGGATCAACTCTCAGATCTTGAGTCGTTCTGGCGGCTTCATGGGAATTTCCCTGTCCATCCCAATCGACGATGCCATGAAGGTGGCTGAACAATTGCGCGCTGGCGGCAAGGTGATCCGTGGTCGCATCGGGGTCCAAATTGAACCGGTTACCAAAGAGGTGGCTGATTCTCTGGGGCTCAGCAAGCCGCAGGGTGCTGTCGTCCGGATGGTCGAGTCAGGCGGTCCTGCAGACAAGGCGGGAGTCGAAGCCGGCGACATCATCACGAAGTTCAATGGCACCGTGATCGAGAAGCTATCAGACCTGCCACGTCTGGTAGGGGCGACGAAACCAGGCTCTCGTTCGACCTTGGAGGTCTTCCGTCGCGGCTCTTACAAGACTTTGACCTTGACCGTCGATGAACTCGATGGCGACAAGCCAAAAGCAGACAGCAAAGGCAGCTCTGGCAAATTGGCCGCCAATACCCTGGGGTTGACCCTGGTTGATTTGAACGCGCAACAAAAGCGCGAGCTCAAGCTAGACGGCGGTGTACTGGTCGATTCGGTCGATGGTCCTGCCGCTCGAGCAGGCTTGCGACCGGGGGATGTGCTCTTGGCCATCGGCAACATCCAGATCTCGGACATCAAGCAATTTGATGCCGTGCTGTCGAAGTTGGACAAATCACGGCCGATCAGCGTGCTCGTCCGTCGTGGTGATTGGGCGCAGTATGCGGTGATCCGTCCCGCCAACAACTAAGCCCTCCTCGGTGCTCTGCGCACCCAGCCCCGATCGATTCCCCAGGGTCGATCGGGGTTTTTGTTGGTGTTAACCCTTAATGTGTAACAGTGGCGGCAATGTGCTGAAGCCCGTTCTGCTGTTGATAACTTAGCGCTGGCAGGGAAGATTCTGGCTACAATCCGGGTGCGAGGTGTCACCTACGGTCATGCAGGGATGTTCCGGTACCGTCATCAGGCACTTTCCTTCCAATCCGGCCAACGAAGTTACCCACAACATCCTGTTGATAAGTTGTGCATAACTTTCATGTTGGCGGCCTGCAACGGCTTGTTGATGGGCAACAGGCGGCTTTCGCCGAGGGCCTTTTGGCTACAATGAAAGTCCAACAAGCAGTTGCCACACGTTTTTGTTGGAAGGCGCGTCGTTCTGTTCGACGTGCCTTTTTTTTATGAACCACATTCGTAATTTCTCGATCATTGCGCACATCGACCACGGTAAATCCACCTTGGCCGATCGCATCATTCAACGTTGTGGCGGTCTCAGTGATCGTGAGATGGAGGCACAGGTTCTCGACTCGATGGACATCGAGAAAGAGCGGGGGATCACCATCAAGGCGCAGACAGCGGCGCTTGAATACAAAGCCCGCGATGGCAAGGTTTACAACCTCAACCTGATTGACACGCCGGGGCACGTTGACTTCTCTTATGAGGTCAGCCGTTCGCTGTCGGCATGCGAGGGTGCGTTGTTGGTTGTCGATGCGAGTCAAGGGGTGGAAGCCCAGACGGTTGCCAACTGCTACACCGCCCTGGATCTAGGCGTGGAAGTGATCCCGGTGCTGAACAAGATGGACTTGCCGCAGGCAGATCCTGATCGGGCCAAAGAAGAGATCGAAGACGTCATTGGCATTGATGCGACAGACGCGATCCCGTGCTCGGCCAAGACCGGCATGGGTGTGGAAGACATTCTGGAAGCCGTGGTGGCACGTATGCCTCCCCCCAGAGGCAATCCAGATGGGCCACCGCGCGCCATGATCATCGACGCTTGGTTTGACAACTATGTGGGCGTTGTCATGTTGGTTCGTGTGGTTGATGGTGTCCTGCGCAAAGGCGAGCGGATTCGGCTGATGGCCACCAATTCCATCTATCCAGTGGATCATCTGGGTGTGTTCACACCCAAGTCGGTCGATCGTCCGGATCTCAAGGCCGGTGAGGTGGGCTTTGTGATTTGCGGCATCAAGGAATTGGCTGCCGCGAAAGTGGGCGACACCATCACCGTTGAAAAAAAGCAGCCCAACAATGCAGGCCCTGCTACGGAACCGCTGCCTGGCTTCAAGGAAATCCAACCGCAGGTGTTTGCGGGCCTGTATCCCAGCGAGTCGAGCGAATACGATCAACTGCGCGATGCGCTTGAAAAGCTCAAGCTCAACGACAGTTCATTGCGCTACGAGCCTGAAGTGTCGCAAGCTTTGGGATTTGGCTTCCGCTGCGGCTTTTTGGGGCTGCTCCACATGGAGATCGTCCAGGAGCGGCTTGAGCGCGAATTCGATCAGGATCTGGTCACCACGGCGCCCAGCGTGGTCTATCAGGTCGAGCTCAATGACGGCACGGTCATCGAAGTCGAAAACCCCTCGAAGATGCCCGACGTGGCCCGCATCAGTGAAATCCGTGAACCCATCGTGACCGTGCATTTGTACATGCCACAGGAATATGTGGGGCCGGTGATGACGCTGTGCAACCTGAAGCGCGGCGTGCAGCTCAACATGGCGTATCACGGTCGCCAGGTCATGCTCACTTATGACATGCCGTTGGCCGAAATTGTGTTGGACTTCTTCGACAAACTGAAATCGGTTTCCCGAGGCTATGCCTCCATGGACTACGAGTTCAAAGAGTACCGTGCAGCCGATGTGGTCAAGGTTGATCTGCTGATCAATGGCGATCGCGTCGACGCCTTGTCCATCATTGTTCATCGCACCCAAGCACAGTATCGCGGGCGCGCAGTGGCGGCCAAGATGCGCGAGCAGATTCCACGTCAGATGTACGACGTGGCCATTCAGGCCGCCATCGGCAGCAACATCATCGCGCGTGAAAACATCAAGGCGATGCGCAAGAACGTGCTGGCAAAATGTTATGGTGGCGATATCACGCGTAAGC
The DNA here is from genome assembly GCA_028864885.1 of Burkholderiales bacterium. Taxonomy (GTDB): domain Bacteria; phylum Pseudomonadota; class Gammaproteobacteria; order Burkholderiales; family Burkholderiaceae_C; genus Aquabacterium. Next base: position 9,431 of record JAGWLR010000074.1, on the reverse strand, counting down.
GTAAATTGCTTGAAAAACAAAAAGCCGGCAAGAAACGCATGAAGCAAATTGGCACGGTTGAGGTGCCGCAAGAAGCGTTCCTGGCCATTCTCCAAGTGGAAGACTGATGAGTTTCATTACTGGTGCTTTGTATGCCGCCCTGGCCGTTTATTTGGGTGGTTGGTATGTGGGCAAGTGGCAGGGAGATTTCTCCTTGCTGCTGCTGTTGTTGACAACGGTCACGCTGGTTTACTGGCTCGCCGAACGCTACAAGTTCCGCCCCGCACGAGAGGCGGCTGCGGCTCAGTTGCAGTCGCAGGATGAGGCCCGACGGGCGCAATTGGCCAGCCAGGGGATTGCCCAGGTCGACTCCAACGTGAGCGAGGCGCGGGAAAAAATCCTGGCTCAGCCTTGGTGGCTCGATTGGACTGCCGGACTGTTCCCGGTGATCTGTGCGGTGTTCTTGATGCGCTCATTCCTGTTTGAGCCGTTCAAGATTCCGTCGGGGTCCATGGTGCCGACTTTGCTGGTAGGCGACCTCATCCTGGTCAACAAGTTTCACTACGGCATTCGCTTGCCAGTCATCAACAAGAAGATCATCTCAATTGACGAGCCCAAGCGTGGCGACGTCATGGTCTTCCGTTATCCCGTGAACCCCAAGCTGGATTACATCAAGCGGGTGGTGGGGGTGCCGGGTGACGAGATCGCCTACCTCAACAAGAAACTCACGATCAACGGCAAGCCGATCGAAACCACGCAGACTTCGGATTTCTATGATGAAGAGTCGATGCGTTACTACCTGCAGTATTCTGAAAATCTGAGTGGTGTTCAACACAACATCCTGATTGACAAAAACCGTCCTCCCTACATTCCACAGCAATTTGTCGAAGACTTTGCTTTCAAGGAAAACTGCCGATACAGCGGGGAGGGGGTGATTTGCAAGGTGCCGCCAGGTCACTATTTCATGATGGGTGACAACCGCGACAACTCTCAGGATTCTCGTTTCTGGGGGTTCGTGCCTGACGAAAACATCGTCGGCAAAGCCTTTGTGATCTGGATGAATTTCGGTAATTTGAAGCGACTGGGTTTCTTCCACTAAGCCTTTTTCCCAGGAGTTGTCGACATGACCTCGATGTCTGGTTCATCTCGTTCTTCTCAAGCCGGTATCACGTTGATTGGCCTGCTTTTCTGGGCCGTGCTGCTCAGCTCTGTGGCGCTGGTTCTGATGAAGGTCTTTCCCGCCATCAACGAATACCGCACCATCCAGACGATGGTCGACAAGGTGGCGCAGACGGGTGGGAGCACGGTGCCTGAAATCCGGGCCTCTTTTGAGCGCATGCGCATGGTTGAGTACGGCGTTGAGTCCATCACCGGACGCGACCTGGATATCACCAAGGAAGACGACAAGATCGTCATCCGATTCGCTTATGACAAAGAAGTCCCGTTGATCGAGCCGGTTTACTTGTTGATCAAGTTTGAAGGCCACTCTCACTGAGAGGGGCCATAACTGGCCTTGCTCATGCAAGGTTCTGAATTGATGGTTTTGTCGGACTCTCTCAAGGCACTTCAGGCTCGCATCGGGTGTGATTTTGCCGATCCTGCCTTGCTGAACAGGGCTGTTACCCACAAGAGCTTCGGGTCAGAGCATTACGAGCGCCTGGAGTTTCTGGGTGATGCGGTTCTGAACCTGGGCGTATCAGATCTTCTGTACGCGCGCTTTGATCAATGTGACGAGGGTGAACTGACCCGTGTGCGGGCTCACCTGGTTCGCCAGGACATGTTGCACAAACTGGCGGTGTCCTTGGGGTTGCCTGAGGTCATGCGGCTCAGTGAAGGTGAGGCCAAGGGTGGCGGGGCGCAACGCCCGTCGATTCTGGCGGATGCGCTCGAAGCTGTGATCGGGGCGGTGTATTTGGACGCCGGCTTTGATGCCGCGCGCGCTCTGGTGTTTCGCCTTTTTGAGCCGGTCGTGGCGCAAACCACGCTGGACGGCTGGAGCAAGGACGCCAAAACGGCCTTGCAGGAATGGTTGCAGGCGCGCAAGATGGCGGTGCCCACCTATCGCATTGCCATGACCCGAGGGAAGGCGCACGAACAGGTTTTCGTGGTGGCGTGCGATGTGCCGCTGCTCAACATGTCTGTCCTGGGTGAGGGCATGTCTCGACGCGCGGCTGAGCAAGCTGCGGCCAAATTGGCTCTCGAACAAGTGATGCAATTGCCCGCCAGCAAGCCCGCCCCCATCGTGACTCGCAAGACGTCGAAATCGACCAAGAACTGATCTGCTATGCCAAAGAAATCTAAGGACGCCACCTCTCCTGCTGGCGACGACGTCAATCCGTCCTTGGATGACATGTTGGCCAACTTGGCCATGGCCAAAAAGAGTGGTGCAGACACGGCCGTTGCGGCCGACTTGCAGCGCTGTGGTCTGGTGGCCATCATCGGTCGACCCAATGTGGGCAAATCCACTTTGATGAACGCCCTGGTGGGGCAGAAGGTGTCGATCACGTCACGCAAGGCGCAGACCACCCGACATCGCATCACTGGCATCTGCACAGAAGGTGATTCGCAGTTCGTGTTTGTGGACACCCCGGGGTTTCAAACGCGTCATACGGTGCGTGGCACCGCTGCCCTGAATCGGAACTTGAACAAGACTGTCCAGTCCACCTTGATGGATGTGGACGTGGTGCTGTTCCTGGTTGAAGCAGGGCGTTTTGGCCCCGATGACGCCAAGGTGTTGGCTTTGTGCCCCAAAGACAAGCCTGTTTTGCTGGTCGCCAACAAGCTGGATCTGGTGTCCAAGCGGGAGGAGCTCTTCCCCTGGCTTCAGACCATGCAAGAGCATCACCCCTTCGCCGAATTTGTTCCCTTGTCCGCGCAGAAGCCCGCCGACGTGAAGCGTTTGCTCGAAGTGGTCCGACGCTATCTCCCGCAGCAAGGTTGGTGGTACGACGCCGACGCGCTGACGGATCGAACCGATCGATTCATGGCCAGCGAGATCATCCGCGAGAAACTGTTTCGCTTGACCGGTGATGAGTTGCCATACACCTCAACGGTGGTGATCGATGCCTATACGGAAGAGCCACCTCCGCCCAACAAGCCCAAGGCGACGGGTCTGGTTCGCATTGCGGCCACGATCATCGTGGAGCGAGATCCTCACAAAGGCATGGTGATCGGTGACAAGGGCGAGCGGCTCAAGCGCATCGGCACCGAAGCGCGAACTGAGTTGGAACGTTTGCTGGGCACGAAAGTCTTCCTTGAGATTTGGGTGAAGGTGCGGTCTGGGTGGGCCGATGATGACGCACGCCTGCGTACCTACGGGTACGAATAAATTGGGCGGCAGATGTGGCTAAATCGGTCAATCGCTCCGGGGATGCCGCCTACGTGCTGCACAGTCACGACTGGAGCGAGTCAAGCCTGATCCTGGAGCTATTGACTCGCGATCATGGGCGGGTTGTGGCAGTGGCCAAAGGCGCCAAGCGCCCGTACTCGCAACTGCGACCGGTGTTGATGCCGTTTCAACGTTTGAACGTAGCCTTCGGTGCGAAGCGGTCAGAAGACGCCGAAGTGTGGTTGCTCAGGCATGCCGAATGGGCTGGTGGCGAGGCTTGGCCGGGCGGTGTTGCATTTCTGCCCGGGTTTTATCTGAACGAATTGTTGATTCGATTGACGGCCAGACATGACCCCCATCCGGCCTTGTTCGACGCATACGCCCAAACCTTGCAGGCCATGCGCGAACCGGCTCTGCTGCAGGCCGCTTTGCGGGCGTTTGAATTGCTGTTGCTGCGTGAGTTGGGGCACTTGCCAGATCTTTCGGTTGAAACAGTGACTCATCATGGCGTTGCCTCTGAAAGGGTGTACGAGATCCATCCGCAGTTGGGCATCCTGCCTGGGCATGAAGGCGACGAGGATGCGGGTTCGTCCGCCATCCATGGTGCCAATCTGATTCAGATCGAGCAGGCCTTGGATTCATCGATCGCGCCGAAGCACACGGTGATCCCGGCACTGATGGCGGCCTGTGTACCGGTATTGAGCGAACTCAAGAGCATTTTGAGGGCGCTGATTCACTATCATCTTGGATCCCAGACGCTGCGGACTCGGCAGTTGATGATGGAGCTTCAACAATCATGACTTTTTTTGGCACCCAGTTGACGGTGATGGATGCCCCTTTGTTGGGTGTCAACATCGATCACGTCGCCACGTTGCGGAACGCACGCGGTGGCTTTTTCCCTGATCCTCTTGCTGCAGCCGTGCTGGCTGTCGAAGCAGGCGCTGACATCATCACCTTTCATTTGCGGGAAGACCGCCGACACATTCGCGACGACGATGTGCGTCGGCTCAAGGCCGAAATCAAAGTCCCTTTGAATTTTGAAGCCGCGGTCACCGATGAGATGTTGTCCCTCATCGAGCAGACTCGGCCTGAGCATGTTTGCCTGGTGCCCGAAAGGCGCCAGGAGGTCACCACCGAAGGCGGTCTGGATGTTGTCGGCCAGTTTGCCCGCGTGAAGGATGCTTGTGCGCGTCTAGCGGCTGCCGGGTGTCGGGTGTCGCTGTTCATTGGTGCCGATCCCAAGCAGATTGACGCCGCCGCGGAGGCTGGCGCACCTTGCGTGGAGTTGCACACGGGGCCTCTGGCGCATGCCTGGTGGGATGATCAGGCGGGGCCGTTGCAGACCGAGCTGGAGCGGCTCCAGGCCGGCTTGCGGCATGCGCATGGCTTGGGGCTCAGAACGCACGCGGGCCATGGTCTCGCGTTGAGTTCTGCTGCAGGTGGGCTCCAGCGGACGTTCAGTAGCACGGCCCTGGTGGCAGCCTTGCCCGAGGTGGCCGAATTGCACATCGGCCATGCCTTGATCGGTCATTCAGTCTTTGTTGGGCTGCGCCAAGCCATTGCAGATTTCAAGGCCGAGGCCATCCGTGCACGACAGACCGGTCTGAATCGGTCACCCGCTTGAGGCTTTCGCCATGATTGTGGGCGTCGGGACCGATCTGTGCGATACCAGCCGTTTGGCCCGCGCCTTGGCTCGTCACGGCGACGGCTTCGCCGGCAAGATTCTGGGGGCGCGTGAATACACTGAATTTGTATCGCGCCGCACGCGGTCGCCTGAGCGGGCTCTGCGATACTTTGGAACACGCTTCGCTGCGAAAGAGGCTTTCTCCAAGGCAATCGGTTTGGGAATGACCCAGCCCATGTCTTGGAAGGCCTGTGAGTTACTGAACGATGCCCAAGGGCGTCCTTACATCTCCTTGAATGGTGACCTGGCCAGTTGGGTCGAACGACAGGGCTGGCAGGTTCATGTCAGTGTGTCCGACGAAGGTCCACATGCCTTGGCTTTTGTGATAGTTGAAAAGATTCAAACCCCATGAATAAAAAGAAACACGCCGGAGACAATGCATCCAACGATCCCTTGATGTCGGTGGCGCACGCGCCAGTTGTTCTGGACATCGAAGGGCTTTCCTTGAATGCCGATGACCGCCGTCGTCTCAAGCATCCCTTGACGGGGGGCTTGATTCTGTTCGCCCGCAATTGGCGCGATCGTGCCCAACTCACCGCCTTGTGCACCGAGATCAAATCCATCCGCCCAGACGTGCTGATTTGTGTCGATCACGAGGGGGGGCGTGTACAACGGTTCAAAACGGATGGGTTCACCCATGTGCCACCCATGCGGCGCCTCGGTGAGATGTGGATGGACGACGGAAAATCTGGGCCAGGGGCCGGAGCGATGGCTGCTACCGATGCGGCCACAGCTTGTGGATATGTGTTGGCCAGTGAGCTCCGTGCTTGTGGTGTCGATCTCACCTTCACACCCGTACTGGATCTCGATTGGGGCGAAAGCGGCGTCATTGGCGATCGTGCGTTTCATCGCGATCCCAAGGTGGTCACCGTTCTGGCCAAGAGCGTCATGCATGGGTTGCTTTTGGCGGGCATGGCCAACTGCGGTAAGCACTTTCCGGGGCACGGGTATGTCACGGCCGATTCGCATGTCGATGTGCCTGTCGACAAACGCAGCCTGAAAGACATTCTGTCGGTTGATGCCAAGCCTTATGAGTGGATGAGCACATCACTGACCAGCGTGATGCCGGCACATGTGATCTATCCGAAGGTGGACAGCCAGCCGGCGGGTTTTTCGCGCCGTTGGTTGCAAGACATCCTCAGAACCGACCTGGGTTTCACAGGTGTTATTTTCAGCGATGACTTGAGCATGGAGGGCGCCAGTGTCGCTGGCAGCTACACCCAAGGGGCAATTGCCGCCCTGAATGCGGGCTGTGACATGGTGTTGCTGTGCAATCAGTCGGTGAATGGCGGTGCTGCGGTGGATGCGTTGCTGGACGACTTGGCCGAGGCCCTGGACGCCGGTGATTGGGTTGCCAGCCCAGACAGCGAGGCTCGCCGTTTGGATCTGTTGCCGCAAACAGCCCCGATGACCTGGGACGAATTGATGCACCATCCGGCTTACCAGCAGGCATTGAGCAAGTTGCCTCGCTGAATTGCTGAGACGAAGTCGCAGCGACGGAGTAAAAGAAAAAGGGGACCTTACGGTCCCCTTTGCTTATGCGCGCTTGATTGGCCTGATTCAGGCTTGCCGTTCAAAGGGCAAGGTGATCTGGCTCAAGTCTTTGCGCGTCTCGACGAGGATCAAAGGTCCTTCGTCCATCACCGAGACGGGCTTGCGCTCGCGGGGGACATGAACCGGCTTGGGTTCATTCGCGATCGCTTCCTGAGCCTGGCGAATTTTTTCGGCATCAGAGTTGACCCATTCCAGCCCTGCCACAGTGGCAATCTGCTTCAGATCGTCGATGGGCAGGACAAAGGGCTGAGCAGGGGTCACAACTGCCTCGGGCAGGCTGTCGGCTTGGCTGGATGCAACCACATTGTTGTCGGCCGTCGCAACAGGCTCAGTGGCCTGGGGTGACACTGCCTCATCGGCGACCGGACTGAAGGCCGAGGTCACCTCAGCCGACTGACTTGGCGTTGCGCTCGGTTCGTCCGCGCCTGTGCCTGTGTCTTGAGCGCCGGTCGCTTCAGCGGATTCAGCCTGCTCTGTGCGGTCACGGCGGTCACGACGATAGCGATCACGCGTTCCACGCCGACGGCCATCCTTCTCGCCGCGCTCTTCGGTAGACGCAGCAGGTGCTTCTGCGCCAGAGTCGCTTGCAGCGATGTCTTCTTCTGAGCCATTGTTTGGCGCGGTGTCTGGTGTCGACACTTGACCTTCTTCGCGTTCACCGCGGCCTCGTCCGCCACGGCGACGGCGACGACCGCCTTCGCGTTCTGCATTGGCTTCGCCAGATCCGCTGCCTTCTGCACCAGATTCCGTCGGCATCAGCGTGTTGCTCAAGCTGGCATCTGCTGCGGCCAATTGATCGCGCTGGGCATCACGTTGTGGGCGATCAGTGCGCTCACCACGTTGGCGCCCACGGCGACCTTCGCTGCGATTGCCTGCTTCCTCACGGCCGTTTTCAGCACCTGCTTGCAGAGCATTGACGTTCTCGGCGCCAGCGTTTTGGCGATCTTCACGCTGGTTGCGTCGTCCTTGACGACCTTCGCCTGTCCGTTCTCCGCGATTGTTGCGTTCGCCCCGCTCACCGCGCTCACCGCGCTCACCGCGACGTTGACCGTCTCGACGCGCATGTTGCCCCTTGCCAGCCGGTTTGGCTGAATCGCTGTCCTTGGCGGTGGGCTTGCTTTCCGACGCGGGCTTGGCCTCAACGGGGGCGGGTTGGCTGGCGCCAAACAAGCGCTTGATCCAGCCAAAGAATCCGCCGGTAGCGGGAGAGACCACAGGAGCGGGGGCGGGAGGAAGCTGCGCTTCCAGTGCAGGTTCGTGCTTAGGCGGCGCCACCGGAGCCGGTTGATCCGGCAGCACGCCCTTGATCACGGGCTCTTGCTTGGGCTTGGCCTTTTCGCGGCGGGTGATGCCGACCTCTTCGTCGGGTTCCTCGATCATCGAGTAACTGGCCTGAATGTTTTCGAGGCGAGGGTCGTCGTGACGCAGGCGTTCCAGCTTGTAGTTTGGCGTCTCAAGGTGCTTGTTGGGCACCAGCAGCACGGTGACGCGCTGCTTGAGCTCGATCTTGGTGATCTCGGTGCGCTTTTCGTTGAGTAGGAAGGAGGTCACTTCCACCGGCACTTGCACGTGCACGGCGGCGGTGTTGTCCTTCATGGACTCTTCCTGAATGATGCGCAGGATCTGCAGCGCCGACGACTCGGTGTCGCGGATGTGGCCTGTGCCATTGCAGCGCGGGCAAGTGATGTGCGAGCCTTCCGACAAGGCGGGGCGCAGACGCTGACGCGACATTTCCAGCAAGCCGAACTTGCTGATCGAGCTGAACTGCACGCGAGCGCGGTCGAAACGCAGCGCATCGCGCAAACGTTGCTCCACCTCCCGGCGGTTTTTGTTGTCCTCCATGTCGATGAAGTCCATGACGATCAGGCCACCCAGGTCGCGCAGGCGCATCTGGCGGGCAATTTCGTCAGCCGCTTCCAAATTGGTGCGGAAGGCGGTTTCTTCGATGTCGCTGCCACGGGTGGCGCGCGCCGAGTTCACGTCCACGGCTACCAGGGCCTCGGTGTGGTCGATCACGATGGCGCCGCCAGAAGGCAGGTTCACTGTGCGACTGAAGGCCGTCTCGATCTGGTGCTCGATCTGGAAGCGAGAGAACAGGGCGGCGTCGTCACGGTAGCGCTTCACGCGGTTGGCCGTGTCGGGCATGACATGCAGCATGAACTGCTTGGCCTGCTCGTAGATGTCGTCCGTGTCGATCAGGATTTCGCCGATGTCCGCAGTGAAGTAGTCGCGGATGGCGCGGATGACCAGAGACGATTCCTGGTAAATCAGGAACGCGCCCTTAGTGCCTTGGGCCGCCTCGTCAATCGCGGTCCACAGCTTGAGCATGTAATTCAAGTCCCACTGCAGCTCGGCCGGCGTGCGACCGATGCCGGCGGTGCGGGCGATCAGGCTCATACCCTTGGGGTATTCGAGCTGATCCATGGCTTCCTTCAGCTCTTCACGTTCATCACCCTCAATGCGACGGCTCACGCCGCCGCCGCGCGGGTTGTTGGGCATCAGCACCAGGTAACGGCCAGCCAGTGAAATGAAGGTGGTCAGGGCTGCGCCCTTGTTGCCACGTTCTTCCTTTTCGACCTGAACCAGCAGTTCCTGGCCTTCCTTGATCACGTCCTGGATCTTGGCGGATCGAACTTCGACACCTTCTTTGAAATATTGGCGCGAAATTTCCTTGAATGGCAGAAAACCGTGACGTTCTTCGCCGTAGTCGACAAAGCAGGCTTCGAGGGAAGGTTCAACGCGGGTGACAACGGCTTTGTAAATATTGCCCTTGCGTTGTTCGCGGCCTTCGATTTCGGTTTCAAAGTCGAGCAGTTTTTGCCCGTCAACGATGGCCAGGCGCCGTTCTTCCGGCTGCGTGGCGTTGATCAGCATGCGCTTCATGTG
>JAGWLR010000073.1 GCA_028864885.1 Burkholderiales bacterium | reverse complement strand
TCGCCCCAGCCCAGGCCCGCACGCAAGTCGGCATGGAAGGCGGCCCTCACTTCTGGCGTGGCAAAGGCATCGTGGATGGTGACCAGATGCGCGCTGTCCGGATCTTTCGGCTCACCGGGCAGGCGGGAATCGGTGACGATGCGGGCAATCGCGTCTTTCAGTGCTTTGGCACCGCCCTCAAACAAGGGCACCGTGTTGTCATAGCTCTTCGACATCTTGCGGCCATCCAGGCCGGGCAAGGTGGCGACACTTTCTTCAATCTCGGCTTCGGGCAGCACGAACAGCTCGCGGCCTTGGCCAAACAGGTGGTTGAAGCGCTGCGCCACATCGCGCGCCATTTCGATGTGCTGCACCTGGTCGCGCCCCACTGGCACGCGATGGGCATTGAACAGCAGGATGTCGGCCGCCATCAGGATCGGGTAACAGTACAGCCCCATGGTCACGCCGGCATCTGGCTCTTCTCCGGCGGCTTCGTTGGCATCGACCGAGGCCTTGTAAGCGTGCGCGCGGTTCATCTGGCCCTTGGCCGTCACACAGGTCAGCAACCAGTTCAGCTCGGTCGTCTCAGGGATGTCGCTCTGACGGTAGAAGGTCACGCGCTGAGGATCCAGCCCGGCAGCGAGCCAGGTGGCGGCGATCTCCAGGCGCGAGCGCTCGATGCGATCCGGGTCCGCACACTTGATCAGCGCGTGGTAATCGGCCAGGAAAAAGTAGCTTTCGACCCCGGCTTGGCGACTGGCCGCGATGGCCGGCCGGATGGCCCCCACGTAGTTACCCAGGTGGGGGGTGCCCGTGGTGGTGATGCCGGTGAGAACTCGCTGGATGTTGGCCATTTTCGCGCTGTGAATGATTGAACGGAAAGGATGGAGATTGTAGGTCGTCGCCCCCGGGCGTGCAGGGAGACGCTGGGCGTGGCCGGTACACTGGAGCCCGCATGAAAAACATCGTCATCCTGATTTCCGGCCGAGGCTCCAACATGGAGGCCATCGTCCAAGCCTGCGCCCAGGAAAAATGGGGCGCCCGCATTGCTGCCATCGTGAGCAACAAAGCCACCGCCGCGGGCTTGGCTTTTGCCGCGCAGCACGGCATCGACACCGCCGTGGTCGACCACAAGCAATTCGACAGCCGCGAGGCGTTCGACGCCGAACTGGCCCGGGTCATCGACGGATTCCAGCCCGATCTGGTGGTGCTGGCCGGCTTCATGCGCATCCTCACCGAGGGATTCGTGCGCCATTACGAGGGCCGCCTGCTCAACATCCATCCCTCGCTGTTGCCCGCCTTTCCGGGGCTGCACACCCATGAGCGCGCCATTGAAGCGGGCTGCAAGCTGGCTGGTGCCACCGTGCACCTGGTCACTCCCGAGCTGGATCATGGCCCCATCGTGATCCAGGCCGCTGTACCGGTTTTGCCCAGCGATACGGGCGAGTCCCTGTCGGCAAGGGTGCTGCGACAGGAGCACCTGATCTACCCGCGCGCCGTGCGCTGGTTCGTCGAAGATCAACTCACGGTGTCCAACGGACGTGTACAACACCAAGCGGGCGCACCGCAGGTCGTCTGGGCGGCCGACTGACATCGATTTGATAACCTAGCGACTCTTCTCACAACATCAAAAATGGGAGTCGTCATGTTGAATCTGTCATCCTGCAAGGCGTGGGGCACTTGGGCCCTGAGCCTGGCTTTGATCTCTTTTGCACCGACTGGTCACGCCACCCTTGAATCCGACATGGAAGCCGCCATTCGGAGCGTGAAAGCGAGTCAGGTGATCGGCCCCGCCGAGATTCCGCTGCGCGATCAAGCCACCTTGAAATTGCCCGCCGGCTACGTGTGGGTGCCCGAGCCCGCCGCGGGGCAAATGATGCGCGCGATGGGTAACCACCCGGATGACCGTGAAATGGGGCTGATCTTTCCGCAAGCCGAGGATCAAAGTTGGATGGTGGTGGCCGACTATGAAGCCGCTGGCTATATCAAGGACGACGACGCCAAAGACTGGAACGTTGACGACTTGTTCAAAAGCCTGAAGGAAGGCACCGAAGAGGCCAACAAGGACCGGGCTGCGCGGGGATTTTCGGAGCTGGAAATCGTCGGCTGGGTCGAAAAGCCCACTTACGATGCAGCCACCCATCGCTTGGTGTGGTCCATGTCGGCCAAAGACAAGGGCGCCCCGCTCAACGCGCCCGTCGGCATCAACTACAACACCTACGCCCTGGGGCGTGAGGGCTACATTTCACTGAACCTGCTGACGAGCCTGAGCCACGTGAACCAGGACAAGCCTCATGTGCAAACGCTGTTGTCGGCCCTGAGCTTCAAAGACGGTAAGCGGTATGCGGATTTCAATGCCTCCACGGACAAGGTTGCTGAGTATGGTTTGGCCGCCCTGGTGGGTGGATTGGTGGTGAAGAAGCTGGGCTTCTTTGCCTTGGCCGCGGGCTTGCTGGCCAAGTTCGCCAAGGTGATCGTGCTGGGGGGCGCCGCCGTTGCCGGCGTGTTCTCCAAACTGTTCAAGCGCAAGAAAGATCAAGCCTGAGGCCCACCCCATGTTGAAGTTGCTCTTCCTTCTGTTCAGTGGCCTGAAGTTCGGCAAGCTGTTCACAACCGGCGGCACCATGCTCATTTCGATCCTGGTGTACGCCTGGATCTACGGCTGGCGCTATGCGGTTGGGTTTGTGGGGCTGCTGTTCGTGCACGAGATGGGGCACTTCATCGCGGCCCGGCAACGCGGCCTGCCCGTGGGGGCGCCCACCTTCATCCCCTTTGTCGGCGCGTGGATCGAGTTGAAGCAGATGCCGCATGACGCCGAGACCGAGGCCTATGTGGGCATGGCTGGGCCGCTCGTGGGCTCGCTGGGGGCCCTGGCCTGCTACTTTTTAGCGCGGGACATGAGCCAGGGTCAGTGGCTGTTGGCGGTGTCTTACGCCGGCTTCATGCTCAATCTGTTCAACCTGATTCCGGTGTCCCCACTGGATGGTGGACGCATCACGGCGGTGCTGTCGCCAAGGTTGTGGCTGCTGGGCGTGCCCGTGCTGTTGGGCCTGTTTTGGTGGCACCCCAGTCCGATCCTGATCATGGTGGCGATCTTGGCCGCCCCTCAAGTCATGAAAGCTTGGCATTTCAAAGCCGATGACCCCGCGCATGCTGCCTACTACCAAGCATCCGCCGAGACACGGCTGACTTATGCCACCGCCTATGTGGGGCTGATCATCTTTCTGGCGCTGATGTCACACGACGTGCACGAGATGCTGGTGGGCGCGACGTCGTCTTGATCAGGCCAGACGCAAAGGCACCTCGAACCAGAACAGGCTGCCATTGCCCGGGCGGCTGCTGACCCCGATCGATCCTTGCATCATGTCGACCAATCGTTTGCAAATGGCCAGGCCCAGCCCACTGCCCCCATATTGGCGGATGGTTTGATCGCTGGCCGCACTGAAGGGCTGGAACAGATGATCTTGCACCTCAATCGGGATCCCGATGCCGGTGTCCTGCACTTCCACATGCAACAACGGATCGCCGCCGGCCGTGTATTCGGTGCTGCAGCGAATGCGCACCGTGCCCTTGTCGGTGAACTTCAAGGCATTGCCCAACAAATTGAGGATCACCTGTTTCAGCCGCAAGGGATCGCCCACGACCTGAAGCGGTAGGGTCGGGAATTCGCGCACGATCTCAACCCCTTTGTGTTGTGCAATCGACTCCATCATGTCAACGGCTTCATGCGCCACCTTGATGGGGTCATAGGGTTGCTCAGACAACTGCGTCGGTGCTGTCTCCAGTCGTGAGAAATCAAGCACCTCGTTGACGATCTGCAGCAAGGTGTCGCTGCATTTGTTGACCTGCTCCATGTAGCTCAACTGTTGCGGCGTCATCGAGGTTTGCTTGAGCAGCTGCACGAATCCCACCAGGCCATTCAAGGGCGTACGTACTTCGTGGCTGATCTGGGCAAACATGCGAGTGCGCTCGAGATTGGCCTGTTGCACGGCTTGCAGCATGTCTTCAAGCGACTGGTTGCGCGCGGCCAAAGCCCGGTTCTGCTGGTCGATGGTTTTCTGCTTTTGCTCGATGGTGCGGTTGTAGCTGTCAAAGGCCGCGCGCACGATGACCCCGAATGCCAACGCAACCGCGACAAACACCACTTGCATCAGTTCGATGGGGTTGTCTTCAGGACGCAGCAATGGGATCACCCAGTGGTATTGCTCGTTGGCCCAGATGAACATGACCCCAGCAATCCCGATGCCCAACCAGGCCAAGCCATCCACGACCCCAATCAGATGGGCCACGAACATCGGCCACAGAGCACACCACCAGGCATTGCTATGAGGCGGAATGCCCATCCAGATGAGGCTCAACACCAGGCCGATGAAATCGATGATCAGGGCCACATGGCTGAGAACGCGCAGGCGCTGCGGAGAGATGTCCGTCTTGGAAAGGGGAAACAAGCCCAGGATCAGCATCGAGGGCAGGGTCAGGCCCAGGCCAATCGGGGCCTTGCCCAGATACAGGCCATAGAAGGCAGCGAACAACAAATGCCCGCTGACTGACAAAAAGATCAGCTCACTGAAACGCCGGTATTGCTCCCAACCCCCATGCGTTTCTGTGGATCGCTGAATCGCCATCCTGACTCCTTTGGCAATGGCATCCACCGTCCGAAAAAGGGACGGTCACAGAAACAGCATGAGCCTACCTCATACGGCATTGAATTCACAATTTGAAACATGAGGGTTTGTGCGATGTTTGACAGTGTCCAGTCAAACAGGGATCGTTCGGCTGGCCAGGGCTGCCGCGGCTGCGCGCGTTTCCACGCCCAGCTTTTCAAAGATGTGTTCCAGGTGCTTGTTCACCGTGCGGTGGCTCATGCCAAGGATGTCGGCAATGTCTCGGTTGGTCTTGCCTTTGGCCAGCCAGGACAACACCTCGGTTTCCCGGGGCGTCAAGGCGGCGTCGATCAAGCGCGCGGGGACCTCGGGCGCACTTCGGGCCGCCTCCTCCTGCGCAGCGGATGTGATCCGTGCGTTGCGCACATGGGTTTGCAGGCGCGCCAGCACCTCCTCGATTTTGACTGGCTTGACCACGTAGTCCACGCCCCCCGCAGCAAAGCCGGCCACGATATCGGCCGTGTCGGACAGTCCCGTCATGAAGATCACCGGCAAATGCGCCCAACTCGCATGAGCCTTGATTGCACGACACGTCTCGAAGCCCGACAACCCGGGCATGACGGCGTCCAGCAACACCGCGTCCGGAAGAACATAGGCCAGCCGATCCAAGGCTTGTTGCCCATCACGGGCCACCAGCACGGTGTATCCCTCTTGGGCCAGTGCATCACACAGCATGCGCAAGGTGTCCGGCGCGTCATCCACCACCAACACAGTCCCTTGCGATTCTCGTGTGGGCTCATTCATTGTCGGACTCCATCTCCAGCGACGGGGCGAGGTCTTGTATCACCCCATCCAGGTCAAATTGCTCAATCAGGGGGCTCAGGCGTTGCCAGCGCGCGTTGAGTTGCGGTTGACGCATCTGCCAGCCTTCCAGAGCAGCCTTGAGTCCCAGGATGTGGCCCATGCGTGCAAGATGCGTCAGCTCTCGAGCGGCGTCAGCAGGAACTCTGTCGGGGCCTGAAAGTGCGGCCGGCTTCTTCGGCGAGACAGGCAAGGGCAGCGCTGCGGGCGTAAAGCCCCAGCGCAGATGCAGGTGTCTGGCCAACGTGTCGAGTAGCTCGGACTCAATCACGGGCTTGGCCACGAAATCCTGACAGCCCGCGGCTTTGAGGTTGTCGGGCCGGTTTTCAAACACGTTGGCAGACACCATGATGATCGGCACCTGAATGAATCCGGCGTCTCGGATGGCTCGAGCGGTTTCCCAACCATCCATGTCATCCATGCTGATGTCGAGCAAGATCGCATCCGGGCAAGCATCGCGCACGCTTTCCAGGCATTCGTGTCCGCTGGCTGCCTCCTGGATGTGAAAACCCAAGGGCAACAACATGCCTGCCAGCATTTGGCGCTGCATAGGCTGGTCGTCCACCACCAGCAGGGTCCGGCGATCCCCTTCGTAACCGGTGATCGGCCACAGAGGAGTCTCTACGCGAGGCTCAACACCGGCGAAGAGCTCGGACTGCATGGGGGCAGCCACTTCACGCAAATAAAGGCGAACGGAAAACGTGCTGCCCTGCCCCATCTGGCTGTTCACGCTCAACTCTCCCCCCATGAGTTCGCTGAGAAGGTGAGTGATGGTCAAACCCAAGCCAGTACCTGGCTCGGCGCTCCTACGTCCTCCAGATCCCCGTTCGAACGGCAAGAAGATGCGTTCGAGATCCTGGGGCGCAATCCCAATGCCGGTGTCGATCACGTCAAAACGCAAAACCTCTCTGCGCGCATCCACCCACAGCGTCACCTGCCCTTGGTCTGTGAAGCGCACCGCGTTGCTGAGAAGATTCAGCAAGATCTGGCGCAAGCGTTTGGCATCGGCCTGCACCCACTCAGGCAGGCGTCCGCGGGTTTCGAATCGAAAGACGAGGCCTTTGGCCTGTGCCTGCAAAGAGACCATCCGGACGACGTCCTCCAGGAAGGCCCGCAGAGGCAAGGGCGCCGGGTCCAGCCGCAAACGTCCCGCCTCAATGCGGGCCAGGTCCAGCAGGCCATCAATCAAGCCCATCAGGTGCTCACCGCTGCGCTGAATCGTGGTCAAAGGACCGCGTCGCGAACCATGGGGCGGCTCTTCCTTCAACAGGATCTGCACATAGCCCATGATGCTGTTGAGCGGGGTTCTCAGCTCGTGGGTCATGCCTGCCACGTAGCGGGTTTTGGCCTGGTTGGCGGATTCAGCTACCTCTTTTGCCTTTTGCAGAGCCGCGTCGGTGCGCCGGTGCGCGTCGATTTCGAGCTGAAGCAGTTGATTGTGTCGATTCGACTCATCCTGTGCCAGACGCCGGCTTTCGGCCGCCAAGACCACCCACCAGGCACACACGGCCGCCGCCAGCAAGAGCATGGCGTAAACCTTGACGAAGGGCCCCCTCAGCACATGGGTGTTGCCGCTGACCACACCCTCCTGGTAGTAGACCACCCCCAGCACAAAGCCCAGCAGCACCGACAAGGTCAAGAGCACGATCAGGTAGTGCCCCACCCGGAAGTTCATCCGGCCCGACAAGGCCTTGGGCAGGACATGGGTCAGGGTATCGGCCACCTGTTCGGCAGCGCGCGATCGCGTCTTGCATCGATCGTGGCACCGCGACTCGAGCGTGCAGCACAGCGAGCAGATGGGCGCGTCATACGCCGGGCAAGTCGCCATGTCTTCGGATTCAAAGTGGTTCTCGCACACCGAACACTTGACCATCTGCCCGGGCTTCCATGGCGTGCGTTGAGGCCGCGCCAGGTAAAAGCGCCCCTGCGTGGCCCAGGCCAACAAGGGCGCCACCGCCATCGCCACGCCCAGCGCCAAAAAGGGGGACCAGGCGGCAGCCTCCTGCCCAAATGCCCCAGCGTGTGCCACCACGGCCACGCCCGCCGACAACCCTGTTGCGCCAAGGCCGACGGGGTTGAGATCAAACAGGTACGCACGCTTGAATTCGACCCCAGCGGGGCTCCAACCCAAGGGCTTGTTGATGACCAGATCCGCGACCAACGCCCCCACCCACCCGATCGCGATGTTGCTGTACAGGCCCAGCACCCGCTCGAGAGCACCAAACACCCCCAGTGTCATCAGCAGCACGGCAATCAGCACATTGAAGACCAACCACACCACCCGGCCCGGATGACTGTGTGTGAGTCGCGCAAAGAAGTTGGACCAGGCTAATGAACCTGCATAGGCATTCGTGACGTTGATCTTCACTTGCGACACGATCACGAACAAGACCGTGGCGGCCAAGGCCCATCTGGGCGACGAAAACACCTCCCCGAAACCTGCCAGATACATCTGTGTCGGCTCAATGGCCCGCTCATAAGGCACCTCATGTTGCAGAGCCAAAAATGCCAGAAAGGCACCGGCGAGCATCTTCAACATGCCGGGCACCACCCACCCTGGCCCTGCAACCAGCACCGCCATCCACCATTGTTTGCGGTTCGATCGGGTGCGTTCGGGCAGGAAGCGCAGAAAGTCGACCTGTTCACCCACTTGCACCACCAGAGACAGGGCCACGGATGCAGCCAGGCCCAGCGAGAGAAAATCGAACTCGGCATGACCAGATGCCCGCCCCGTCAGGGTGGTGAACTCGAGGTAGGCCTGAGGCCGTTGCCAGGCCACCCAGGCGAAGGGCAAGACCCACAGGAGCAGCCAGACCGGCTGAGTCCAAAGTTGCAGGCGCGAGATCAAGGTAATGCCGTGCGTCACCAAGGGCACGATCACCAGCGATGCAATCACGTAGCAAATCGGCAAGCTCCAGCCGAACATCATCTGCAACGCCAGGGCCATGATCGCGGCCTCCAGGGCAAAGAAGATGAAGGTGAAGCTGGCGTAGATGAGAGAGGTCAGAGTGGAGCCCAAGTAGCCAAAGCCTGCACCACGGGTCAACAGGTCCATGTCGACGCCATATTTCGCGGCGTAATAGCTGATGGGCAAGCCGGTGAGAAAGGTCACCAACCCCACCAGCAAGATCGCCCACATGGCATTGGTGAAGCCGTAGTTGAGGGCAATCGAACCCCCAATGGCCTCCAGCGCCAGAAATGACACCGCCCCAAACGCGGTGTTGGCCACACGAAACTCGCTCCATTTCCGAAACGTGCGGGGGGTATAGCGCAGCGCGTAGTCCTCCAGGGTTTCATTGGCAACCCAGGAGTTGTATTCGCGTCGGATACGGAAGATTTTTTGCCGGGCAACGGACACAGACAGGCTCCGAACAGATCAGGGCCCTGACTTCAATGCAAAAAGCGGTCCACCCCGATGCAACGCCCCCACTACGTTGAATGACGTATTCATGGAAAACCCGCTCCTCCTTAACGTTGCGTCCAAGACCACGTGATCGGCACCGCATGCCAGGCCATGCACCACCACGTGGCATGAGCAACCTTTTTTGTGCAAGGAGCACTCTCATGTCGCATGACCAAAACGATCCTCGTCAATCTGACCTCAACCGCCGTCGCCTGCTGCAAGGGATGGGCGCCCTGCCATTGATGGGAATGACCGGGCTCAGCTACGGTGCCGCACCGGCCACCTCAGCCGTCAACACCACCAAGCTGGCTGTCACCGACACCGAAGTAGTGGTGGGTCAATTGCACTCAGCCACCGGCACCATGGCCATCTCAGAAACGGGATCGATTCAGGCCGAACAACTGGCGATCGATCAGATAAACGCGATGGGCGGGATCCTGGGTCGCAAGATCCGGGTGATCAAGGAAGACGGCGCATCAGACTGGCCCACCTTCGCCGAGAAGTCGAAAAAGTTGCTGGTCAATGACCGTGTCGCATGCGTCTTCGGATGCTGGACGTCAGCCTCGCGCAAAGCCGTGCTGCCGATCTTCGAAAAAGAAAATGGTCTGCTGTACTACCCCACGTTCTATGAAGGCTTGGAGCAATCCAAGAACGTGATCTACACAGGCCAAGAAGCCACTCAGCAAATTCTGTGGGGGCTGGATTGGGCCAAGAATGAGAAGAAGGCCAAAACCTTCTTCCTGGTTGGCTCGGATTACATCTGGCCACGCACCTCGATGAAGATCGCGCGCAAGCACATCGAGAACTTCCAGCATGGCAAGGTGGTGGGTGAAGAGTACTACCCTCTGGGCAACACCAACTTCAACTCGCTGATCAACAAGATCAAGCTGGCCAAGCCCGACTGCATTTTTGCTGCCGTGGTGGGCGGCTCCAACGTGGCCTTCTACAAGCAACTCAAGGCGGCGGGCATCACGGGCGCCAAACAGTTCTTGCTGACCTTGTCGGTGACCGAGGATGAAATGCTGGGCGTGGGTGGCGAAAACTTCGCTGGCTTCTACAGCTCGATGAAGTACTTCATGACGCTCAACAACGACAACAACAAGAAGTTTGTCGCGGCGTTCAAAGCCAAGTACGGCTCGAATGCCGTGATTGGGGACGTCACCCAGGCTGCCTACCTCGGTCCCTGGTTGTGGAAGGCCGCCGTCGAGAAGGCTGGCAGCTTCGACGTCGACAAGGTGGTGGCCGCCTCGCCCGGCATCGAACTCAAAACGGCGCCGGAAGGCTACGTCAAGATCCACGCCAACCATCACCTGTGGAGCCGGGCACGCATTGCACAAGGCCAGGCAGACGGCACCTTCAAGGTGGTGGCCGAGTCCAAGGACCTCATCGAACCCAACCCCTTCCCCAAGGGCTATCAGTGATCCGGCTTCCCGCGTGGCATGTGCAAGGCCACGCGGGCTTTTTCAAGGGGTAAGACATGACATTCTCAGACATGCTCAACATTGGGCTGATGCAGGGCTTTGCCGGCCTCAGCCTGTTCTCGGTATTGCTGTTGATGGGCCTCGGGCTGGCCATCATTTTTGGTCAGATGGGTGTGATCAACATGGCCCACGGCGAATTCATGACCATCGGTGCCTACACGATCTACATGGGCTCCACACTGACTGAGAAATACGCCCCGAACTTTCTTCAAATGTATTTCCCGGTGGCCATCGTGGCCGCCTTTCTGATCGCCTTTGCCGTGGGTTGGCTGACCGAGTGGGCCCTCATTCGCCACCTCTACAAGCGCCCACTGGACACCTTGCTGGCAACCTGGGGCTTGAGCTTGGGGCTGCAACAGGTGTTTCGCACATTCATTGGCCCCAAAGAGGTCAGCCCCACCCTGCCCGACTGGCTCATGGGATCGTGGTCGCCACACGAAGGGCTGGACATCCCAATCAACGGCTTGTTCGTGATGGGCCTGACCGCCCTGGTGACCGCCCTGTTGCTGCTGGCTCTGTACAAGTTCCGTTGGGGACTGCGAGTGCGTGCCACCGTCAGCAATCGCATGATGGCCGATGCCATCGGCATCAACACCAAGCGCACCGACCGACTCAGCTTCGCCATCGGATGCGGCATTGCGGGCGTCGCTGGCGCTGCCTTCACCACCATTGGCTCGACCGGGCCCACCAGTGGTTCGCTCTACATCGTGGACTCATTCCTGGTCGTCACCTTCGGCGGCGCGGCCAGCTTGTTCGGCACCGTGGTGTCGGCATTCGGCATTGCCCAAACGCAATCGATTTCCGAGTTCTTCCTATCCGGGTCCGATGCCAAGGTGTTGACGCTGCTGATGGTGGTGATGATCTTGATGATCCGCCCCCAAGGATTGTTTGCGGCCAAGGTGCGTCGTTGACCTCAGCTCAGTCATTCAGAACTGCATACCTGGAGTTTCATCATGCAAGCGCTCTATTCCTGGGTGAACAAACAAAAGCTTGGCAGCATCTTCTTGCTGTCGGTGCTGCTGATTGTGGTCTTCCCACTCACGCTCGACATCTTCCGCCTCAACCTCATCGGCAAATACCTTTCTTATGCCTTCGTAGCCTTGGGACTGGTCATGCTGTGGGGCCATGCCGGCATCCTCAGCTTGGGCCAAGGCGTGTTCTTTGGCCTGGGCGGCTACTGCATGGCCATGTTTTTGAAGCTGGAAGCCTCTGATCCCATCAGCACCAAGATCCAGTCCACGCCGGGCATTCCTGACTTCATGGATTGGAACCAGTTGACCGCCCTGCCCTGGTGGTGGGTGCCGTTCAAGAGCCTGCCGGTGGCCTTGATCGCCGTGCTGGTGGTTCCCACGCTGCTGGCCTTCATCATCAGCTTCGCCATGTTCAAACGTCGCGTGGGTGGGGTGTACTTCGCCATCATCACCCAGGCCGTGGCCTTGATCCTGACCGTTCTGATCATTGGGCAACAGGGCTTCACCGGCGGCGTCAACGGCATTACCGACCTGAAAACCCTGCTGGGATGGGACATCCGCACCGACCATGCCAAGTACGTTCTGTATTACGTGTGCGTCGGCCTCTTGTTGGCATCGGTCATGCTGTGCCGCTGGGTTCAGTCGTCGAAGCTGGGCACCCTGCTGCTGGCCATGCGAGACAAGGAAGACCGCGTGCGGTTCTCCGGCTATGACGTGTCGATGTTCAAGGTGTTTGCCTTCTGTCTGGCGGCCATGCTGTCAGCCGTTGGCGGGGCCATGTTCACGCTTCAAGTCGGATTCATGTCCCCCTCCTTTGTCGGCATCGTGCCGTCCATTGAGATGGTGATCTTGGCCGCGGTGGGCGGGCGCATGAGCCTGGTCGGCGCGATCTACGGAGCCTTGATCGTCAACTTCGGCAAGACCTACTTCTCAGAAAGCGCCCCCGATCTGTGGCTGTTCCTGATGGCAGCCTTGTTCATTGGCGTGACCATGGCCTTCCCTGACGGCTTGGCCGGACTGTGGGAGCAAAAGATCAAGCCCTGGTGGATTCAGCGACAAGCGAACCGCATCGCTCTGATTGAGCGCGTCAAGGCGGCCCAGGTGGCCTACCCCGAAGTCCTGCCTCCAGGCAAGGGCACCGGCGCCAGCCTGCCGCCTGGCATGAGCAGCCAACAAGCCTGAGCCTCGACGAAAGGAATCAACATGAGTGCCAAAGAGTTTGTGCTTTACATCGAGGACCTCACTGTGTCGTTCGATGGGTTCAAGGCGATAGACAGCTTGAATTTGTACGTAGACAAGAACGAGCTGCGGGTCATCATCGGCCCCAATGGGGCCGGCAAAACCACCCTGCTGGATCTGATCTGTGGCAAGACTAAGGCCAGCACGGGCAGCATCAAGTTCAAAGAGGCCGAGCTGACCAAGAAGTCCGAGCATGCCATTGTGCGATCTGGCGTGGGACGCAAGTTTCAAACGCCGTCCATCTACGAAAACCTCAGCGTGTTTCAGAACCTGGAGGTGTCTTACCCAGAAGGCCGATCTGTGTTCGGCGCTTTAGGCTTCAAGTGCACCGATGAAGTCAAAGCCCGTGTGCAAGTGGTCGCTGAAGAAATTGGTCTGGCCGACAAGCTCGACATGGAAGCCGGCCTGCTGTCACACGGGCAAAAGCAGTGGCTGGAGATCGGCATGCTGTTGATGCAAGAGCCGGAACTGCTGATGCTGGATGAACCCATTGCCGGCATGAGTGCCAAAGAGCGCGAGTTGACCGCTGAACTGCTGAAGCGTATCTGCAAGAACCGTTCGATGATCGTGATCGAACACGACATGGATTTCGTCAAGCAGATCGCCTCCAAGGTGACCGTGATGCACCAGGGCAAGATCCTCGCCGAAGGCACGATGGATCAAGTCCAGAGTGATCCCAAGGTCATCGACGTTTACCTCGGTCACTGAAAGGGGATCACCATGTTGCAAGTCAAAGACCTGTATGTGGCCTACGGCCAAAGCGAGGCCCTGCATGGGATCTCGTTCGAGGCCAACAAGAACGAGACCGTCGCCATCATGGGGCGCAATGGCATGGGCAAGACCACACTGTTCAAAAGCCTGATGGGCGTGCTGCCTGCCAAGGGCGGCGAGATCAATGTGGCGGGCCAAAGCGTCGTCAAAGACGAGAGCTACAAGCGCGTGGCCAAAGGGATCGCCTATGTGCCCCAAGGTCGGATGATTTTCCCCACGCTCACGGTGGAAGAGAACATCCAAACCGGTTTAGAAAACGCGAGGAACAAGAAGATTCCCGAGGAGATCTACGCCCTCTTTCCTGTGTTGTTCGACATGCGCAACCGCAAGGGCGGCAATTTGTCGGGGGGGCAACAACAGCAATTGGCCATTGCACGCGCGCTGGTCACCGATCCCAAGGTCTTGTTGCTCGATGAACCGACCGAAGGTATCCAGCCTTCGATCATCAAAGACATCGCCAAGGCACTGAACGAGATCCGCAAGCTGCGTGAAATCACCATCGTCGTCTCTGAACAAGTCCTGAGCTTCGCGATGGATGTGGCCGACCGCTTGTTCGTCATCGAAGGCGGCAGATTGGTTCACGAGACCACACGCAGCGAAACCGACGCCAATCGCATCAAGGCCTATTTGTCTGTTTAACCGCCCGTAGGAGCACATCATGGCTGAAACCCTCATCAAAGTCGATCTAGCCCAATCCCCCACCACGAACGAAAACGTTCACAACCGTTGGCACCCCGATATCCCGATGGCTTGCTGGGTGAACCCCGGCGACGAGTTCATTCTGGAAACCTACGACTGGACCGGCGGCTTCATCAAAAACAACGACAGCGCCGACGATGTTCGCGACATTGACCTGAGCACCGTGCACTACCTCAGCGGCCCGGTCGGCGTGAAAGGCGCCGAGCCCGGTGACCTGCTGGTGGTGGACCTGCTGGACATTGGCGCCAAGCAAGACTCGCTGTGGGGCTTCAACGGTTTTTTTAGCAAGAAGAACGGCGGCGGCTTTTTGACCGAACACTTCCCGCTGGCGCAAAAGTCCATCTGGGACATCCACGGCATGTTCACCAAGAGCCGCCACGTGCCCGGCGTGAGCTACGCCGGCCTGATCCACCCTGGTTTGATCGGCTGCCTGCCCGACCACAAAATGCTCGAAGCCTGGAACAGCCGTGAGCAAGAGCTGATCGATTCCAACCCCGGCGTGACCGGCTTAGCCAACCCACCCTTTGCCGGCACGGCCCACATGGGCAAGCTGACCGGCGAAGCCAAGGACAAAGCCGCCGCCACTGCCGCCCGCACCGTGCCCCCACGCGAACACGGCGGCAACTGCGACATCAAGGATTTGTCGCGCGGCTCCAAGGTCTACTTCCCCGTGTACGTCGATGGCGCCGGCTTGTCGGTGGGCGACCTGCACTTCAGCCAAGGCGACGGTGAAATCACCTTCTGCGGCGCCATTGAAATGGCCGGCTGGGTGCACATGAAGGTCACCTTGATCAAGGGCGGCATGGCCAAGTACGGTATCAAGAACCCCATCTTCAAGCCCAGCCCGATCAAACCCGTCTACAACGACTACCTGATCTTCGAAGGCATCTCGGTCGACGAGCAAGGCAAGCAGCTTTACCTCGACGTGAATGTGGCCTACCGCCAGGCTTGCTTGAACGCAATCGAATACCTCAAGAAGTTTGGTTACAGCGGCGCGCAGGCCTACTCCATCTTGGGCACCGCGCCCGTGCAGGGCCACATCAGCGGCGTGGTCGACGTGCCCAATGCCTGCGCCACCTTGTGGCTGCCCACCGAGATCTTCGACTTCGACATCAACCCGACGGCGTCCGGCCCGATCAAGATGCTGGACGGCAGCATCGACATGCCGATTTCGCCAGACGTGGTCTGACCGACTGGAGCGGCCTATGCCTACCTATGACTACGCTTGCCCCCAATGCGGCGGCTTTGAAGCCTTCAGAACGCTGGCCGCTCGCAATGATCCGCTGGCCTGCCCGGACTGCGGCACCGACGCACAACGTGTGTTTGTGACCGCACCGCGCCTGGCCTGCGTTAGCAGCGACACCCGCATCGCCATGGAAACCAATGAGCGTGCCCGACACGCCCCCATGAGTTCCAAGGAGTATGGCGCCTATCAACGCCTCAAACACCCGGCGGGGTGCGGGTGCTGTTCAACGGGCAAGAGCAAGGCCACCGTCACCGGGGCCAACGGCAACAAGATGTTCCCCAGCAAACGCCCCTGGATGATCAGTCATTGAACTCCGGCCATGGCCAGCTCAAGAGCTCGGCCAGCCGCGTGACCACCCAGCGCGCCTCGGGCTCGGATACGCCCGACTCAGGCGCGCACAGCCCTTTGTGGCACCGCACCAGCACCTCTTGCTCGTCCACGCCAATTTCGACGTGGATGCTCTGGCAATGTTGGGTCAGGTGATGGGCCAGGTCTTCACACACTTCATAGCGATCGCGCAGCTCTGACTGCGTGATGGTGAGCCGCTTGCGCGCATCCTGGTACAGCTCAATGAAGGATGGCGGGATGATGATCTGATAGTCGTCGCTCATGCAAGGGGCGTACCGCATCGAGCGGCCAAGGCTACGTCAAAGAACGTATTGGAACCCAAGCCGCCGCGATTTCAAACTAGTTGGGTGTCCCCCCCTTCAGGAGCCCCACATGCTTCACGGCGATATTTCCAGCAGTGACGACACCGTCGGTGTCGCCGTCGTCAACTACAAGATGCCCCGCCTGCACACCAAGGCCGAGGTCTTGCAAAACGCCCACAAGATCCGTCAGATGATCGAGGGCATGAAGCTCGGCCTGCCGGGGCTGGATCTGGTGATCTTTCCCGAGTACAGCACCCACGGGATCATGTACGACCGCCAGGAGATGATGGACACGGCCTCGACCATCCCTGGCGACGAGACCGAGATCTTTGCCCAGGCCTGCCGCAATGCCAAGGTGTGGGGCGTGTTCTCACTCACTGGCGAGCGCCACGAAGAGCACCCCAAGAAGGTGCCTTACAACACGCTGATCTTGATGAACCCCGAAGGCGAGATCGTTCAGAAGTACCGCAAGATCATGCCCTGGACACCCATTGAAGGCTGGTACCCCGGCGACAAGACGTATGTGTCAGACGGCCCCAAGGGCATGAAGATCAGCCTGATCATTTGTGACGACGGCAACTACCCCGAGATCTGGCGCGACTGCGCCATGAAGGGGGCAGAGTTGATCGTGCGCTGCCAGGGTTATATGTACCCTGCCAAAGACCAGCAGGTGCTCATGGCCAAAGCCATGGCCTGGGCCAACAACAGCTATGTGGCCGTGGCCAATGCGGCTGGCTTCGATGGCGTGTACAGCTACTTTGGTCACTCGGCCATCATCGGCTTTGATGGGCGCACCTTGGGCGAATGCGGTGAAGAGGACTACGGCATTCAATACGCGCAACTGAGCAAGCGCTTGATTCGCGATGCGCGCAGCACAGCGCAATCCCAAAACCACCTGTACAAGCTGCTGCACCGGGGCTACACCGGCAAGATCAACTCAGGCGAAGACCCCAAGGGCGTGGCCACCTGCCCTTATGAGTTCTACGAAAAGTGGATCAAGGATCCCTCAGGCACCCAGGCCATGGTGGAGGCGATCACCCGGCCCACCCCCGGCACCGCGGAATGCCCGATAGAGGGCATTCCCAATGATGCGCGGCTCAAATACGAGTAGCGTGGGCGCTGGACTCTTGACATTGGTTGAGCAGGCAGCGGGAGAATCCTCAGGCAACCAGCCTGGGCTCTTGCTTGCGGTAACGGCGCATGCCAAACACCTCCATCGCTTCGATGAAGGAATCCGCCGTGCGGTCGATGAGGAAGCGTTCATGGAAACAGGCTTTCGCGTTCTTCCGCATGCCCTGCCAAACCGCTTCAGGCGTGTCCAACCACCGCTCGATCAAGCGCTCGGTTCCCTCGACCGTGTCAGCATCGACCCATCCGCCCTCGGCTTGTTGGATCTCACGCCAGATGTTCACCTGATTCGAAATCAAAACCGGCACACCACAGGCCATGGCTTCAGCGACCGCAATGCCAAAGTTTTCTTGATGGGATGGCAGGATGAAGGCGTCCGCGCAGCGAAAGGCCCCCCACTTCAGGTCACCGCCGACCATGCCCGTCCAGGTGGTCTGATTGTCGACCCCCAACGCGCGTGCGAACTGTTGCATCTGGCTACCGTAGGCATCGTCCGTCGGCCCCGCCATCACGATCTCCACATTCGCGACCAGATCAGGGCGCCGGGCCCGAACGTTGGCGAACGCTTGAAACAGCAGATCGGGCCCTTTCTTCTCATGCACGCGCCCTAAAAACAGCAGACAGCGTTTATCGGCCAACTCGGGAAAGCGATCCAGAAAGGCCTGCTTTTGCTCCTGCACACGATCTGGCGGCGCGCTGGTGCCATAACTGACCACAAACTCGTCGCAGCGATACAGCCAGAACGATTGGCGCGCCAATCTGCGCTCATCTTCACAAGTGAACATCACGGCTGCAGCGTCGCGCAAGGCCCGGTATTCAGCCCAAGGCCAGAACAGCCACTTCTTCAGGTGCTTGAGTGGGTAG
>JAGWLR010000072.1 GCA_028864885.1 Burkholderiales bacterium | reverse complement strand
CATGGTGATCATCGGCGCGGCGATGAACCACTGGTACCACTGCGACATGAACTACCGCGGCGTCATCAACATGCTGGTGATGTGCGGATGCGTCGGCCAGTCCGGCGGCGGCTGGTCGCATTACGTCGGCCAGGAGAAGCTGCGCCCGCAATCGGGCTGGCTGCCTTTGGCCTTCGGCCTCGACTGGGGCCGGCCGCCGCGTCAGCAGAACTCAACGTCGTTCTTCTACGCGCACACCGACCAGTGGCGCTACGAGACCGTTGGCGTCGAGGAAATCCTCTCCCCCACTGCGCCTCCGGGGCCGTGGGACGGCGCGCTGATCGATTACAACGTGCGCGCCGAGCGCATGGGCTGGTTGCCGTCAGCACCGCAGCTCAAGCAGAACCCGCTGGAGATCGCCGCCAAGGCGCAGGCCGCTGGCCTCGAGCCGAAGGACTATGTCGCCAAGGCGCTGAAGTCCGGCGAGTTGCAGATGGCGAGCGAGGATCCGGACCATCCCGACAACTGGCCACGCAACATGTTCGTGTGGCGCTCCAACCTGCTAGGCTCGTCGGGCAAGGGCCACGAATATTTCCTCAAGCATCTGCTCGGCACCACCCATGGCGTGCAGGGCAAGGACCTGGGCGAAACCGGCAAGAAGAAGCCGCAGGAAGTCGCCTGGCACGACGAGGCGCCGAAAGGAAAACTCGACCTCCTGGTCACGCTCGACTTCCGCATGTCGACCACCTGCGTCTACTCCGACATCGTGCTGCCGACCGCCACCTGGTACGAGAAGAACGACCTCAACACCTCCGACATGCACCCCTTCATCCACCCGCTGTCTGCAGCGGTGGATCCCGCCTGGGAAGCTCGTTCGGACTGGGAGATCTACAAAGGCTTTGCCAAGAAGTTCTCTGAGGTCTGTGTGGGCCACCTGGGCGCCGAGAAGGAAGTCGTGATGAACCCCATCATGCACGACACCGCTGGCGAAATTGCCCAGCCTTTTGGCGTGCAAGACTGGAAGCGTGGCGAGACAGATCTGATCCCTGGCAAGACTGCGCCCCAGATCTTCGTGGTCGAACGCGATTACCCCAACACCTACAAGCGTTTCACCTCACTGGGCCCGCTGATGAACAAGTTGGGCAACGGTGGCAAGGGCATTGGCTGGAACACGCAGGACGAAGTCCATGCGCTGGGCGAGCTCAATGGCACGGTACGCGAAGAAGGCGTGAGTCAGGGCTTCCCCAAGATCGTCTCCGACATCGATGCCACCGAAGTGGTGCTGATGCTGGCGCCCGAGACCAATGGCCACGTGGCCGTGAAGGCCTGGGAGGCACTGGGCAAGCAAACCGGTCGCGACCACACCCACCTGGCCCTGCACCGCGAAGACGAAAAAATCCGTTATCGCGACATCCAGGCGCAACCTCGCAAGATCATTTCCTCGCCCACCTGGTCGGGCCTGGAAAGCGAGAAGGTGTCTTACAACGCTGGCTACACCAACGTGCACGAGCTGATTCCATGGCGCACCCTCACCGGTCGTCAGCAGTTCTACATGGATCACCCATGGATGATTGCTTTTGGCGAAGGCTTCGTGTCTTATCGTCCACCGGTTGACCTCAAGACGCTCGACATCAAGGGCGTCAAGCCGAATGGCAACAAAGAAATTGCGCTGAACTTCATCACGCCGCACCAGAAGTGGGGCATTCACTCGACCTACACAGACAACCTGTTGATGCTCACGCTCAACCGTGGGGGCCCTGTGATCTGGCTGAGCGAAGACGACGCGAAGAAGGCGGGCATCGTGGACAACGACTGGGTTGAACTGTTCAATACCAACGGTGCCATTGCGGCTCGTGCGGTGGTGAGTCAGCGCGTGAATCCTGGCATGACCTTGATGTACCACGCTCAGGAAAAGATCATCAACACCCCGGGGTCTGAAATCACCGGTACACGCGGTGGTATCCATAACTCGGTGACACGTGTGGTGCTCAAGCCCACACACATGATCGGTGGTTACGCCCAGTTCAGCTATGGCTTTAACTACTACGGAACGATTGGCACCAACCGGGACGAATTCGTCCTCGTTCGCAAGATGAACAAGGTTGACTGGCTGGACGACGAGTCGTCGACCCAAGGAGTACACGCATGAAGATCCGTGCACAAATCGGCATGGTCCTGAACCTGGACAAGTGCATTGGTTGCCACACCTGCTCGGTGACCTGCAAGAACGTCTGGACCAGTCGCCCTGGCGTCGAGTACGCCTGGTTCAACAACGTTGAAACCAAACCTGGCATTGGCTACCCCAAAGAATGGGAAAACCAGGACAAATGGAACGGCGGTTGGATTCGCAAGTCTGACGGCAAGATTCAGCCCCGCCAAGGCGGCAAGCTGAACTTGTTGATGAAGATTTTCGCCAACCCCAATCTGCCCCAGATTGACGACTACTACGAGCCCTTCACCTTCGACTACGAGCATCTGCACAATGCACCCAAGTCGAAGGCGCCGCCTACCGCGCGCCCTCGCAGCCTGATCACAGGCAAGCGCATGGAAAAGATCGAATGGGGCCCGAACTGGGAAGAAATCCTGGGTGGCGAGTTCAGCAAGCGCAGCAAGGACAAGAACTTCGATGATGTTCAAAAGGACATCTACGGGCAGTTCGAAAACACCTTCATGATGTACTTGCCTCGCCTGTGCGAGCACTGCCTGAATCCTGCTTGCGTGGCTTCGTGCCCATCGGGCTCGATCTACAAGCGCGAAGAAGACGGCATCGTGCTGATCGACCAGGACAAGTGCCGCGGCTGGCGCATGTGCGTGAGCGGCTGCCCTTACAAGAAGATCTATTACAACTGGCAATCAGGCAAGGCCGAGAAGTGCATCTTCTGCTACCCCCGGATCGAAGCCGGTCAACCCACCGTGTGCTCGGAAACCTGCGTTGGCCGCATCCGCTACCTGGGCGTGTTGCTGTATGACGCTGACCGCATCCAAGAAGCGGCCAGTGTCGAACATGACCGTGATTTGTACCCAGCCCAGCTGTCTCTGTTCCTGGACCCCAACGATCCCAAGGTGATCGAGCAGGCTCGCAAAGATGGCATCCCTGATGCCTGGATGGATGCCGCCCGCAACAGCCCCGTGTACAAGATGGCTGTGGACTGGAAGGTTGCTCTTCCGCTGCACCCTGAATACCGCACGCTGCCGATGGTTTGGTATGTGCCGCCTCTGTCCCCCATCCAGTCGGCAGCGAACTCCGGCCAGATCGGTGTCAACGGCGAGATCCCGGACGTCAACCAGCTGCGGATCCCGGTCAAGTACCTGGCCAACCTGCTGACTGCCGGTGACACGATTCCGGTGACCAACGCGCTGGAGCGCATGCTGGCCATGCGTGCCTACATGCGTAGCAAGCATGTCGATGGCGTCGAGAACAAGCGTGTCCTGGAGCAAGTGGGCCTGGATAAACACACCGTCGAAGACATGTACCACGTCATGGCCATTGCCAATTACGAAGACCGCTTCGTGATTCCATCGGCTCACCGCGAGTACGCTGAGAACACCTTTGACATGAAGGGCGGCTGTGGCTTCACCTTCGGCAATGGTTGCTCGGATGGCGCCACTGAGCCTAGCCTGTTTGGCAGCAAAAAGCGTCGCACCATCCCCATCAAGTCGGAGTTGTGATCATGAGTGTCTTCTCCCTCAAGAAGGCCGGCGCTACGCCGGTCTACAGCCTGCGGGCTTTGGCCCATCTGCTGGGCTATCCCAATGCGGCGCTGCGTGACACCCTGCCCGACTTGCAGAAGGCGCTGATCAGTGAGGCTGCGGTCGACGAGTCTCGTCTGCGGGGTCTGAGCAAGTTGATCGGGTCGCTGATTGATCAGGACGTATTCGAGACCGAGCAAGCCTACGTCGAACTGTTCGACAAAGGCCGCTCGACCTCGTTGCACCTGTTCGAGCACGTGCATGGCGACTCTCGCGACCGCGGTCCAGCCATGATCGATCTGGTCAAGACCTATGAACAGGCCGGCCTGATGCTGGACCCCACCAAGGTGGGCGGCGAATTGCCTGACTACCTGCCCGTGGTGCTGGAGTTTGTCTCTACCCTGAAGGCCGAGCAGATGCGCGATTTCATCGGTGAGATCGCCCACATTCTGAACGCCGTGCACACCGCCCTGATCAAGCGCCGCAGCCTTTACGCCCATGTGCTGGCCGCTGTGCTCGAGATTGGCCAACAAAAGGTGGAAACCGTCGACGTACCTGACGACGAAGACCTCGACGCCGCCTGGGCCGAGCCTGAGGCCTTTGGTGGCTGCAGCTCCAAAGGCCAATCGAGCCCGGATCAGCCTCAACCCATTCAGATCGTGCGCCGCAACGCCACGTCTGCACAACGAGGAGCATCAGCATGAGCCTCACACATCAATTCATCTTTGGCATCTATCCCTATATCTGCGCTGCGATCTTCCTGCTGGGCAGCTTGATTCGATTCGACCGCGACCAGTACACCTGGCGCAGCGAGTCCAGTCAGATGCTGTCCACCGGCACCTTGCGCGTGGGCTCCAATCTGTTCCACCTGGGCATCATCGGCCTGTTCTTCGGCCACTTCTTCGGCATGCTGACGCCGCCTGAAATCATCCATGCACTGGGTGTGACCGCGCCGCAAAAGCAATTGCTGGCGGTGGTGGCCGGTGGGACTTTGGGTTCATTGGGCCTGATCGGTTTGCTGCTTCTGATTCAACGTCGGCTCGGCAATCCCCGCGTGCGAGCCACCTCGCGTGGCCGTGACTTTCTGGTGCTGTTCTGGATTCTGGCCACGTTGCTGCTCGGTCTGTCGACTGTGCCCGTTTCATTAGGCCACCGTGATGGCGCCGAGATGCTCAAGCTGATGGCCTGGGCTCAACACGTGGTGACCTTCCGTGGTGACGCGCCTGGCATCATCGAAGACGTGTCCACCGTGTTCAAGGTGCACATGTTCATGGGCATGAGCTTGTTCGCGATCTTCCCCTTCACCCGCTTGGTGCATGTGTGGAGTGGCTTTGCGTCGGTGGGCTATTTGGTCCGCCCATGGCAAGTGGTTCGCAGTCGCAAGATCGGTTTGCCGGAGTAAAACGCCATGATGACCTCGACCTGTTCTTCCCCCGCGCCGTCGACCCTCCGTGTGGGTGACGTCGTGTTGGCAGATGTCACCACCGAGTTGACCGAAGCGGAGCGCCGCCAAAGAGCCAGCGTCGAGCTCTTGCGCCAGGCTGCGATCGAAGCCGGCTTGCTCGCGGTGGATGATCCAGCCCCTCAAGACGGCGTGATCACCGAAGCGGCGGCCGAGGCCATCGACGTCTGGTTGGCGCAAAACCTGCGTGTGCCCGAGCCCGACGAGGCGTCTTGTCGTCGTCACCACGCGGCGCACCTCGCCCAGTACGCCGTGGGAGAACGCGTCCAGGCTCGCCATATCCTGTTTGCGGTCACTCCGGGTGTGGATGTGACCTTGCTGAGAGGCCGAGCCGAACAGGTCTTACTGGATGTGCGGGCCGATCCCCGTCGCTTCGCGGAGGCGGCCAAGACCAATTCGAACTGCCCCAGTTCTGAGCAAGGTGGCGACCTCGGGTGGCTGACTGCATCTGATTGTGCCCCTGAGTTCGCTCGTGAGCTTTTTGGTCAGGACGAGGGCACCGCCAACGTGGGGGTGCTGCCGCGTTTGGTGCACAGCCGCTTTGGTTTGCACGTGGTGGAGGTGCTGGCACGGGATCCGGGTCAGCAGCCCGCCTTCGAAGAAGTTCAGCAAGCGGTGGCGCAGTCGCTGCGTCAACAAGCCTGGGTTACTGCCCTGCGGCAAGCCATGCAGATGTTGGCTGCACGATGGGAAGTCGAAGGCGTCGATCTGGACACCGCTGATTCCCCCTTGCTGCAGTAAATGGACGACGAGCTACTTAAGCGCATCCGTCGGTTTCAGACGGATTTTTTCCCCCAATACCAGGATCACTTCAAGCACCTGGTCGAGCAGGGGCAACATCCCACGATCCTGTTTGTGGGATGCTCCGACTCCCGGCTCGTGCCCTACATGCTCACCGGCACGGGCCCGGGTGAGTTGTTCATCGTTCGAAATGTGGGGGCCTTGGTGCCCCCTTACAACGGATCGGGTGGCGGTTTGCATGGCACGGCTGCCGCCATCGAATACGCAGTGCTGAATCTGCATGTCAGCCACATCATCGTGTGCGGGCACTCGCACTGTGGTGCCATGAAAGCGCTGTACGAAGAGGTCTCACCCGAGGCCAAAAACCTTGACGCCTGGCTGGACCTGGCACGTGAAGCCACCTTGCCGGTGCAGGTCACGCCCGAAGCCCTGCGACGCACCGAACAGCGCGCGGTGGTGCTGCAGCTGGAGCGGTTGATGGACTACCCGATGGTGCGCAAGCGGGTTGAGCAGCGCCAGATTTCCCTGCATGGCTGGCACTACGTGATCGAAGAAGGCGAAGTCCATGTCTTCGATGTCAAGTCGGGGGCGTTCGTGCCGGCCTCACAGGCCGACCATAGCGGCACGGGGCCTTATCAAGAAATCGATCCGGACAGCGGCTCTATCTTCAACGAGCTCGACGCTTCCTGGTACCCCAGGCGCTGAACACGGGTCCTCGGGTAGCATGCTGCTTGTGCGCATGCAGATCCCATCATGACGGCTTCCACTCAGCCCGGATTCAATCCTCAGTTGTGGCAACGATTCGTTGCCATGGCGCGGCCTTACTGGCAATCGGATGAGCGCTGGCGCTCACGCGGCTTGTTGGCCCTGCTGGTGGTGCTCTTGTTGGGGCAAACGGCTTTCAGCGTGCTCTTCAACCACGAAACGGGCGAATTCACCTCGGCACTGGCTGCGCGCGATGCCGATCGCTTCTGGCTGTCGATTCGCAAGTGCCTGGTCTTGCTCACCGCCGCCGTGCCGATCTACGGCTTGTACTACTACGTGCGCGACACGGTCGGCCTGCGCTGGCGCAAGTGGATGACCCAGTGGTTCCTGGATCGTTACTTTGCGGATCGTGCCTATTACCGCTTCACGTCAGTTGAGGGCATCGACAACCCCGATCAGCGGATCTCGGAAGACATCAACGCCTTCACCTCTCAGTCCCTCTACTTCTCGATGATCGTACTCAGTTCGGTCATCGAATTGATTGCCTTTGCCAGCGTGCTGTGGTCGATCTCCAAAGGCCTGGTCTACTTTCTCGTGGCCTATGCCATCTTCGCCACCCTGTTCACCGCCAAGGTGTTCGGGCGCCGTCTGATTGAGGTCAACTTTCGGCAACTGCAGCGCGAGGCCGATTTCCGCTTTGGCCTGGTCCGTGTGCGCGAACATGCCGAACCCATCGCCTTTCACCGAGGCGAGGCGCGTGAGGTGTCCACCCTGCGTCGCCTGTTCGGCGCGCTGTACGACAACTACAAAACGGTCTTGCGCTGGCAGTTCAAGCTCAACTTGTTTCAGTATGCGCACAGCTTTCTCACCGTGGTGCTGCCCAGCGTCATCATCGCGGGCGATGTCCTCTCGGGCGAGTTGGAAGTCGGTCGTGCCGTGCAGGCTGCGGGCGCCTTTGCGGCCATCCTCAGCGCCCTGACGGTGATCGTCGAGCACTTCGAAGGGCTGAGCCGGTTCTCGGCGGGCATCAACCGTTTGCACGCTTTTTCACAGGCACTGGATCAGCAAGCCGATCGCGAGTGGCCGCATACCGAGCCTCAGGCTCGGGTGGTCCATGAGCATGGGTTTGAGCTGGCCTTGCAAGACCTGACCGTTTACACACCCAACCACGAGCACCTGTTGATCGAAAACCTTACCCTGCACGTCAAGCCCGGAGAAGGCCTGCTGATAGTGGGCGAGAGCGGAGTGGGCAAGAGTTCCCTGCTGCGGGTACTGGCAGGCTTGTGGCATGCCGGGCACGGCACCGTCCAGGGACCATCAAGTGGGGCGATGCTGTTTCTGCCCCAACGCCCCTATCTGCCGATGGGCAACCTGCGCAGCCAGTTGCTCTACCCGCAGATTGACCGCGATGTGTCAGACGAAGAGCTGATGCAATGGCTGGACCGAGTGAACCTGCCGACCCTGGCACAGCGCTTTGGTGGGCTCGACGCTCAGGTCGATTGGGACAAGGTGCTGTCGGTCGGCGAGCAACAGCGCCTGGCGTTTGCGCGAGCTTTGCTCGCCAAGCCGCGCTACTTGTTGCTGGATGAGGCCACCAGTGCGCTCGACGCCGCCAACGAACAGCGCCTCTACAGCCAACTGGCAGACCTGTCGATCACCCCCATCAGTGTCAGCCACCACCGATCGGTCTTGCCGTATCACCGCCAGGTGCTTGAAATCCAAGGGGGCGGAGCCTGGGCCTTGCATCCGGCTGAGGGCTTTCAATGGGCCTGATCTGCTCGCGCGATCAGAACCGATAGTCGGGGTTCTGCGGATCAAAGTCGCGCGCAGTGAAATGAGCGGGGGCAAGCCGTTGATACAACACCCGCTCCTTCAGTTGCCCCCGTTCGTCCCACGATTCCACCTGCTTCACCCATGGATAGCACAAATCCAGATACAGCCGGGTCCGTGCCGCATAGGCGCCCGTCAACCTGGGGGCTGCCGGCCACGATACCGCGAGCACCCGCTCACCTTGAATCCGTTCGATCCGCAGGTCATCGGGCTCCACTGACACCCCGGCGCGCTGGCGCTCGGCCTGCTGGGTCTTCAGAATCTCAACGACCGATTGCAGCCCCACGTCACGGATCGAGTGCATCGAGTTCGATCGGGCCAGAGAGCCATCCAGACTCGTCCACATCGACATCACATTGAACATGCCCGACAGATGCCCATACATTGCATCTGGTCGGCGGGTTTCGTCAAACAGGATCTCTTGCCCCGCCTTCGGGCCGCCGGGCAGCCAGCTCATGTAGACCTGCCGCGGGCTGTGTCGATATTTGATGTGTTGTAGAAAGGGCTGCTCGTTCCAGCCCGAACTCAGCCGTTCCTGCCGCGCCATCCACAACTCGTACTCAGGCAGGCGTTCTGCGCCCGCGTCCAGGCGCGCCAGCAAGCCCTGGGCGCCAAGCTGCCGCGCTTGCTCGATCACTGCCGCATCATCCAGATGACGCCAGTCAGCCAGCGCGTTTGGCGGGGTCGTTGCCTGGGCGCTCCAGCACAAAAGCAAGCAGCTGATTAAACTGATGAACCTGAGAAACACGTGACGCGGCAGCATGATGAAACGGGTTGCGAGACAGATTCTCATCGTCTCGTAACCCCGTCACGCTGTCGACCATCGCGTGCGACAAGCGATGTCGCCGCCGATGCCTCATGAATTTTTGTTGGATGGCCTGATCTGATGTACCTGCCTTCAAACCTCACTGCCGCGATCATTGATCTGGACGGCACGATGGTCGACACACTCGGCGACTTTGTCGTCGTCCTACAGCACACCCTGGCCGACATGGGATGCCATCCCATCGAGATTGCGCGTGTGGATCGCAGCTTTGTCGAACTCACGGTGGGCAAGGGCACTGAAGACCTGTTGCGTCGCAGCCTGGCCCACGCCTGGGGCTTGCCTGACGACGATACCGAGGTTCTTGAGCAGGTGCCCCAAGCCTGGCATCACTACCAGGGCCATTACAGCTGCCTCAATGGGTTGCACTCAGACGTGTTTCCTGGCGTGCCGGAAGGCTTGCAGAAGCTGCGCGATCTCGGCTTGCCGCTGGCTTGCCTCACCAACAAGCCCACGGCCTTTGCCGAGCAGCTGCTTGAACGCAAAGGCTTGCGCGGGCATTTCGCACAGGTGTTCGGTGGCGATGCGTTCGAGCGCAAAAAGCCCGATCCACTGCCTTTGATCAAGACGTGCGAAGCCTTGGGGCACCCGCCGGCGCAGACCCTGATGGTGGGTGATTCCAGCAACGATGCGCAGGCAGCCGCTGCTGCAGGCTGCCCGATCGTCCTGGTGACCTATGGCTACAACCACGGACACCCCATTGGCGAGGTGCCGGCCTTGGCGCACATCGACCGCCTCGATCAACTCCCGATCAACGCAGGGCTTCGAGCACCGGGGGCGGGCTGAAGTCGAGCAGGGCGTCCTTCAAGTCCTGGGTCACGGGCTTCTTGCCCAACCACACCCGGGTCACGGCCGGGAAGAACGTCGGTTCGGTGATGGGCATGCCAACGGGCTGCTCATTGACCAGGAACAGCGTGCCGCGCTTGGGGATGTACTCAATCGCCAAGGTGTCGCCCGGCTCCAGGCGTTTGATGTGCGACAGCACGTCGCCCATCATGCTGATTGACGGGATCAGTTTGAAAAACACATCGCGTGAACTGTTGGCTTCGATGCCGCGCATGATGACCATGCCCAGGTCATCCACCCGCATGCCTTGCAACATCACGAACCGCAGCTGCAGAGGAGCATTGAAGCCGCCCAGCACCGTGTCCACTTGATCCGACTTTTGAGGCGCGTACAGGGCCACGGTGTACTGTTTGGTCATGCCGCGGTAGTTCACGCCGCTGCCGTTCAAGACCAGCGAGGAGCCCCCCACCCTCAAACTGCTGGGGTAGTTGACCCCCACCAGTTCCGCGCTCTGGCTCCATGCCAGCCCTGGGGCCATCAGGCCTGCAGCGCCCACCCAAGCGGCTGCTGCCATCCATCCTTTACATGCGCCAATCCATGCTGTTTTCATGTCTGTCATCCTGTGGGTGTTACGCCGTTTGGTAAGGAATTGTTATTCCGGGTTCCCTCCTCATGTTATGGGTTTCCCCTAACTTTTCGGTCGCGATCACTCAAGTCGGGGGGCATAGCGCGAAGGGCCCGAGCCCTGCTACACTCGATTCCATGTTCATCTCGCGCAAACAGACGAAAGGTTCGCACGACCGGGGAGCTTGGCCCTGGCGTCGTTCCTGCTGACTCGTCTGTATCGTCGCGCACACGCTGCCCAGATCATCGGCAGCGGCCCTCCGCGGCTTACGGAAACACCTGTCGAAACGGCTCAACCGTTGCGCTCAGGTTCCGACATTCCCACACACCCCGGCTGCGCCTTTTTATGAAGGCACAGACCTCGGGCTTGGAGGCCCCACATGATCACTGAACAAGAATTCCATGCCTTGGCCGCAAAAGGCCACAACCGCATCCCTCTGGTCGCGCAAGCCCTGGCCGACCTGGATACCCCCCTGTCGCTGTATCTCAAGCTCACACAGGGGCGCCCCCACAGCTTCTTGCTCGAATCGGTGGTGGGCGGCGAGCGCTTTGGTCGCTACTCCTTTGTCGGCTTACCCGCACGCACCTTGCTGCGCGCCACGGGCCGCCATGTTGAGGTGGTGACCGATGGCCAGGTGGTGGAAACCTTCGATGGCAATCCGCTGGACTTCATTGCCCAGTATCAGGATCGCTTCCATGCCGCCGTGCCGCAAGGCTTGCCTCGCTTCTGTGGCGGCCTGGCTGGGTACTTCGGCTACGACACCGTGCGGCATATCGAGCACAAGCTGGCGGGCGTGCAAAAGCCCGGCGGCATCGGTACGCCCGACATCCTGCTGCTGCAATGTGAAGAGTTGGCGGTCATCGATAACCTGGCCGATCGCCTGTTCCTGATCGTCTATGCCGATCCGGCTCGCCCTGGTGACTACGCCCGGGCGGCGGCTCGCATCGCGCAGTTACAAGCCCAGCTCAACCAAAGCGTGGCGGCGCCGGCCATCCAGGCGGGTGAGTCGTTCCCTGTCGAGCGGCATTTCGCCAAGGCTGACTTTGAAGCGGCGGTGCTCAAGTGCAAGGAATACATCGCCGCGGGCGATTGCATGCAGGTCGTGATCGGGCAGCGTCTGCAAAAGCGCTTCACCGCGTCACCGTTGAGCCTGTATCGCGCCTTGCGGTCTTTGAACCCAAGCCCCTACATGTATTACTACGACCTGGGGGATCATCAGGTGGTGGGCTCGTCGCCTGAAATTTTGGTGCGCCAGGAGCACAACCCCCAAGGCGGGCAGACGGTCACCATCCGTCCGATCGCCGGCACCCGTCCGCGCGGCACCACGCCCGAGCAAGACGTGGCCAATGAAAAAGAGTTGCTGGCCGATCCCAAAGAGCGGGCTGAGCACGTCATGCTGATCGACCTGGCACGCAATGACATCGGCCGCATCGCCCAAACGGGCACCGTCAAGGTCACCGAAGCGTTTGGCATCGAACGCTACTCGCACGTCATGCACATCGTCAGCAACGTCGAAGGGCAGCTGAAAGAAGGCATGACGGGCCTGGACGTGTTGCGCGCCAGCTTCCCGGCCGGCACCTTGAGTGGGGCGCCCAAGATCCGCGCCATGGAAATCATCGATGAGCTCGAGCCTGTGCAGCGGGGCGTCTACGGCGGCGCCGTCGGCTATCTCAGCTTTGCGGGTGACATGGACGTGGCGATTGCCATTCGCACCGGGGTGATCAAGGATCAGACCCTGTATGTGCAGGCAGGCGCCGGGGTGGTGGCCGATTCGGTCCCTGAACTGGAATGGAAAGAAACCGAGGCCAAGGCCCGTGCGGTGATCCGCGCGGCCGAAATGGTCGAACAAGGTTTCTAAGCCATCCACAGGACACGACAAAGGATTCCATCATGCTGCTCATGATCGACAACTACGACAGCTTCACTTTCAACCTCGTCCAGTACTTCTGTGAATTGGGCGAAGAGGTCAAGGTGGTGCGCAACGACGAAATCACCCTCGACGAAATCGCCGCGATCAAACCCGATCGCCTGGTCTTGTCTCCAGGGCCTTGCTCGCCAGCAGAGGCCGGTATCTGTGTCCCGGCTTTGCAGCGTTTCCAAGGTCAGCTGCCCATCTTGGGGGTCTGCCTCGGCCATCAAAGCATCGGGGCGGCACTGGGCGGCAAAATCGTCCGGGCACGCGAGCAAATGCACGGCAAGACCAGCGTCATCACCACTGACCAAAAAGGCGTCTACAAAGACCTGCCCAAACAGTTCACGGTGATCCGCTATCACTCGCTCGCCATTGAGCGTGCCACCTTGCCTGATTGCCTGGAGATCACCTCCTTCACCGATGACGGTGAAATCATGGGCGTTCGCCACAAGGCCTCGCAAACCGATCCGAGCTTTGCGCCGCTGGAAGGGGTTCAATTCCACCCGGAATCGATCCTCACCGAGCACGGTCACGCCTTGCTCAAGAACTTCCTGGACATGTAAGGGCCGACGTCATGACTCAACTCACCGATGCGCAGGCGCTGCAACGCGTCGTCGAACACCGCGAGATCTTCCACGATGAGATGCTCGGCCTCATGCGCCGCATCATGCGTGGCGAGATGTCGCCGGTCATCATGGCGGCCCTCATCACCGGCTTGCGGGTGAAGAAGGAAACCGTGGGCGAAATCGCCGCGTCGGCCCAGGTGATGCGTGAATTCGCGATTCCTGTTGAGATCGAAGACAAAGCCCATCTGGTCGACATGTGTGGCACCGGCGGCGATGGCGCACACACCTTCAACATCTCCACCACGGCGATGTTTGTGGCGGCGGCTGCCGGAGCCAAGGTGGCCAAGCACGGCGGCCGCAGCGTGTCGTCCAGCACCGGCAGCGCCGATGTTCTGGAGGCTTTGGGGGCCTCGATCAATTTGCAGCCAGCCGATGTCGCTCGTTGTCTGGCTGAGAGCGGCGTGGGCTTCATGTTCGCCCCCAATCATCATGTCGCCATGAAGCACGCGGCACCCGTGCGCAAGGAGCTCGGCATCCGCACGCTGTTCAACATCCTGGGGCCGCTCACCAATCCGGCGGGCGCGCTCAATCAGGTCATGGGGGTGTTCCATCCGGATCTGGTGGGCATCCAGGCGCGTGTGTTGCAGCGTCTGGGTTCCAATCATGTGTTGATCGTGCACGGCTGCGATGGCCTGGATGAAATCACCTTGGCTGGCCCCACCTTGGTGGCCGAGCTGAAGAACGGTGAAGTCAACGAATACATCATCACGCCGGATCAATTCGGCATGGGTGAACACGATGGCTCGATGCTCAAGGCCACCAGCCGAGAGGCCTCCAAGACCATTGTTGAGCGCGTCTTGCACAACGAGTCCGGCCCGGCGCGCGACATTGTTTTGCTTAACGCGGGCGCGGCCATTTATGCCGCCAATGTGGCTGCGTCGCTGGCAGAAGGTGTAGAAATGGCCCGTGACGTGCTGGCCAGCGGGCGCGCTGCACAAACCCTGCAGACGTTCACGCAGGTGACGAAGCGTCTGGCGCAACAGGCTTGATCGGAGCCGAGGGCAGGGTCAAGCCCTGTCCTTGAACAGCGCAGCGATTGCGTCCCTCTCGTTTCGCCTGGTACAGCAGTTGATCGGCGATGTGGGAGCCTCGTCATTGTGTCGTCGCCCAGCCTGCTTGCAAATTCGGGAGTGGCGCTTTTGCGCGATGCAATGCCGGTTTTGCGGCGGTCAGCGTCGATAATTGACACATCTCTCCATCGGGTTTCAGCTCCATGTCAGACATCCTGCAAAAAATCGTCGCCGTCAAGCATCAGGAAATCACTGCAGCGCAGGCGGTGCGTTCGCTCAGTGCCGTGCGCGCCGAAGCAGAAGCGCGCAACCAAGAGCAAGCCGATGTGCGTGACTTCGTGGGAGCCTTGCGGACCAAGATCGCCGCAGGTCGCTCGGGGGTGATTGCCGAAGTCAAAAAGGCCAGCCCGTCCAAAGGGGTCTTGCGCGCAGACTTTCGCCC
Organism: Burkholderiales bacterium; assembly: GCA_028864885.1. Taxonomy (GTDB): domain Bacteria; phylum Pseudomonadota; class Gammaproteobacteria; order Burkholderiales; family Burkholderiaceae_C; genus Aquabacterium. The sequence goes on along the minus strand of JAGWLR010000072.1, from coordinate 3,279 downwards.
CGCTGACATTGCAGTCAGTTATGCCCGGCATGGCGCGGCGTGCCTGAGCGTCCTCACCGATGAACAATTCTTCCAAGGCTGCAGCCGTTATCTGCAAGAAGCGCGTGCCGCTTGTGAGTTGCCCGTCTTGCGCAAAGACTTCATGGTCAGCGACTACCAGGTCTACGACGCCCGCGCTATGGGTGCGGACTGCATTTTGCTCATCGCGGCCTGTTTGGATGATGCCCAAATGGCTGATCTCGAAGCCTGCGCCATGTCGCTGGGCATGGCCGTTCTGGTCGAGGTGCACGATGGCGCCGAGCTGGATCGTGCCCTCCGGCTGAAAACCACCTTGGTGGGCATCAACAATCGCAACCTGAGAACCTTCGACGTCACCCTTGACACCACCTTGGGCTTGCTCGATCGCGTGCCCGCTGATCGCTTGCTGGTCACCGAATCCGGCATCCTGGCGCCCTCGGATGTTCAGCGCATGCGTGCTGCGAACGTACATGCTTTCCTAGTCGGCGAGGCCTTCATGCGCGCCCCCGATCCCGGTGCAGCCCTCGCCGAGTTGTTTGCCTGATTGCTTGCGATGACCTTGTTTGCGCGTGAACCGAATTGGCTGGAAAGCCAGTTCGACGCCGTCCCTGTGTCGTGGCGGCCGTGGACGCAGGCGTTTCGACATTCGACCACGGGGCGCGCCTTGATCGACCGCGTTCAGGCCGAGCCTGAGGTGTTTCCGCTCCAGGTATTCGCCGCCCTACAGGCGACCCCATTGCATCAAGTCAAGGTCGTGATTCTGGGGCAAGATCCTTACCACGGGCCGGGCCAGGCTCATGGTTTGGCGTTCTCCGTCCCGCGCGGGGTGGCCATTCCACCCAGTCTGCGCAACATCCGCAAAGAGTTGCAGCGGGATCTGGGCTGGGCGCCACCCGAGCACGGTTGCCTGCAAGCTTGGGCCGACCACGGTGTGTTGCTCCTCAACACCGTGCTCACCGTGGCGCCGGGGCAGGCGGCTAGCCATGCTGGCTGGGGTTGGGAGACCCTGACCGATCAGTTGATCTCAGCCGTTGCGGCGCAAAGCCAGCCGATGGTGTTCATGTTGTGGGGCGCCCATGCGCAGAAAAAGCGGCCGCTGATCGAGGCGGCTGGTGGCCGCACTCCACATCGCATCCTGCAAGCCAACCACCCCTCGCCCCTGTCGGCCACGAGGGGCCCGGTGCCCTTCATGGGCTGCGGTCATTTTGGCCAGGCGCGGGCTTTCCTCGCCGAACAGGGCGTGTCCCTCGACTGGTCCATCACTTGAAGTAAAACACGCCGAAGATACCGGCGTGACTGCCGTCTACCGTCGGTTGCGTGGTGGGGAACTTCACCTTGTAAGACTCGTTCACGTACCGCAACTGCAGTCCCACCTGGGGCGTCACCTTGTACTCAGCCACGGCCAGAAAACCGAGGTTGGAATCGAAGGTGGTTGATGATCCAAAGCCCGCGCCCGCGGCGTCGCCCGATGCAGTCACCTTGGCGCCCGTCGCTTTGCGCATGCCCAAGCCAACCCGCCACTGGCTACCCAGGTCGTACATCGCAATCAACTCTACTGGGACTCGCTCAAAGCGCAAATCGCCGTTGGTCGCATTCACCGTGTCGACGTGATACGCCACCACGCCCTGAATGGCCCAGGGTTGCCCGATCAGCCTGTACTCCAGGCCAAACCGCAGATCCAGCAAGCCGCCTGTCGTGATCGATTGCGAAGTGCCATTGGTGTACTGCGCCGTCGCCAGATTTTCGCCACCAAAGGTCAATCCAACGCCCACGAATGGCGCCATCACGCCGCCTGCTGCTTGAGTTTGGGCTTGGGCGGGTGCGATCGCACCCAGCACCAGCACCCCAATCGTCAATCCTGTCTTGGTCTGCATGATCAGTTGAAGTAGTAAGTCACGATGGCGCCGACATGGTCGGCATTGAACTTCTGGGTGTCGCCATCAAAGCGCCCGCGCTCTCGAACCGCGCGCATCTTGAGGCCCCAGTTGTCATTCATGGCGTACTCTGCCTCTAGCACCAGTGCGGCGTCAAACTTGATGTCCCACTTCTGGGCAGGCAAAGTCACCCCGCCGCTGGTGAAACCGGCTTCGCGATCGAACGTGCCGAACATGGCCTTGCGCAACCCGCCGCCTAACCACCAATGTTCATCCACCTTGTAGTGACCCAGCAACTCCACCGGCACCCGTCGATACGAGGCGTAGCCATGCAGCCCGTTGGCTTGGTCGTTGTGATAGGCGACCATGGCCTGCAGTCGGGTCCGGTCGTTGACAAGCATCTGCCCGCCCAGGCGCAGGTCCAGACCCGCGCCACCACTCAGATCCTCGTAGTAGGTGTGTCCTGACGAACCGCTGACGGGGTCCAGTTGAATGGACACCAGGGTATTGCCGCCCCAGGTGTAGCCCACCCCAGCCAGAAGCGAAAACTTTTTGCTGCTGCCTTCGTCGGCGAAAGCCGATGCCGTCGCCAAGGCCCCCAGGGCCAATGCGCAAGCCAGACGATTCCAATTCATGTGTGTCTGCCTCCCATAGTCAAGGACACAAAGAAAATCACATCAGGATAGAGGAAGCCAACACCCAGCGGGGGTGCAAAAGCACGAACCGCCAACTTCTCGCATGCGAATCGTGTGGCAATTTCACAAAAGCGCCGCGCCCTTGCAAAAGCTGTCAGGGCTGTGTTAAAGTCTAGGGCTTGCCTTGGAGGGGTGGCCGAGTGGTTAAAGGCAGCAGACTGTAAATCTGCCCGCTTACGCGTACGCTGGTTCGAATCCAGCCTCCTCCACCAGGCAAACGCATTCAAATGGAATCACTCCCGGGCGGGAGTAGTTCAATGGTAGAACCTTAGCCTTCCAAGCTAATGACGCGGGTTCGATTCCCGTCTCCCGCTCCAGGTCACGGTTCTGACACGTTTGGCGTGGTATATTGGCAGTCTTCGCGGAATGCGGGGGTTGCACGTCGACACGGGTTTGCGCTCGTTGGGGTTCAAACCTGTGTCGATGCCCATGTGGCTCAGTGGTAGAGCACTCCCTTGGTAAGGGAGAGGTCGGCAGTTCGATCCTGCCCATGGGCACCACACCCCTCCCTTCATTAATTGGCTCACTTCAGGATCGCTAGGAGCGAGAATCATGTCCAAGGAAAAGTTCGAACGGACCAAGCCGCACGTCAACGTGGGCACCATCGGTCACGTTGACCACGGCAAGACCACCCTGACGGCTGCGATCACCACCGTTCTGTCCAAGAAGTTCGGCGGTCAAGCCAAGGCTTA
>JAGWLR010000071.1 GCA_028864885.1 Burkholderiales bacterium | reverse complement strand
AAGGGGTTGGTGGGGCGATCCATCATCACGCCCACGCGCCCTTCCCAGTGCGGCCACAGGCCTTGGCCGCCTCCCAGACTCAAGCCCAGGCCGCTTTGCCGCAGGCTCACCCGGGTGAAGCTGTATTCACTGCCCCCCACACTGCGCAGCACATGCGTGGGCATGGGGACGAATTGCGCATGCGCCGAGACGCCAGCCACGCACAGCACCAAGCCCGACACGACTGAGGGCAGCCTGCCGATGATTGAAGGGCGCGATGTGGGCCGGGTTGAGGACATGATGCACTCCTGAGAACGACTTCATGCTACGCCCGACGACGGGATTTGTGCATCGGACATGTGAGAAGACGTGACCAAACCCCCTCGTTGGGAGTCACCGACTTTAGGGGGGAGGGGGTGTCGCGGCTACAGGGTTTGCCCGCCTGTACAGCGGTTTTGGCCGCCGAGGTCACGGCGTGTCGTCACTTGGTCGTATCCGGCCTGTTTCAAAAGTTGCGAGACGGCACCAGCTTGGTCGAAGCCGTGTTCGAGCAGGAGCCAGCCGCCGGGTCGCAGGTGGGTCTTCGCCTGGGTCACGATGTGCCGAATGTCGTCGAGTCCGTCTGGGCCCGAGGTGAGGGCCGTGATGGGTTCGTGCTTTAGAGCGGGCAGGTGGGCGTCCCCTTCGGCGATGTAGGGCGGGTTGCTCACGATCAGGTCAAATCGGTCGGAGCCGACCGGCGCCAGCCAAGAGCCGAGCCGGAAGCGAACCGACACGCCCAGTCGCTCAGCGTTGCGGCGAGCCGTTTCCAGGGCGGCAGGGCTGGCGTCAACTGCTGTGACGGCGGCCTGGGGGCGCTGGTGAGCCACGGCCAGTGCGATGGCCCCACTGCCGGTGCCCAGGTCGAGGACGTCTCGATGCTGGTCGAGCGGGAGATGTTCGAGCGCCCATTCCACCAGGATCTCGGTATCGGGTCGAGGAATCAGCACCTCAGGATTGACGCGGAAGTTCAGGCCGAAAAATTCCTTTTCGCCCAACAGGTAAGCCAGGGGTTCACCAGCCGCGCGACGTTCAATCCAGTGGCGCAGTGTCGGCAGAACGGCCTGCGGCAGGGGATCCCGGTCGTGCGCCAGCAACCAACTGCGACTTTGGCCCAGCAGGGTGGTCAGCATCACCTGGATGTCGAGCCGATCCACGCCAGCTCGCCGCGCAGCCAGCATGGCTTGCTCGATGGTTTCGATGGCCTCAGACACCGGTGGCGGCCTCCAGTTCGGCCAATTGCTCGGCGGCCTGCGCGGCCACCAAAGCCCGGATGACGTCGCCCAGATCGCCCTCCATGATGGTGGTGAGCTTGTAGAGCGTCAGGTTGATGCGGTGATCGGTCAGGCGCCCTTGGGGGAAGTTGTAGGTTCGGATGCGATCCGATCGGTCACCGGTGCCGACCAGGCTTTTGCGTTGGGCGGCTTCTTTGGCCTGGCGCTCCAGGCGGTCTTTGTCGCGGATCCGAGCTGCCAGCACCGCCAATGCCTTGGCTTTGTTGCGGTGTTGGCTGCGATCGTCCTGGCATTCCGCCACGATGCCAGTTGGGATGTGGGTGATGCGAACGGCTGAATCCGTTTTGTTGATGTGCTGTCCGCCGGCTCCGCTGGCGCGGTAGGTGTCGATGCGCAGGTCAGCTGGGTTGATCTGCACCTCTTCGGCCTCGTCGGGTTCGGGCAGCACCGCCACGGTGCAGGCGCTGGTGTGGATCCGCCCTTGGGTTTCCGTCACGGGAACCCGCTGCACGCGATGTCCGCCGGACTCGAATTTCAGTTGGCCATAGACGCCGGCGCCCTCGATGCGCAGCACCACTTCCTTGTAGCCGCCCAGATCCGATTCACTGGCCGACATGACCTCGGTGCGCCAGCCTTGGGCTTCGGCGTAGCGGGTGTACATACGGGCCAGATCGGCGGCGAACAGCGCAGATTCGTCGCCCCCCGTGCCCGCGCGGATTTCCACAAAGGCGTTGCGGGCGTCGTCGGGGTCTTTGGGTAGCAGGGCAGTTTGCAGATCTGTTTCGAGTTGCACCAGATCGGTTTCCGCCTGCGTGATTTCCTCGTCGGCCATGGCTTTGAGGTCGAGGTCGTCACCCGCCTCTTGCGACATCTCGCGGGCGCTGTCGAGATCGGCTTGACGTTGGGTGTAGCGTTTGGCCAGGTCGCAGACAGCCGAGACCTCGGCGTGCTCGCGAGACAAATCCCGGTAGCGGCGGTTGTCGGCCGCCACAGCGGGGTCAGCGAGGGCTGCGTCCAGCTCTTGCAGGCGATGGGCCAGTTTTTCGAGCGAGGAGGTCAGCGAGGGAGCCAGGCCGCGACTCACGCGGCGTCTCCATCAGCGGGGTGCTTGCCCCGAGCAGCCGTGCCCGACCCCTGGGGATGGAGCGCTGTGAGATCACCCCGCAGGAACAGCCGCGCCAGCCCGGCCGCCACTTGAGGCCGCTGGTGCGCGTCGGCGCTGTGGAGTTCTGCCATGGCGCCATGCAACATCTTTTGGGTCAAACCGCGGGACAAGGCTTCCAGCACGGCTTCGAGGTCTTCGCCTTTGGCGAGCATCTTGCGGGCGCGCGCCAACTCAGCGGTGCGCCAGGCGTCGGCTTGGGAATGGAGCGCCTGAATCAGCGGCACGGTGGTGCGTTGATCCAGCCAATGCACGAAGCCCTGAACTCCGGTTTCGATGATGGCCTCGGCCTGCGCGACCGCAGCCTGCCGCTTCTCGCCCGCGGTCTGGACCAGGGCCGACAGGTCATCCACGGTGTAGAGGTAGATGTCATCGAGCTTGCTGACTTCGGGTTCGATGTCGCGCGGCACCGCCAGGTCGACCATGAACATGGGGCGGCGCTTGCGTGCTTTGAGTGCGCGTTCAACGGCACCCAGGCCGATGATGGGCAGGGAGCTGGCCGTGCAAGACACCACGATGTCGAACTCGTGCAGGCGTTGCGGCAGATCGGCCAGACGCATCGCTTGCGCGCCCAGATGCGTGGCCAGCTTTTCACCGCGCTCGAGTGTGCGGTTGGCCACGGCCATCGAGTGTGGGGTGCGTGCGGCGAAATGGGTGGCGGTGAGTTCGATCATCTCGCCCGCCCCCACGAACAACACGCGGGTTTTGGTCAGATCTTCGAACAACTGACCCGCCAAGCGCACGGCGGCTGCGGCCATGCTGATCGAGTGGGCGCCAATTTCGGTCGAGGTGCGAACCTCTTTGGCCACCGCAAACGAGCGCTGAAACAGTTGGTGCAAGGTGGTGCCCAAGGTGCCGGCGGAATCGGCTTCGCGCACCGCCTGCTTCATCTGGCCCAAGATCTGGGGTTCGCCCAGCACCATCGAATCGAGGCCGCTGGCCACGCGGAAAGCATGCCGCGCTGCGGCGCCGTCTTCCAGGACGTAGGTGTGCCGCATCAACTCGTCGCTCGACACGCCCCCTACACCCGATAGCCATTCCACAGCAGCGCGCTTCAGGGTCTGGCCATGTCCCCCCAGGCCGCCTGCGGCGCAATACAGCTCGGTGCGATTGCAGGTCGACAGCAGCGCCACTTCAGAGGAGGCGGGGGCCGCCAATTGGGCATGCAGCGTCTTGAGCGCGGGAATCAATTGATCCACCGCAAACGCGAAGCGACCGCGCAGATCTACAGCGGCGGTTTGGTGGTTCAAGCCCAGGGTCAAGACGGTCATGGTCCGAGATTATAAAATCCAGGGTTTTCTCGCGTGGGGCCGTGTGCATGAATGCTGCGGATTCCGTAGGCTTTTGGAGCCGTTGCGGGGACATTTCTTGATATGTCTCAAGCTGAGCCGTTGGGCCGGCACGACCTTCTAAGGGCTTCGGATGGATGTTTGGAGTGGCCTGATCCACATTGTGAATTTTTTCGGGCCGGCCCTGGGGATGGCCTTGATTGTTCCGAGCCTGGCGCGCCTTTTTTGGTGGAAAGCCCTGAAATCGGTGTCGTGGTGGCGTCAGGTGAAGTGGGCCGCGGTGTTCAATGCGGCGGTGTCCCTCGCGGGTTTGCTGTTGTTGGGGCGAGATGGGGCCATGTGGACCTACATGGGCCTGGTGCTGGCGTCCGCCGGTGTGGTTTGGTGGACCGGATTGAGGTGACATGGCTTACAGCGTCAAAGAAATGTTCTACACCCTGCAAGGCGAAGGCACGCATGCCGGTCGCCCTGCGGTGTTTTGCCGTTTTGCCGGTTGCAACCTCTGGAGTGGGCGTGAGGCCGATCGTGCCCAGGCGGTCTGCCGGTTTTGCGACACTGATTTTGTCGGCACCGATGGGCTGGGCGGCGGCAAGTTCGCCACGGCGCAAGATCTGGCGCAAGCCGTGGCCGGTTTTTGGCCGGGTCGTGCCGGTCGACCTTTCGTGGTGTTGACCGGTGGCGAGCCGCTACTCCAGGTCGATGCGGCCCTGATCGAAGCGTTGCATGCACAGGGGTTCGAGATCGCCGTAGAGACCAACGGAACCATTGAAGCCCCCAAGGGGCTGGACTGGATCTGCGTGAGCCCGAAAGCCGGGTCGCAACTGGTGCAGACCTCGGGTCATGAGCTCAAGGTGGTGATGCCGCAGGCTGGGTTCGATGAAGCCACCTTGCTGGCGTTCGAATCGATGGCATTTGGTCAGATGCGGATTCAGCCGCTGGACAGCGCATCAGCCGACGCGCGCATGCAAGCCGCGCAGTGGGCGGTGCAATGGTGTCTCGAGCATCCACGCTGGATGCTGAGCGTGCAGACGCACAAGTCCCTGGGTATTCGCTGAGAGTGAAGTGAAGAGCGTCCACATGTTTGAATTGAGCCAGACCTTTGCCTTTGATGCGGCGCATACACTCAAACGCTTCGTGTCACCCGAGGAGGCAGCCAGCAGCCGCCGCATTCATGGGCATACCTATACAGCTGAAGTGATGGTGCGGGGGGAGCGTCAGCCTGAAACCGGCATGGTGGTCGATTTGGCCATCTTGCGCGAAGCCATTGCGGCGGTGCGCAGCCAGCTGGATCACCATTTCCTGGACGAAGTGCCGGGGCTTGGCGCCCCCACACTGGAAAACCTTTGCGTTTTCATTCACAGTCAGATCAGCAAGACTGTTCCACAGGTCAGTGGTGTGGCTGTGTCGCGCGCCGCCGGTGACCGCTGTGTCTATCGCCCATGAGCTTAGCTGAACGCAGCCGCCAGGCCGTCTGGCATCCCTGCACCCAGATGAAGGTGCATGAAACGTTTCCTCCGCGCGCAATCGTCGCGGCGAAGGGCCCCTGGCTGATCGACCAACGTGGCGATCGCATTCTGGATGCGGTCAGCTCCTGGTGGGTCAATCTGTTCGGGCACAGCCACCCCGCATTGGTGGCGGCGGTGACGGATCAGTTGAACACGCTGGATCACATCATGCTGGCGGGTCTCACGCACCCGCCTGTGGTCGAGTTGTCTGAGCGATTGGGGCAGCTCACCGGGCTGGGGCACGCGTTTTATGGCAGCGATGGCGCCAGTGCCACCGAGATCGCTTTGAAGATGAGCGCACACAGTTGGCGCAACCGGGGCAAGGCCGAGAAGAACGAGTTTGTCGTGCTGCAAGGCGGCTATCACGGCGAAACAGTGGGTGCCTTGTCGGTGACCGACATCCCGTTGTTTCGTCAAGCCTATGCCCCTTTGCTCAGGCTCAGCGCCATGCTGCCGTCGCCTGCGTTCAATGCATTGAACGAGAGCATCGATGCACTGGAACGCTATCTGGCCGAGCATCATGAACGTACGGCAGCCCTGATTCTGGAGCCCCTGGTGCAAGGAGCGGCTGGCATGGCCATGTACTCGCCGGAGTACCTCGTGGCGGTGCGCCGCTTGTGTGATCAGTATCAGGTGCACTGGATAGCCGATGAAATTGCCGTCGGGTTTGGTCGAACCGGGTCCCTGTTCGCACACCAGCAGGCGGTGGATCCTGCATCAGGCCAGCACGTACGCCCTGATTTCATCTGCTTGAGCAAAGGCCTGACGGGGGGCATGTTGCCTTTGTCCGTGGTGCTGACCACGGATGCGGTGTACGAGTCCTTTTGGGATGACCGCGTGGCGCAGGGCTTCCTGCATTCTCATTCCTACACCGGCAACCCTTTGGCATGCCGGGCCGCCCTGGCGGTGCTCGATCTCTTTGCTCAACGAGACGTGCTGGCCGATAACCGCGTCGCCGCTGCGCGCTTGAGTGCCCTGGCTGACCCGCTGAACCGTCATCCGGCGATCCGCTCGCATCGGCAGCTCGGGATGATCTGGGCTTGGGAGGTCGACACGAGCGATCCGACCTTTGCTGCCCGTTATCACCGCGCCGCGATGGAAGAGGGTGTATTGCTGCGCCCGATAGGCCATACGCTTTACTTCATGCCGCCCTATGTGCTGACGGAGGCTGATCAAGCGCATCTGGTCCAAGCCAGCGTGCGCGCCTTGGATCGGGTGTTGGCAGACCAGCCTGCTTCGGGCGCGCAAACTTGGGTGCCTGTGCCATGACCGCCATTTTTGTGACTGGAACCGACACAGGGGTTGGCAAGACGCGCGCCAGCACTGCCTTGTTGCGCGCATATGCCCAACATCATCCGCGCTGCGTCGGCATGAAGCCGGTGGCAGCGGGGTGTGATTGGGTCAATGGCCAATGGCTCAATGAAGATGTCGTTGCCATCCGTGCAGCGTCGAGCCTCAAGGTGCCACCGGTTTTCGATAACCCCTACGCCTTGCCTGATCCGGTGTCGCCGCACATTGCGGCTCGGTTGGCGGGCGAGCGCATCGACCTGGATCACATCGAATCCAGCTTTCATGCCTTGAAGCAGCATGCCGATGTGGTGGTGGTGGAAGGCGCGGGCGGCTTTCTGGTGCCTTTCCATGAGGGGCCCGATGAGTGGGTGACCAGTGCGGATCTGGCCATTCGCCTGCAGATCCCCGTGGTGATGGTCGTCGGGGTGCGTTTGGGTTGTTTGAACCATGCCTTGCTGACGCAAGAGGCCATCCTGACCCGTGGCTTGACTTTGGTTGGGTGGGTGGCCAACGTGGTCGATCCAGCCATGCCTGAACAGGCTGCCAACATCGCCACCTTGCAATCGCGTTTGCATGCGCCCATGCTCGCGCACTGGGCGTGGCAGCCTGAGGTCACCCCGGACGAGCTGGCGCAGTCGCTGACCTTACCAGTCTGAAACCCGGGTTCCTTTGCTGGCTGCCACCATCTGATCAAACGAGTATTGGATGACCGCGCGGGCGCGTTTGCGTGAGCGCTCAGAAGCAGCCGCGAAGTCGTTGTGCAGGGTGCCGATCAGACAGGCCAAAAAGGCTTCTACCGCGCGTTGAGGTGGCTTCAGGCCGATCCCTTCGAGGGCACGCTTGAAGCGCAGCAAGCCATTCATCTGAAATTTGTCGAGCCAGGGTTTGAGGGACGGCTCTTCATCGCTGGCCACATAGACGGCCACCATCATCCGAGGCAAACCGCGGTTGTTGGGCAGGTCGGCAAGCGCGGTGCGCAACTGGTTGGGCGAGCTGACCCGCAGGTGCTCGGGACCATCCAGCAGGCTCAAAACCGTTTCGGTTCCGCGCATCACCACTTCCTTCAAAAGCTTGACGCGAGTCGGAAAGTAGTAGGTGAGGTGGCTATGGCGGACCCCTGCGATTTCGCATACCTTGGCCTGCGTCATCGCGTGGATGCCCTGCTCCTGAATCAGCTGCATGGCCGCCGCCAGGATCCGCTCCTTCACGGGCACGGTCGGTTCATCGAGGTCTTGAGGGTCCATTTGGTGAAAATACCAAATCAGCGCCCTCAGTTCAATCAAAGGTCGATGACATCCCCCGCAGACCAGTGGTGGCGGGGGATCTCAGACGTGATCTGCTTCACGTTGCTGCGGTTGGGCTGCGGCCAATCATTGATCGTCTGATCCCATTACCCCAAACAGCTGCAGCAGGCTCAGGAACAGGTTGTAGAGGCTGCTGTACAGGCTGACCGTGGCGAGGATGTAGTTGGTTTCCCCCCCTTGCACGATGCGGCTGGTTTCAAACAGGATCATCCCGCACATCAACAAGACCACCAGCCCCGACACTGCCAGCGACAGCGCAGGCACCTCAAAGAACATCGCCCCGAGTCCCAGCGCGAGCGCCACCAGCATGCCCACCATCAGGTAGCTGCCCATGAAGCTGAAGTCGCGCTTGCTGGTCCAGGCAATCGCTGACAGCGCCAGAAACGCCACCGCGGTCGAGCCCAGCGCGTTCGTGACCACGGCTGCGCCATGCGGCAAGGCCAGTACCTGATTGAGGATGGGGCCCAGCATGTAGCCCATGAAGCCGGTGAGGGCGAACACGGCAGCCAGCCCAGAGGCGCGGTTGGCCAACTTGTGGGTCAGGTAAAACAGGCCCAATGTGCCGATGAGCGACAGGATCAAGCCTGGGGCAGGCCAACCCATGGCCATCGAGGTGCCCGCCACCGCTGCGCTGAACGCGATCGTCATGCCCAGCAGGGCGTAGGTGTTGCGCAGGACTTTGCGTGCCGATCCCGCCTGCAGGGCGCCAGATTCGAGCACGGTGATGGATGAGCTCAGATTGCGAGACATGGTGTGACTCCGTTTGGAAACAAGGGGGGTGCGGTTCACGATTCGCCGGTATCGAGCGCCAGCAGACCGCGTTGCTGTCGCCGGTTCAGAGCCGGTTCGGTTTTCACACGGCGCAGACCGATGCTGTGTCGAATGCGGGCGTGCTTTTGCCCAATCTGCCTTCGCAGAGCCTGGACCGCACGATGGATGGCCCGGTTCACCACGGCCTTGAGGTCGGTGCCGCGGTCGGTGATCACCGTGGTGGTGTCCTCCAACTCGATGACCAGATGGCAGTCTTTGTCGGCTCCGCCCTTGGGGCCATTGGTGTCCTGTAGATGCAGCGTGGCACCGATGGGTTTGTGACCGAAGCGGGCAAAGGCCTGTTGGATTCGAGTGCGAATCAGATCCCGGTCTGATCGAGAAATCAGGAGGCCTTGGGTTTGAATCAGCAAGCGCATGACGTTCCTTTCGTGACTCGTGAGAACGCCTTCAATTTAGGATCTTGAACACTTCGTGTAAATCAGATTTAATTAATAGAAAACTTCGACAAATTCGAAATGAACTACAAGCATCTGCTTTACTTCTGGGCGGTGGCCAAACACGGGGGCGTGGTCAAGGCGGCCGAGTTTTTGCATGTCACGCCGCAGACGATCAGTGGGCAGATTCAGCTGCTGGAGGATCACTTTGGCCGTGAGCTGTTGCACAAGAGTGGCCGCGGGTTGGAGTTGACCGATGCGGGGCAACTGGCCTTCAGTTATGCCGAGGACATCTTCAACCTGGGCGCCGAGCTGGATCAGGTGGTGCGCCAGCCGCGGGGCGTGAGTCGTCCGCTGGAGCTGCGGGTGGGCATTGCCGATGCCGTGCCCAAAATGGTCGCCAGTCGCTTGCTGGAGCCGGCGCTCAAGGGGGAACACGCCTTCAAAGTGGTGGGCCGGGAGTGGAAGCTCGACAGCCTGCTGGCCGAATTGGCCGTGCACCGTCTGGACCTGGTGCTGTCGGACACCCCCTTGCCCAGTGGGCTGAGCGTCAATGCCTACAGCCATCGATTGGGGGGCTCGGGCGGGAGCTTCTATGCGGCGCCGGCATTGGCCAAAAGCTTGTCTAAACAGCCTTTCCCTGCCTGCCTGGATGGCGCCCCCATGTTGATGCCTGGTGCTGACTCGGCCATGGGCAGCAGGTTGACGCAGTGGCTGTCACGCCAGAAATTGCGACCGCGCATCGTGGGGGAATTCGATGACAGCGCTTTGCTCAATGCGCTGGGGCATGACGGCTATGGCGTCTTTCTGGCGCCGACCGTGTTGCATGACGAGGTGTGCCGCCAGCACGAGGTCAAGTGCATTGGCGAAGCCCCCGATCTGATCGAAGAGTTCTATGTCATCAGTGTCGAGCGTCGCATCACCCACCCCGGCGTGGTGGCGATCACGCAGGCGGCACGGGAGGGGCTGTTTGCTGCGTGGGGGCAGTGAGGTTCACGCCAGTCCTTCGCGTTGCCTCAAGGTAGCCAGCGCACGCCAGAACTTGGCGTCTTGGGCGCACGCGTAATTGATCCGCATGGATGTGGTGGGGCGTCGCTGACCATGAAACAGCGCGCCTGGTGCGATCAACCAGCCCGCATCCAGCAGCGGGAGCGCCAGACGTTCCGTGTCCAACCCGACATCGATCCACCCGAACAGGCCCTGGGGTGGGGTGATGAAGGCGCAACCCGCTTGCTCGGCCAAGGCCACGCAGCGTTGGCGAGCCGCCGCCAGTCGGGTTTGCACGCGTTCGCTGTGGCGGCGCAGATGGCCTTGCTCCAGATACAGCGCCATCGCCTGCTCGATCATGGCCGGCGTGGTGAGGCTCGATAGCAGTTTGGTGTTGACCAGCCGCTCGACCAGGTCGGTCGGCGCCGCGATATAGCCGGCACGCCACCCTGGCGCCAGGATCTTGGAGAAGCTGCCGACATACACTGTGCGCTTCAAAGAGTCGAGTACGCTCAAGCGCGTGGCGTAGGGCGGGGCGAGATGGGCATACACATCGTCTTCGAGGATGTAGAAATCGTGGGCCTCGGCCAGCTTGAGGACTTGATGCGCGTGTCCGGGGGACAGCGACGTGCTGGTGGGGTTGTGCAGCACCGACACGGTCACATACAGCTTGGGGTGGTGGCGGCGGATCAGATCGGTCATCACCTCCAGGTCGGGCCCCGCAGGGGTTCGAGGAACGGGCAGGATGTGCATGCCCAGTTGCGCCAGACGAGCGAATTCAACGGTCCAGCCGGGGTCGTCCACCAGGACGGCATCACCCGGCTGCAGCAGGGTACGTGACACGATGTCGAGTCCGTGTGTGGCGCCCACGGTGGTGATGAGTTGGTCCGCATCCAGCAGCAGGCCGTATTCAGCCAGCTTCATTGAGAGTGCTTGGCGGAAGCGCCGATCGCCACGCGGTTCACCGTAGTGCAAGGCCAGGTCTTGCAGAGCGGATCCTTGAGTCACCTTGCGCAAGGCGGCGGCCAACGGCGCGGTGTCGATCCAGTCCGGTGGCAGCGTGCCCAAGCCCGGCATCGGGCGGTGCCCTGGTTCGTGCAGCATGCCCTTGATGAGCGTCGTGGCATCGAGTGGCGCCATCGGGCGAAACGGGTGGGGGGGCTTTTGCCTGGACGGCGCAGGGGCGGGGTCTTGTCCGCGTACATAAAAGCCACGCTGTCGCTTCGATTCAATCAAACCCTGGGCCAGCAATTGATCGTACGCAGCCACCACGGTGTACGGGCTCACACCGTGGGTCTGAGCGCATTCACGCACCGAGGGCAATTTGGCACCTGCGGGTAAGAGGCGTTGACGGATGCGGTCGGCAAAACGCTGCACCAGTTGCTCGGTCAGGGTCTGTCTGCTGTGACGAATCAGGCTCATGTGTGCGAGTTGGGTGGCCAGTACAGATTGGATAGTTGATCGAATATTTGTATTGGTAGTGTATTGGTTGTGAGCCTTAAAGTGGGTCTCCATCATGAAGAAGGGGATGTCCATGAATTGGCATTTGGCAGACCGGACCGCGCGCATGCAGTCGTCAGTCATCCGAGAAATCTTGAAGTTGGCCGATGGGCATCAGGTTTTGTCGCTCGCCGGGGGCTTGCCAGCCGCGGCGGCATTTCCGGCAGAGGCGCTGGCCGAAGCCACCCAACGCGCACTGCAACGCGCTGACCGGCGAGCGCTGCAATACGGCGCCAGCGAAGGCATCACGGAACTGCGGGACTGGGTGGTGCAGCAGATCGGCACCCAGGGTCGACGGATCACACGTGAGCAGGTCTTGATCACCACGGGATCACAGCAGGCACTGGATCTGTTGGGCAAGGTGTTGCTTCAACCGGGGCGTCGCTTGGGGGTTGAGCAGCCGAGCTATCTGGGTGCGCTACAAGCTTTCCAGGTGTTCGAGCCTGAGTTTGTCAGCCTGGCCTCGGACGCCTTGGGGGTGTGTGCGGATGGGCTTGCTGGGTGCCTGTCGTACCTGATTCCGAACTATCAGAATCCGACCGGGCTGTGTCTGCCGGAGGCGCGACGCCAGGAGATCGCTGACCGGTTGCTGCAGTCGGGCGGCAGCGTGATCGAGGACGATCCATACGGAGAGTTGTGGTTCAACTCGCCCCCCCCCCCGTCTCTGGCGGCGCGCTGCCCTGAACAAGTGGTGTACTTGGGGTCGTTTTCCAAGGTGCTGGCGCCAGGGCTGCGTCTGGGCTACATGGTGCTGCCCGACCTGAGTTGTGCTGCCACACGTGAGCTTGCAGCGAAACTCATCCAGGCCAAGCAGGCCAGCGATCTGCGCACCTCGACGCTGAGTCAAAGCGTGGCCCTTGAATTGATCCGCTCGGGTTGGGATTGGGGCGGGCATCTGGATGCGGTGCGAGGCTTGTACCGCCAGCGACGAGACCAGATGGCGCAAGCCTTGCGGCAGGAGCTGCCATCCGGGTGGGAATGGCGGGTTCCGGACGGCGGGATGTTCTTCTGGCTGCAAGGCCCCATCGGCTTGGATACCCAGGCACTGCTGCCTGCTGCCGTTCAGGCAGGTGTCGCCTTTGTGCCGGGGCCGCGTTCCATACGGCGGACACGCCACGGGCAAGGGCCACGATGCGACTGTCTTTCGTGACCTTGGATGAGGCGCAGTTCAATGAGGCGGTGGTTCGTTTGGGGGCTTGCCTGCATGCGGCGCAGGCCGCATTGGGGCCTGCTAACCTTGCGGCATGAATGAAGAACTGGATGGTTTTGACTCTGCATTGGCGGATTTGAAGGCGCGGCATCTGTTGCGTCGGCGTCGCCAGGTGGCGCCCTTGACGGCGCCGGAGGAGCTGGACGCCGCGCATGAGGCAGATCGCGGCACGGTGTTCGAGGTCGATGGTCAGCGGCGCCTGTCCTTCGGCAGCAATGACTATCTGGGCCTGGCGCAACATCCAAAGGTGATCGAGGCGGCGCAAGCCGCCGCCGCCCGCTATGGGGTTGGGGCCACCGCCTCACCTTTGGTGTGCGGGCACAGCCCGGCGCACGAGGCCTTGGAACAAGAGTTGGCGCAATTGGTGGGGCTGCCTCGCGCGCTTTACTTCTACGCCGGTTTTGCGGCCAACGTCGGCATCGTGCCGGCACTCGTCGGGCGCGGTGATGCTGTCTTTTCCGACGCCTTGAACCATGCCTGCCTGATTGATGGAGCCCGCCTGTCACGCGCCCAAGTCGAGGTGTATCCGCATGGCGATCTGGCGGCTCTGGAGCAAGCGCTCGCAGCATCTACCGCCAAACGCAAGCTGGTGCTCACCGACGCCGTATTCAGCATGGACGGCAATGTGGCCGATGTGCCGGCATTGCTGGCCTTGTGCGAGCGTCACCATGCCTGGCTCCTGATCGATGATGCCCATGGGTTTGGGGTGCTGGGCGCCAGAGGCGAGGGGACGCTGTCCCATTTCGGGCTGGCCGATCGTGATGGCGTTGCACCCGCCTGGCGTGGCAGGCTCTCGCGATTGATCTACATGGCGACCTTGGGCAAGGCTGCCGGCGTATCAGGGGCGTTCGTGGCAGGTGATCCGTCCGTGGTCGAGTGGATCATGCAGCGGGCTCGCAGCTACATGTTTGCCACCGGGGCGCCGGCGATGCTGGCTGAAGCGCTGCGCGCCAGTGTGCGGATCATTGGGGCCGAGCCGCAGCGGCGACAGCATCTGGCTGTGTTGCGTGAGCGTTTGCGAGAAGGCTTGCGAGGCGTGCCTGAGCACTGGCGGCTTCTGCCTTCCGAGACGGCCATTCAACCTTTGGTCATTGGCTCGAATGAAGAGGCCTTGGCAGTGATGAACCACCTTGAGCAACACGGGGTCTGGGTTCCCGCCATTCGTCCGCCCACGGTGCCGGTTGGCACTGCACGTCTGCGGATCTCGTTGTCAGCCGCGCATTCTGTGGATCACGTCGAGCAGCTCTGCGCCGCCCTGGCCGCGTATCAACCGGCCTGATAGCCGAAAAGGCGTTTGCGGTCGAGGTGCAGCATCACGTTGCTGCGCGGGACGGTGGTCACGACCTTGTACTCAGGTTTGCCTGTGTCGCGGAAATGCGGGTCCGGGAAGACCCAGCCATCGGCCGAGATCAGGCTTTGAACCTGCGGCGTGTTGGCCGAGTCGCCTCGGCGCAGCACGATGGCCGTGTCTCCGTTGGCGAGCTTCACGAAGGATCCAGGCGGGAAGATGCCCATCTCCTTGATGATGGCCGCTGTGTAGGGATTGTTGGCCCCTCCTGCCGCCAGGTACAACTCGCGCGCGGCGGTATTCGAAGCGAGTGCCGGACGAGAAGCCCGCGGGCTGAGTTTGGCCAGGTAGACGTCGGAGTAGTGGATCATGCAAGCCAACTGGTTGTGCGGGCTGTGATCTTCCGGCAGCGCACGCCCATCGGGCGTCACGTGGTGTTGTTCCACGGTTCGAAGCCAGTCCAGATCCGTCACGCCGGCCTGCTCCAGAATCTGGCGTCCCCGAGCGGGGTGTGTGTTGATCTCTTCGCGTTGCTGCGGGGTCACTGGCGTGACCTGCTGCGACAACTGATTCTGCAGATCCAGCATGGCGATATTCATCGTCAGTGCCGCACGAACCAGGACCGTGCGCTCGCTTTCAGACCAACCAAATCGCTCGGCCACCAGGCTGGCCACAAACGCTGTTTGCAAAGAGTGGGCAACGGCGTAGCTCGTGTGATCTGAGTAGATCATCTCGAACGTACCCGCCTCGACGTCTTGCTTCATCGCGCCGTGGATATGACCCGACATACGAGAAATGTCTTCAGCAAAGTGCGGGTTGTCGTGATGGCTGCGCAGGAGTCCCCCCACTTGTTTCAGGATCGCAGCCCAAATGGCGAACGGATCGGCCTTCGGTTTGGCGGCCTTGGTCGAGGAGCGCTGGTGTGCTTCAAATTCTTCCTGATCGACATACACCCCGCGTTCGAGCAGGGTATCGATCTGGTGTTGTTCTTTGATCAAGAAGCCTTTGCTCAGCAGCAAAGCACCCGGCTCGTTGCGCACATTCCAGGGCAACGGTTCATTCAGCCGGATCTGATTGGCGCACAGGCGCAATAGCTTCATGGATTCTTCCCACGCTTCATATTTGTCATTTCGGCCATCTCCGGTGGCGTTGAATGCACATGGTGCAAACGCACTGGCCTAGCGTGGATTAAGTCACATGATTGACCAATCAGATCCGTGAATTAGCACCGTCAAGCCACCTTAACTTCAGCTCGCAGCGAATGCGGATAGGCCTGGGTGATATTCACATCAATCAATTGACCGATCAAGCGTTGCGCTTGCGGGCCCGCCGGGAAGTTCACGATGCGGTTGCACTCGGTGCGGCCCATCAATTCATTCGGATCCTTGCGGCTGGGGCCTTCGACCAGAATTTTCTGGGTGGTGCCGACCAGGGCCTGGCTGTAGCGCTGCACGTTTGATTCCAAGTAGGCCTGCAAGGTTTGCAGCCGCTTGAGCTTGACCTCGTAGGGGGCGTCGTCCTGCAGGGCCGCGGCCGGGGTGCCGGGGCGGGCGCTGTAGATGAAGCTGAACGAGGCGTCAAATTCCAAGTCGGTGGCCAGTTTCATCAGCTTGTCGAAATCGTCGTCGGTTTCACCAGGAAAGCCCACGATGAAGTCGGTCGACAAGCTGATGTTCGGGCGCACGGCGCGCAGTTTGCGAATCGTGCTTTTGTATTCCAACGCCGTGTAGCCGCGCTTCATGGCCATCAGGATGCGATCGGAGCCGTGTTGCACGGGCAGGTGCACGTGATTGACCAGCTTGTTCGTCTTGCCATAGACATCGATCAGGCGCTGGCTGAATTCGTTGGGGTGGCTGGTGGTGAATCGGATGCGTTCGATGCCAGGGATTTCGGCCACGTATTCCAGCAGCAAGGCGAAATCGGCCATGTCGCTGGTGTCGCCCATCTTGCCGCGGTAGCCATTGACGTTCTGGCCGAGCAGCGTGATCTCTTTGACCCCTTGGTCGACCAGATCGGCCACTTCCAGCAGCACATCGTCAAAGGGGCGCGAGACCTCTTCTCCACGGGTGTAGGGCACCACGCAATAGCTGCAATATTTGGAGCACCCTTCCATGATCGACACGAAGGCCGAAGCGCCTTCCTTGCGAGGCGGGGGCAGGTGATCGAATTTTTCGATCTCAGGGAAGCTGATGTCGACCTGTGGGCGCTTGAGTTCCTGGCGCTTTTCCAGCATGGCGGGCAGGCGATGCAAGGTTTGCGGGCCAAAGACCACGTCCACATATGGCGCGCGTTCGATGATCGCGGCACCTTCCTGGCTGGCCACGCAGCCACCCACGCCGATCATCACGCCCTTTTCCTTGAGGTGTTTGACGCGGCCCAGGTCACTGAACACCTTTTCCTGAGCCTTCTCACGGATCGAGCAGGTGTTGAACAGGATGAGATCGGCTTCTTCCGGGTTGTCTGTGGGCTCATAGCCCTTGGCTGCGTTCATGACGTCGGACATCTTGTCCGAGTCATATTCGTTCATCTGACAGCCGTAGGTCTTGATGTAGACCTTCTTTGCGGTGGCACTCATGGCAGGTACTTCTTCAATCAGGGCTTGGTCCAAGTCTGGGCCACGGGGTCAAAGGTCCAACTGGCAGCTTCTTCTGCGGTCTTGGGCCACAGCTTGCCGGCTTCGTCTTCACGCAGCAGCCATACGTTGATCAACAAGCCATAGGTGTCGATCGTGTAGATCACGGGGTATTTCTGCCCTTGGATGGCGCCAGACATCACCAGCAGGTTGTCGCCGCCGCGAATGCGAGCACCGGGCGCCAGACGAACGGGCTGACCGTTGAGCAAGGCGTCGGGCGGTTGGGTGATTTGCAGTTCGCCGCGCAGGGAGTTGGCGGGAAATTGGCGCTGTGTGATGTTTTGCGCTTGTGCCAGCACAGGCACGGCCAAGGCCAGAGCGGCCAAGACCTTGAGACAGCGGTGCATGGTGTAGATCCAGGGGCTGTTGACAGGAACCTGCATTTTACCCGGCTTGGCCGGGAGCGGGGGACTGATTCAGTTCAAGCAGGCGCTGGGGGGTGCCCACATCGGTCCAGGGGCCGGTGTAAACCTGGCCGGCCAAGCGGCCCGCGTCGATGGCCCGTTCAAGGTAGGGGCGCAGGGCTGCTTTCTGACCGGGGGCGATTCCGCCCACCATCTCGGGGCGGTACAGGCCAATCGTCGAATAGGTGTAAGTGGGGGTGCCAGTCGGCGCCGTGTCTTTGCGTAGGACGCGACCTTGTGGGGTCAGGGCAAAGTCTCCTTGAGGCACATGGGCCGGGTTGGGGACGAGCCACATCTGCCCCCAGTCTGAGCCCCGGGCAAATGCCTCGGCGGCATTCTGATCAAAGCGGAAGCCCGGCACAAAGACGTCACCCGCCACCACCCAGAACACCTCGCTCAGGAAGGGCAGGGCATTGCGGATGCCACCGGCTGTCTCGAGCGCGCCGCCATGGTCTCGGCCTTCCATCGAGTAATGAATCTGGAGCCCCCACCGGCTGCCATCGCCCAACGCCTTGGGAAACTGATCCTCCAGGTGGGCGGTGTTGATCACCACTTGGCGAACCCCGTCGCGGGCCAGCGCTTCCAGATGCCAGACGATGAGGGGTTTGCCATGCACCTCAAGCAAGGGCTTGGGGGTGTGGTCGGTGAGCGGACGCATGCGCTCGCCGCGACCGGCGGCCAGAATCAAGGCAGAAACAGCAGACATGGGGGCAATGGCAGAAGCGAAGTCAGCCATTTTCGATCGAATACGAGCACGCCCGGGCATCCGTTGCGTTTAGGGTTGGTAAATTCAGTTGTGCGCTCAAGGCCGCACGCGCACATCTACCCGGCCATAGCAGCTATCGCCTAACCGGGTGACAAAAAAGGGGGCAACATTGCAACTCCTTGCGAAGCCTCAGCCCTGATGCTGGGGCTTTGTCTTTTTTGGAGTGGCAACGCTATGCGCATTAGGGCAATGTGCCTACAGATTGCCTGCAGGCAACAGTGATGCCCAAAACAAAAAACCACCTCGAGGGTGGCTTTGTTGTCTAAACCCTTGTCAGGCTTAGAGAAATTCT
>JAGWLR010000070.1 GCA_028864885.1 Burkholderiales bacterium | reverse complement strand
CCCAGAATGTCATCGGCCAGGGCCCAGTGCACCAGCACCGCAGCCTCACCTTCGGCCTGCAGGCCATCGATCATGCGCAAGGTGCGATCGATCTGGCCCGACAGGACGGCCTCGCTGAGCTTGAAAACGTTGAAGCGCGCCACATCAACCACGGCTTCTTCGATTTGCTCGATGGTCAGCGTGCCGGGCGGGTGCAGCAAACTCAGCTTGATGATTTCCTGGTGGGCCGCCAGCAAATTGCCTTCGACCCGGTCAGCAAAGAAAGCCAGGGTGCGTTGGCCGGCTTCTCCGGGCTCGACTTGCTGGCCTTGGGCGGCCAGGCGTTGGGCGATCCAAAGGGGCAGGTGTTGTCGCTCGATCGGGTCGCAGCGCACCGTCACCCCCACGCCGTCCAGGGCAGTGAACCAGGCGCTGCTTTGCTGAGTCTTGTCCAACCGTGGCAAGGTGACCAGGGTGATCACGCCATCGTTGCCTTGCGCGGTCTCGCAATATTGTTGCAGCGCCGCCGAGCCGTCCTTGCCAGGCTTGCCCGAGGGGATGCGGATGTCGATGAACTGGCGATCCCCGAACAGCGACATCTCGCTGGCCGCCCCCAAGAGGCTGGACCAATCAAAGTACGCGCCACTGACGGTGTGCACCTGGCGTTCCGTGTAGCCGGCTTGCCGCGCCGCAGTGCGGATGGCATCGCCGGCCTCCTGGGTCAACAGCGGTTCGTCGCCGAACAAGGTGTAGATCGGCTTGAGAGCCGAGCCCACTTTTTGCAGGTGGGCCGTCAATTGTTCGTGCCGCAGTTGCATGAGCGTCAGTCCGCCGCGCGGGATGCCGCACTGATCGGGCCTGAAGCCGCGGGTGCCGGCTTGAAGGCCAGTTGCTCGGGGCGCAGCGCCGCCAGCCGGCGGATCACCTGGGCGACGATGTCGGTTTGCATGGCACGGTGCAGGGCGTCGTATTCGTCGGCCTTGGCCAAGGCGTCCTTTTCATCGAAAGACAAGGTGTTGTTCAGCTCGATGCTGGTGGGCGGGACCAGTTCCGAGCCGTCGCCTCGCAAAATGCGATAGCGCAGCGTGGTGCGTGCCAGCATGTCGCGCACCTGACCGTAGGCCGTGGTGGACGCCACGGCTTCGTCACGCGAATCACGCAAGGCTTCCAGGATGATGTGGGTGGCCGGGACGGCCGCGCCAGAGGCCCCTTGAGTGGCTTGCAGGGTGCTGTCGACCACGGTGGCGCCGCTGGCTTCGATGGCGCGCGCCAACTCAGCCGCCAGCGGCGAGTTGCTGGCAAAGCCAGTGAGCTGAATGGTGCGGAAGTTCATTTGCGGAGGGGTCCGCAACTGGAACCCGCACGCGGACAGCCACGCGGCCGTGGCCAAGGCCACAAGCCAGGTGGTCAACGAGCGAGTGAGCCGAGTCATCAGACCACCACGTTGACCAGGCGACCCGGCACCACGATCACCTTCTTGGGTTGCTTGCCTTCGCTGAACTTGGCGAAATCTTCGCTGGCCAGTGCGGCCGCTTCGATGGCGGCTTTGTCCGCCTGCGGCGACACCTTGATCGAGCCGCGCAGTTTGCCGTTGACCTGCAGCATCAGCTCGATCTCGTCTTGCACCAGGGCGCTTTCGTCGACCTTGGGCCAGGTGGCGTCCAGCAGATCGCCCAGGTTGCCGGCATAGCCCAACTCACTCCACAGCACATGGGTCAGGTGTGGGGTGGCGGGGTACAGCACGCGCAGCAGGATGCCGAAGCCTTCGATCATCGCGATCTGGCCATCGGGAGTATCCGAGGCTTTGAAGCCTTCCAGGGCGTTCAGCATCTTCATGGTGCCCGACACCACGGTGTTGTACTGCATCCGCTGGTAGTCGTAATCCACTTGCTTGAGCACGTTGTGGATCTCAAGTCGCAAGGCTTTGGCTTCCTTGCTGAAGGCCACATCGGCCAGGGTCTGGGCGCCGCCGGCGGCCGACATGATCTGACCGAAGTCCAGCCCTTGCAGCTTCATGCCGTAGTTCCAGACCCGACGCAAGAAGCGGAAGCTGCCATCCACGGCCGCGTCGTTCCACTCGAGTGTCATCTCAGGTGGGGCGGTGAACATGGTGTACAGGCGGGCCGTGTCGGCGCCGTACTTCTCGATCAGGTCTTGCGGGTCGATGCCGTTGTTCTTCGACTTCGACATGGTGCCCACGCCTTCGTAGTCGATCGGCGTGCCCACGGGCAGGGTGCCATCAGCGCTGTCGATTGCGTTGATCAGCTTGGCGCCGATGACCTTGCCGGCTTCGTCCATGACGTGCTCGACATCGTGCGGCCAGAAGTATTCCTTGCCACCCTTGGCGGTGCGACGGCTGTAGATGTGGTTGAGCACCATGCCTTGCGTCAGCAGCTTCTTGAAGGGCTCGTCGACCTTGACCAGGCCCAGATCGCGCATGACCTTGGTCCAGAAGCGTGCATACAGCAAGTGCAGGATGGCGTGCTCGATGCCGCCGATGTACTGGTCCATGCCGCGGTGGCCTTCGGCATTGGCGGCACCCATCCAGTAGTTGGTGCGCTCGTCGACCATGGCGTTGGCGTTGTCGGCGCAGGTGTAGCGCAGGAAGTACCAGCTCGAATCCACGAAGGTGTCCATCGTGTCGGTTTCGCGCTGAGCGGGCTTGCCGCACTTGGGGCAGCCCACGTTCAGGAAGTCGGGGCGCGACTTCAGTGGGTTGCCGCTGCCATCGGGCACCACGTCTTCGGGCAAGCGCACGGGCAGGTCTTTTTCCGGCACGGGCACGGGGCCGCAGGCGTCCGGGGAGGGGGCCCCGGGCGTTCCGGAGCCGTGGCAGTGGATGATGGGGATGGGAGTGCCCCAGTAGCGTTGGCGGCTGATGCCCCAGTCACGCAGGCGCCAGGTGGTTTTCTTCTCGCCAATGCTCTTGGCGATCAGGATCTCGGCCACCTTGTTGACGGCATCCTTGTAGCCCAGGCCATTCAGCGTGTGGGACTGGGCATCAGAGTTGACGCACACGCCCTTGGTCTTGTCGCCGTACCACTCTTGCCAAGCGTCGGTGCTGAAGGTTTCGCCTTCCACGGCGATGACTTGCTTGATGGCGATGCCGTACTTCCTGGCAAAGGCAAAGTCACGCTCATCGTGCGCGGGCACGCCCATCACGGCACCATCGCCATAGGACATCAGCACGTAGTTGCCAACCCAGACCTCGACCTGTTGGCCGGTGATGGGGTGGGTGACGAACAGGCCGGTGGGCACGCCTTTCTTTTCTTGCGTGGCCAGTTCGGCCTCGGTCGTGCCACCGTGCTTGCATTCGTCGATGAAGGCCTGCACGTCGGGCTTGCTCGCTGCAGCGTGCAGAGCCAGCGGGTGCTCGGCGGCCACGGCGCAGAAGGTCACACCCATGATCGTGTCGGCGCGGGTGGTGAAGACCCACAGTTGGCCGTTGTTGATCAGGCTGCCTGTCACATCCTTGATGTCATGCGCAAACGCAAAGCGTACGCCCTCGCTCTTGCCGATCCAGTTCTCCTGCATCAGGCGCACGCGCTCGGGCCAGCCGCTCAGGTAGTTCTTGTCTTCAGGATTCGCGACCGCGCTCAGCAGTTCATCGGCGTACTTGGTGATGTTCAGGTAGTAGCCCGGGATCTCGCGCTTTTCCACCAGCGCGCCGGAGCGCCAGCCGCGGCCGTCGATCACCTGTTCGTTGGCCAGCACGGTCTGGTCCACCGGGTCCCAGTTCACGGTCTGGGTGCGGCGCTCGCAGATGCCTGCTTCCAGCATCTTGATGAACAGCCACTGGTTCCACTTGTAGTACTCGGGCGAGCAGGTGGCGATCTCGCGCGACCAGTCGATCGCCAGCCCCATCGCCTTCATCTGCTTCTTCATGTAGGCGATGTTGTCGTAGGTCCAGGCAGCGGGCGGCACCTTGTTCTTCAACGCAGCGTTTTCAGCCGGCAGGCCAAAGGCGTCCCAGCCCATGGGCATCAGCACGTTGTAGCCATTCATGCGCAGGTAACGGGTCAACATGTCGTTGATCGTGTAGTTGCGCACGTGGCCCATGTGCAGCTTGCCCGAGGGATAGGGCAGCATGGAACAGGCGTAGAACGCCTTCTTGTCTTGGGTTTCGGTGACGCGGTAGGCGTCCTTGTCCTGCCAGTGCTGCTGGGCACGCGCCTCCACGGCTCGTGGGTCGAAGGTCTGGTTCTCTTGAGTAGCGCTCATGAAGGGGTCACCGCAAAGACGAATGCAGGCCGGTCGCCGCCATCCGGTCAGGGACGGCGGCGCCAGCCTGTGAAAGGTGGAATCCGTTGATTATAGGAAGGTGGGAGCGCTCAACGGCCTCAGAGCAGTCCCTCGGCCTTCATCGCGGCTTGCACGGCGGGACGGGCGGCCACCCGTGCCATGAAGGCGGTCAGATGCGGCCAGCTGCTGAGATCCAACTGGATGTACTTCGACCAGCCTATCACCACGAACAGGTAAGCGTCGGCCACCGAGAAGTTTTCACCCAGCAAAAAGGATTTGCCTTCGAGCTGTTCGTTGATGTAGCCCAGGCGGCGAACCAGGTTGGCGCGGGCGATGTCCTTCATCTCGGCGGGGGCGGCTGGATTGAAGAACGGGCTGTAGTTCTTGTGAACCTCGGTGCCGATGAACGTGAGCCAGCTTTGCAGTTGGTAGCGGGCCAGGGTGCCGTTGGCGGGCGCCAGGTTTTTGGCGGGCACCAGATCAGCCAGGTATTGAACGATGGCGGGGCCTTCGGTCAGGAGTTCACCGCTGTCGAGCAGCAGGGCTGGCACATAACCTTTTGGGTTGATCGCCAGATAATCCGCACCGCTGGCGGTGACCTTTTTGGCCAGATCAACCGATTCGGTTTCGTACGGCAGCCCCGCTTCTTCCAGCACGATGTGGGGCGACAGAGAACAGGCACCAGCCTTCAGAAAGAGTTTCATGGAGAGTCCTGCAACAGGGTTGGTTTGAGGTCGGCTGATTGTGCCGGACCCGCCATGTCCCTGAGCCCGGTGGGGATCTGGCTCAGGGCGTGCCGCCAGCGTTGAAGGTGCGCTGGGCAGCCAGCAAAGCCGCTTCCAGGCTCTCCTGCGTGCGGGTGGCGTCCGGGCGGGTTCGCCATTCCGCAAAGGTGGTGGCAATCAAACGCTTTTGCTCGACCGCGCGCTCTTCGTCTTGTGCCTTCTTGGCGTCATCCTGAGGGGGGGCGGCCTTCATCAGCTGCTCTTGCATTGCAGCGATGCGCTGTTGTCGGATGGTTTCGTTGGGTTCGCTTTCCGAGATCAGCACGGTGTTCATCAGCACCGCTTCCGCGGCGGTGAACTCTCCTTTGGCGAGCCGGGCCGGGACTTCTTCCAGCAAGGCCTTGGCCAGGGCGGCTCGCTCTTTCGGGCTCTTGTTGCCCTCGGTGCTTTGCCAATACTCGAATCGCTTCTGGTATTGCAGGTAATCCACCACGCGGGCGGCCTCAGCCTCTGGGTTGGGAACCAGTTTGCCTAATGCGCCTTTGAGCGCGTTCCAATCTGCTTCGGGAATGCTGGTGGGGCGCCCTTCGGCCAACAGGGGCGTCGTCGGGGCGATGGCAGGGGCGGGGCTGGCGTCGTGTTGGCCCACGTTGGAACTGAACCAGCCGCCACTGCTGGGCGCGGACGCGCTGGCGGGCTGGGTGTTCGGGGTGCGGTGCGTCATCCACCACCCGGTTGCCGCAGCGATGGCGGTGCAACCCACCACCACCAGGAACCAGGGGCGTTGCCAAAGCTTGTTGTTTTGGTACGTGATCATGTGCGGGGCAAAGCGTAAAGCAGATGCGCAGTTATACAAAGAAAACAGGCCCGGTCAGGGGTGGGGCTGGTTAACCCCAGCCTGATGCCGGACCTCACGCGCCCAGGGCGCAGCTCATCGTGGTTCGATCAATAAGCTGGCACGTAGGGTTTGGTCGAAACGGGGCGGCGCAAGGCCACCTTCACAATGATATCGATCTTGCCGAAGTCGGTGGTCTTCATCAGTTGAGGAGCGAAGTTGGGCAGCGCCAGAGCCTTGGCGATGGTGGTGATGCCATCGGGTGTCAAGAACAACTGATCGAGCAACTGGGTGCCCGTCACGCTCAGGGGGAACCGGTACTTCAAGGTCAGCGGGATGGCTTCGTTGAACGTGTAGACGGCCATCTGCGGAATGGTGGTGCCGCCGATGGGGGTGACGTCGGCCAGCACTTTGTGGTTGACGAAGTCAATCTTGAAGTTCGCAATCGTGACACCGACTTTGGCACCGTGATACATGCGGGCGATTTCGAGTGCCGAGCCGGTGGCCGTGCCAGCCGTGACCTTCAAAGACGAATTGAGCGTGATGCTGGTGACCGGCAGGTTGTAGGCCCCAGTGGTGCCGGTCGCCGTGGCGTTGCCCAACGGAGTCACGGTGATGGCGAACAGGTTGTACTGGGTCAGCGCATCGTCAGAGAAGGTCTGGATCGAGTTGGCTTGCAGGAAGTCGGTGGGCAAGGTCAGGGCGCTGGCGCTGGCAGCAGCAGCGGCCAGTGCGGTGGCGACGGTGAACGAACGGATGGACAACAAGCTCATGGCGGTGCTCCTGTATATGGCCTGAGCGCAGGCCGTGTTGATGTGCGTTGAATGCTCGCCGCCAAGCGGGCGTTTCGCGACCCTTGAATGAGGGGCGCCCCAGTCTGGCGGGGAACATGTCCCGCCAGATTTGGGGCGCAACACAAGACGGTGATATCGCGCTATCTAGGAGAATCCATGCTTTTGCGTGATTTGATCCCTGTCGTGATTTGTGACTGTGATCAGTTGGCAGGCACGTAAGGCTTGCTCGACACGGGTGGGAAGCGCAAGGCTGCCTTGACATCGATGTAAATGTTTCCGAAATCGGTGGTCTTCATCAACATAGGCGCGAACACGGGCAGAGCCAGAGACTTGGCAATCACGGTGATGCCGTCATCGGTCAGGAACAGTTTGTCGAGCAACTGGGTGCCCGAGATGCTCAGGGGGAATTGGTACTTCAAGGTCAGCGGGGTGGCTTCGTTGAAGGTGTAGACGGCCATTTGAGGGATGGTCGTGCCACCGATGGGGGTCACGTCAGCCAACACCAGGTGATTGACGAAGTCGATCTTGAAGTTGGCGATGGTGACGCCGACCTTGGCGCCGCGGTACATGCGTGCGATTTCAAGGGCCGAACCCACGGCGGCGCCAGCAGTGACCTTCAGTCTCGAGTTGACGGTGATGCTGGTGACCGGCAGGTTGTAGGCTGCGGCGGTGCTGCCCGCTGTGGCGTTGCCCAGGGGGGTGACGTTGATGGCGAACAGGGCGAACTGATCCTGTGCATCTTGAGAAAAGTTCTGGGTTGAGTTGGCCTGAATCGCGTTAGTGGGAATGGTCAAGGCCGAGGCAGAGGCGGCTGCCGTGGCCATGATGGCGGCCACCGTGAACGAACGCAAAGACAATGCTTGAGCGGACATGAAGAACTCCTGTGTGACACCCGCGGGGGGCTTTTGTTGAAAGGCGTTAAATGCTCATCTGTGCATTAATGCCTGTCACTCAGGGGATTCAGGTCAGCGCATTGACTTGGGAAGAACCTGCGTCAAATGGTCTCGCGATGCCGCAAGGGCGCCTTCCGTCAAGATGCGGGAATCCATATTTCGACGTCGAATCGCCCGCGGTTGCGGCTGGTTACAGCCCCTGCTCACTGCGCGCAGGCTTGGCGAACCGCGTGCTCCCAGTTGGCTATGAGCGCTTGGGCCCGGTCCGACGACAGGGTGGGATAGAACGTGCGCTCAGCCTGCCACAGGCGTGCGATGGCCTGGGTGTCGGCGTAGACCCCCATGGCCAAACCAGCCAGATAGGCCGCGCCCAGCGCCGTGGTTTCGACCACCTTGGGCCGCACCACCGGGATGCCCAGCAAATCGGCCTGGAATTGCATCAGCAGGTTGTTGACGCAGGCCCCGCCGTCGACACGCAACTCGCTCACCGGGCGGCCACCGGCTGCCACGGCGTCGCGGCTCATGGCCTGCAGCAACGCCGCACTTTGAAAGGCAATCGACTCCAGGGCGGCGCGCGCGATATGGGCCACGGTGCTGCCGCGGGTCAGGCCCACGATGGCGCCTCGGGCGTCGCTGTTCCAGTAGGGAGCGCCCAGCCCGGTGAAGGCGGGCACGAACATCACGCCACCCGCATCGGGCACGCTTTCAGCGAGAGCTTGCACTTCGCTGGCGGCTTTGATGGCCTGCAAACCATCGCGCAGCCACTGCACCACCGCGCCGCCAATGAAAACGCTGCCCTCCAGCGCATACGCCTTCTGGGCGCCAAGTTGGGCGGCAGACGTGGTCAACAGCCCATTGGCCGAGGGCTGGGCGCCTTGACCGGTGTGGACCAGCATGAAGCAACCGGTGCCATAGGTGTTTTTGGCCAGACCGGCTTCAAAGCCCGCTTGCCCAAACAGCGCCGATTGCTGATCGCCAGCGATGCCGCCGACGGTCAGTGCTGGCAATCCCGCTGGGGCGGACGCGCCCCATACCGAAGGCGTCGCTTCGCCATACAGATGGCTGGAAGGCAGCACCTGGGGCAGCACGCTGCGCGGGATGTTCATCAGGTTCAGCAGTTCCTCATCCCATTCGTTGGTGTGGATGTTGAACAGCATCGTGCGCGAGGCGTTGCTGACATCGGTGGCGTGCACCCGGCCGCCTGTCAGATTCCACAGCAACCACGAGTCGACGGTGCCAAAGGCCAGTTCGCCACGCTCTGCCGCGGCGCGCGCGCCATCCACGTGGTCCAGCAGCCATTGCAGCTTGCTACCTGAGAAATAGGCATCGATGATCAAACCAGTTTTGGCGCGGATCTTGTCGGCCAAGCCCTGTTCACGCCACTGCGCGCATTGGGGCTCGGTGCGGCGGTCTTGCCAGACGATGGCCCGTGCAACAGGTTGCCCGGTATCGCGTCGCCACAGCACGGTGGTTTCGCGTTGGTTGGTGATGCCGATGCCTCGCAGTTGGCGCAGATCATGGCCCTTTGCCACCAATTGGCTGAGGGCCTGGGCCGCGGTGTCGCGTTGCGTGCTCCACAACTCCAGGGGGGCGTGTTCGACCCAACCGGGTTGCGGGTAGTGCTGGCGGATTTCTTGCTGTGCCGAGGCCAGGATCTGGCCCTGTTCGTCAAAGACGATGCTGCGGGAACTGGAGGTGCCTTGGTCGAGCGCAAGAATCAGTGCCATGGTGTGTCAGGGTGCAATGGTCAAGGCCACCTGGGCCTCGTGCAGGAGTTGAGTGATGTGCTGCGGCGGCAGGGCTTCCGTGAACACGCGGTCCATGTTCTGCAGACTGGTGACCTGCGCCAGCGCTTGCTGGGTGAACTTGCTGGAGTCAGCCACCAGCCAGGTTTCACGGGCTTGTTCGTGCACGGCTTCGATCACCGGCCGGTCCCGCTGGTCGCGGTCACGGATGGCGCCGTCGGGGTCGATCCCGAGGGCACTGATGATGCCGATGTCGACCTTGTACTGTTTGAGAAACTGCACGGCGCCGTCACCTTCTAGCGCATTGTCGCGACCACGCAGGATGCCGCCCGCCACATGGACTTTGCAATCCGTGTGCTCGCTCAGCAGGGTGGCGACATGCAGGTTGTAGGTGATCACAGTCAAGCCAGATTTGTTCAGCAGTTCTCGGGCCACGGCTTCCACCGTGGTGCCCACGCCCATCATCAGCGTCGCGCCATCGGGGATGGCGGCGGCCACCGAGCGAGCAATGCGCGCCTTGGCATCGGCTTTCATCGCCTGGCGTTCTTTCCAGGCCGACACCGCCGGAGCCTGGCGCGGCAAGCTCACCCCGCCATGAAACCGCAACAACATCCCGGCTTCTGCCAGACGCTGGACATCTCGGCGAACTGTCTGCATGGTGACGTTCAGACGAGATGCAAGACGTTCAACAGAGACCGCTCCGCGCGTGCGCACCTCTTCCAGAAGCGCAACTTGACGGGGGTTGGGCGACCAGGATGTAGATGGGTTAGACAAAGCGTGCTCCGATTCAAGCATTTTTCACTGAATCAGGGGAGCCTAACGCAAATTCTATGCGCAAATAACAACAAAAAAGAATAAGATCGCGCCAATGCGAAAGCATATTTGAGTTCGATTTTGTTGTGATTGGGTCGTTTGTCGGAGCTTTGGCTGTGGATTCCTCCGTTTCTTCTTCTGCTGTCGTGTCCTCCCAAGAGGGGGCTGCCCTGGTGTGTGATGTTTTGGTGATCGGTGGCGGCATCAACGGCGTCGGCACGGCAAGAGATCTGGCCGGTCGCGGCTGGAATGTGTTGCTTTGCGAACAAGATGACCTGGCCAGTCACACCTCTTCGGCGTCGACCAAGTTGATTCACGGTGGGTTGCGCTACCTGGAATACGGTGAATTCGGGCTGGTACGCAAGGCGCTGGCTGAACGTGAGCGCTTGCTCCGTTCGGCGCCGCACATCATGTCGCCTTTGCGCTTTGTGTTGCCGCACGACGCATCCATGCGCCCTGCCTGGATGATCCGTCTTGGTTTGTGGCTGTATGACCATCTGGCCAAGCGCGAATTCCTGCCCGGCTGCAAGTCGGTGCGTTTCAAAGGCCACGCCTTGGGGGCCCCCCTGGCGGCGAAGTGGACCAAGGGTTTCATTTATTCCGATGGTTGGGTGGACGACGCCCGGCTGGTGAGCCTGTGTGCCTTGGATGCCGCCGAACGCGGTGCGCGCATCCTCACCCGAACCCGATGCGAAAACGTGCGCGCTCACCAGGGCGGTTGGTTGGCGACTTTGGTCACACTGGATCCTGTCACCGGCGCGGAGTTGACGCGCCAATCGGTGCAGGCGCGCGCGGTGGTCAATGCCGCAGGCCCTTGGGCCGAGCGCGTGCTGCATCAGAACATGGGGGTGAGCGGCAAAGATGCCGGGCGCCGTCATGACGAGAAGCTGCGCCTGGTCAAAGGCAGCCACATCGTGGTGCTGCGCAAATTTGCGCACGACCACGCCTATATCTTCCAGGGACAAGACCGCCGCATCATCTTTGCGATCCCTTATCAGCAGGACTTCACCCTGATCGGCACCACAGACGTTGAGCACAAAGGCGAGCCCGGCAAGGCCGTGATTGATCAGGACGAGATCACTTACCTGTGCGAGCAAGCCAGCCGCTACTTGAAAGACCCGGTCAAACCGAGTGACGTGGTCTGGACCTTCTCGGGCGTGCGCCCCTTGTTGGACGATGAAAGCGGCAACGCCGCGGCCGTGACACGGGATTACAAGGTGCAGGCCCAGCGCGATCCTGCGCCGTGGCTGACCGTCTGGGGCGGCAAGCTCACCACCTTCCGTTTGCTGTCGCAAGAGGCGGCCGACAAGGTCGGGCAGTTGCTGGGTGACGAACGTCAAGGCTGGACTGACGATGCCATCCTGCCCGGGGGCGATCTGCGCGGTTTGGTGGGCAGCCATGTGCACCCTGAACAAGATCTCAACGAGTTTGTCTCGGTGATGCGGCAGCGTCTGCCACGAATCGATACCGCCTTGCTGCATCGCTGGGTGCATGCGTATGGCAGCCGAACACTCAGCTTGCTGGAGGGTGTCAAGCGGATGTCCGATCTGGGTTCAGAGATTGCGCCCGGCTTGTACGAGATCGAATTGAACTACCTGCGCCAGCACGAATGGGCCATGACCGCCGAAGACGTGCTGTGGCGGCGCAGCAAGTTGGGCTTGCATTACACCGAAGCGCAGCGCCAGAGCGTGGCTGACTGGATGCAGCAGCACCCTCATCAGGCTCAGCTCAACGCGGCCTGACCGTGGTGGGCCTGTCGCCACTGCAACGGTGACAGCCCCGTCCATCGCTTGAAGGCCCGGGTGAAGGCACTCTGTTCGGAATAGCCCAGCCGCATCGCGATGTCGGACATCGGCAGGCGTCCTTCTCGAAGGTGTGCCATGGCGGCATCTTGCAAAGCCTGTTCGCGCACATCCCTGAATTGATGCCCGTGTGCGGCCAGCCGGCGGTATAGCACCCTGGGCGACAACCGTAATTCGCTGGCTACCCGTTCCAATTCGGGCACGCCCTGGTGGGCAAGATGGCGGACCACCTGGCGAGTCTGCTCGACCAGATCCTCGGCCTGTGGCAGGGCCTCCAGGCTGGCTTGAACTTGCTGATCCATCAGTTTCAGCAGGTGCGGATCGTGTTGCTTCAGGGGCCACTGTAGACAATCCAGTGGCAGGCTCAACCGCGTCACGGATTGTCCGAACCGCACGCGGCAGCCGAAGAAGGCCTGGTAGGGGCGAACATCGGGCGGCTCGGGGTTAACAAAGTCGACCTCGGCCATGGGCAAGGGGCGGCCACACAAAGACTGAGCGACCTGCACGATCCCGCACACGCCTGCTTCATCGAACAACGCACCCGGCTGACCCATGGTGGTGTGCCAGCGCAACTCCAGATGCGTTGGGCTGTGCTGGCATTCCATTGGGTTGAGGTCGTGCAGCAGGCGGTGATAACGCTGGATGCGCAGCAGCACCCCCCCCAGGTTTTCGCAAGCCAATAGGGCATAGCCCAGGGCGCCCAGGTAGCTGGGTTGAATGGCCTGGCCCAGGTGCAGCCCAAGCAGTGGGTCGTCCAGGGCCTCGGCACTGCGAATCAAAAATTGACAAAAGGCTTCGGCCGACACCCGCTCCATCGGGTGTTGGGGCACCTCATGCAGCCCCTTGGGCAGCAGAGTTTGTGGGTCCACATCCTGGGTTTGCAAGTAGGCCACCAGGGCCTGCACCAGTGAATGGGCAACCACGCCGTGAACGGCGCTGCGGGTATGGAGGCGCTTGAGCATGGTCGAAAGTGTCAAAAAACGATGGCGTCCGGTCAAGACGGGTCTTCCCGCTTTTGCCTATCCTTCGGCGCCATCCCCCTCATGCACAGGAGCTTTCATGTCGACCCGCTCACAACGCAGCATTTTCATCACCGGCGCAGCCGCCGGCATCGGCCGGGCTGTGGCCGAGCGTTTTGCCAAGGCTGGTTGGTTTGTGGGGTTGTTCGATGTCGACGAGGCGGCTGTGCGAGCTTTGTGCGATCAGTTGGGCGCCCAGCGCGCGGTGGCAGGGCGCTTGGATGTGGCCGATCCTGCGCAGTGGGGGCCGGCACTGACGGCGTTCATGCAGGCGGCGGGGCGCATCGACGTGTTGTTCAACAATGCCGGCATTGCCGTGACGGCCCCATTTGAAGAAGCGCCCCTCGAGCGGCATCACCGCCTCATCGACATCAACCTCAAGGGGGTGCTCAATGGCTGCCACACGGCGTTGCCGCTTTTGCGCCAAACCCCTGGTGCACGGGTCATCAACATGTGCTCTGCCTCAGCCTTGTTTGGCCAACCCATGCTCAGCACGTACTCGGCCACCAAGGCCGCAGTCAGGAGCTTGACCGAGGCGCTCGACATCGAATGGCAAAAGTATGACATCCGTGTCATGGATGTCTTGCCTCTCTTTGTCAACACGGCGATGGTGCGTGACGAAGTGGCGAAGATGAAAACGGTACAGACACTGGGGGTGCGTCTGACGGCCGATGATGTGGCGCAAACCGTGTGGCGTCTGGCCGCGCCGGCGTCTGCGCGAGGCTTGCCCTTGCATTCACCGGTGGGCTGGCAGACGACCTTGTTCTATGTGGCGGCCAAGCTGACCCCCGATAGTCTCAACCGGTGGATCACGGCCAAGTTGGGCGGCCATTGATCCAAGCCGTTGGTCATTGAGGCATCAAGATGTGGCCACGGGTCGACGCCACGGGGCGACTGGGGTCGTCTTGCCAGACATTGACTTGAACCAGCGAGACGCGATTGCCTTGTCGCACCGTGATGCCTTGTGCATAGGTGTCAACGGGTTTGGCTGAGCGCAGGTAGTCGATGGAAAAGTCGATGGCTTTCGGGATAGCCTTTTCCAGATGCGGGTTGGTGGCCACCACATGCATGATCAGGGCAGTTTCGGCAAAGCCGGCCAGCACGCCGCCATGCAGGGCCGGCAACATCGGGTTGCCGATCAAGTCGTGGCGGAAAGGCAATCGGAAGATCGGCCCGGCGTTGAGCTGTGGATGCTGCATCACGCCCAGAAAATCCACGTAGGGCGAGCGGCCTTCGGGGATGGCGGGTTGTTCGGATTTGGCTGCCTCGGCAATGGCCTCCAGCGAGACGTGATGGATGGGGGGCGCGGCCTGGGCGCGTGGTTTGCTGCCTGTGCCGGCCGATGATGCGGCGTTGGGATCCAGGTCAGTGCGGCGCTTGTTGGCCGTGGCACGCATGAAGGTGGCGTTGGCCATGGCGATCACTTCGTCGTTGCCGGGCTGACGCAACTCGCCGGTCACGAAGGCGACGCTACGCGACAGGCGATGGCAGCGTGCATCACAGATCAGGTTTTTGCCAGCATCCGCCGAGCGCAGGTAGTCCATGCGCAAATCCAGGGTCGCAAACGGCTCCATCTCATCCAGTGCAGTGCCCACGGCAATGCCGCAGGCGGTGTCAGCCAGCACGCTCAGGCAGCCCGTGTGGATGCGGTTGCGTTCGGTGTCACCACTCCAGGTGTCCCGAGCCGGCAACATCAAGCTGGCCTGCCCCTTGTCCAGAGCGGTGACCAGCATGCCCGCCGCTTGGGCGTAGGGAATGGCCTTGATGAACAGATCCACCCACTGGTAGATGTCTTTGGCATTGGGATCGGCAGCAAACAAACTCATGCGAACTCTCGAAAAAGATCAGGACTTCTTGGGGTTCAGGTGAACCTCCAGACCTTGGTCGGTGACCTTGATGTCGCCCACCTCGTACCCCAGGCGATCTGCGCTGCGCAAATCCTCGGGCTTGAAGTGGTGAACGGGGTAGTCCCGCAACTGGTCTTCGGCTATCCATGCGCCCAGCTTGGTCAGGTAGCGTTGGGCGGCAGCAGGCAGGCCCGCCAAGCTGATCTGATCGACCTTGACGTTGGTAAGCCGCAAAGTGAGATCCTTGGGCTCAAAGCGCAAGCCAAAGCTCACGCCGATCGTGCCGTTGTAGGTGCGATTGAACAGCAGATCGCTCGCACTCAGATCAAACTCGGTGCCGACCCGGTTTTCCTGTGGCATGAAGCGCAGGCGGGGTGCCTGGGCCTTCACGTCCAGCAGGTCCATCAGCCGGTGGGTGACCGGGAAGGGTTTGGCAATCTTGCTGGCCAGTTCTTCCTTGCTGATGACCACCGTTCGGGCGCCCAGCATGCTGGCGCAGGCGGTGAGGCCCACCAGCGTGGCCAGGGTGCCCCAGCGCAGGGCGGAGCGGCGAGAGATCTCAGGCATGACGTGGATTCGGGTTGCCGGCCATTACGGAACAGGTGTCCATTGTGGCAGGGTCAGGATCTCAGTGCCCCGCAATTTGGCGCGTTTGGCCAATTTCAGCAGAGCGGCGTCCTTTGAAAACAGCCATTTCGCGCCCACGTGCAGGGCCAGATCGATGAAGACCTGATCGTCCGGGTCTTTGCAGCGCAGGGGGCCACGCGGGGGGATGTCCACGAATTCCGCGTGCTGGAAAACTGTCAACGTCAATTGCGGATCGGGTTGCCAGGCTTTCAGGTAGCTGCGAGGCCACACCTGATGCCACTCTTGTTCCATCGACGTGCAGGCCACCCAACGCAGGCGTCCCTCGAGAATGGCTTGTGCAATCGGCGTGGCGGCAGGATCTTTGAACACCCGCCAATCCAGCAGGGCATTGGTGTCGAGGATGATGATGGGGGGCTCGCTCGGGCCCCCGATGGCCGGGTTCATGCGGCGCTGTGGATGACGCCACCGCCCAGGCAGACCTCGCCCTGGTACAGCACGGCGCTCTGACCGGGCGTGACCGCCCATTGCGCATCCGGGAAGTGCAGGGCGATGCGTTGGGCATCGGCCGACTCGATCACGCATGGCGCATCGGCCTGTCGATAGCGCGTCTTGGCGCCGAGCTGCGGTGTCCCGACGCTCGGACCTCGGCCATCGACCCAGCTCAGGTCATCGGCCACCAGGGTGTGCTGCAGCAGCCAGGGGTGATCATGACCCTGCACCACATAAAGGGTGTTGCTGGCCATGTCCTTGCGGGCCACAAACCAGGGGTCGTGCTCGCCGCCCCCGCGTGGGGCACCCTTTTCCTTGACGCCGCCGATGCCGATGCCTTTGCGTTGGCCCAGGGTGTAGAAGCTCAGGCCCACGTGTTCGCCCAGCGTGCGGCCGCGATCATCCTTGATGGGGCCGGGCTGGTTGGACAAGTAACGGTTGAGGAATTCTCGGAAAGGGCGCTCGCCAATGAAGCAGATGCCGGTCGAGTCCTTCTTCTTGGCGTTAGGCAGTTGAATCTCGGCCGCGATGCGGCGCACCTCGGTTTTGGGCAACTCACCCACCGGGAAGATCGTCTTGCTCAGCTGCGCCTGGTTCAGGCGGTGCAAGAAATAGCTCTGGTCCTTCAACGGATCCAGGCCTTTGAGCAACTCGTAGCGCAGGCCGCCTTCGTAGCCGGCATCTTCAACGCTACGCACTCGGGCGTAATGGCCCGTGGCAATTTTTTCAGCCCCCAGACGCATGGCATGGTCCAGAAAAGCCTTGAACTTGATCTCGGCGTTGCACAGCACATCCGGGTTCGGCGTGCGTCCGGCCTGGTATTCACGCAGGAATTCGGCAAAGACCCGATCTTTGTAATCTGCCGCAAAGTTGACGTGCTCGATTTCAATGCCGAGCACATCGGCTACCGACGCCGCATCCAGGAAGTCCTGGCGGGATGAGCAGTACTCGCTGTCGTCGTCATCTTCCCAGTTCTTCATGAAGATGCCGATGACCTCGTGCCCCTGTTGCTTGAGCAGCCAGGCGCTGACAGCCGAATCGACCCCACCGCTGAGGCCTACCACCACACGTTGTTTGGAAGACATCAGCCGCGAGAAACCAAAGCAGGAGCCGAGAACACGCTGTCGTGCACGTTCAGGATGGACAGGGGATAGCTTTCGCCGGCCAGATAGGCTTCGATGCACTCGATCACCAGGGGGCTGCGCATGCGATGAGGCTGCGACCGGATCTCGTCGACGGTCATCCACACTGTGCGCAGGATGCCCTCGTCCAGATCCAGCAGAGGGTCGGCGTCAGAAACCGAGCCATGAAAGGCCAGACGCAGGTAGGTGGTGTCTTCGCCATTGCGGGTGCGGCGGAAGCGCGACATGAACATGCCCACAAAGCCTTCTGGAGCGAACTGCCGCGCGGTTTCTTCGAGGGTTTCGCGAATCACGGCCTGAATGGGGGACTCACC
Organism: Burkholderiales bacterium; assembly: GCA_028864885.1. Taxonomy (GTDB): domain Bacteria; phylum Pseudomonadota; class Gammaproteobacteria; order Burkholderiales; family Burkholderiaceae_C; genus Aquabacterium. The sequence goes on along the minus strand of JAGWLR010000070.1, from coordinate 1,079 downwards.
CGGGTCCAGATGCCCTGCCGGGTTGTTCAGCAAGATGCCGTCCGACGTGTCTTCTTCGACGAGCAGGAATTTCCCGTCGCGCTCGATCAAAGCTGCGACGGTGACGTTGGGCTTCCAGCGCACCTTGTTCGGCGTGGCCGGGGCTGGTGGCTGAGGAGCTGTGGCCAAGAGTTCCGCTGTCTTCATGAGCCCAACATTATCCGCCATTGCCATGACAAAAGCATCGGCGTTTTCCAGTCGTGGCATGGTTCGGATGGATATTCGACGCGTTAGATGTGCCAAATTTTGACAATTGGGGTCGTCAGATCAAGGGGTTCCGTGGGGTAGATGGGCTTTTGCGGACGCCCGACTGGCGGAAAACCCTGGAATGTTGTGTATGCTGGCACGTTTGGTAACGCTGACATCCATTCAAGTCATACATAGGAGACCCGTATGCTCATTGGCATACCCATGGAGACCTACGCGGGCGAAACCCGCGTGGCCGTGACACCGGAGACCGTCAAGAAATTGAAGGCTCAAGGCCACACCCTGCGTGTGCAGTCTGGCGCCGGCGTGGCTGCCAGCGTGACCGACGAGGCCTATGTGGCGGCCGGCGCTGAAATCACCGATGTGGCGGGTGCGCTGGGTGCCGAGATGGTGCTGAAGGTGCGTGCCCCCAATGCGGACGAGCGCGCGCTCATGAAACCTGGCGCCGTTTTGGTTGGGATGCTCAACCCGTTCGACAAGGACGGCTTGCAAGCCATGACCGATGCCAAGCTGACTGCCTTTGCGCTGGAAGCGGCGCCCCGTACCACCCGTGCCCAGAGCATGGACGTGCTCTCGTCGCAGGCCAACCTGGCGGGCTACAAGGCGGTGATGATCGCTGCAGACAAATACCAGCGCATCTTCCCGATGTTGATGACCGCCGCCGGCACCGTCAAGGCTGCCCGCGTCGTCATCTTGGGTGTGGGCGTGGCTGGCCTGCAAGCCATTGCGACGGCCAAGCGCCTGGGCGCCGTGATTGAGGCGTCTGACGTCCGCCCCTCCGTGAAGGAGCAGGTCGAGTCGCTGGGCGCCAAATTCATCGACGTGCCTTACGA
>JAGWLR010000069.1 GCA_028864885.1 Burkholderiales bacterium | reverse complement strand
CCGGCGTCTATAGCACCACCGCCATCAACGACAACGCTTGGCACAACGTGGCCATCACCCGTAATGCCAGCACAGGCTTTGTTCAGGTCTATGTGGATGGGCACCTTGAGGCCACGGGCAGCCCTTACGACTCATCATTCACGGCCACCCTCAACCGGCTAACGTCCATCGGTGTCACCAACCGGTTCAGCAACAACACCAGTGGCAGCGACTTGAGCGACACCCGTTATTACAACGGCGAGCTTGATGACCTGCACATCTACAACCGAGTTTTGACTGCGGATCAAATCACGGCCATTCGCGCCGTTGAAAATGGTTATCAGGACCACGCCATTGCCAACGATGGCAATGCCTTGAAATTGAACGTGGCCGCCTCTCACTACACCAGCCTGAGCGTCACAGGACTGGAATCAGGCATGACCATCACCGATGGCGTGCACTCGGTGACGGCCACCAATCACGACCAAGCCATTGACCTGACTGGGTGGACACTGAACTTGCTTCAGGTCACCAATGCTGGTAACGGTTCAGCAACGCTCGAGTTCAACGCCACCAACAATGTGGGGGGCGACACCCACACCAGCACGGACTACATCAACATCGTCACCGGCAGCACCATCGTGACCGGTGGCAGCGGTGATGACATGCTGAGCGCCACCACTTCCGGCTCAACATTCCTCTCTGGAGGCGCAGGCCAGGACAACATCAACGGCGGGGCGGGCAACGACCGGTTACTGGGTGGCACAGGCGACGACAACCTGTCCGGCAACGGTGGTCACGATGTCCTCATCGGCGGAGCGGGCAACGATTTGCTCACGGGTGGCGCGGGTAATGATGTCTTCCGTTGGGAACTCGGTGATGCGGGCGCCAAAGGCGCGCCCGCTGTGGACGTGATCACTGACTTCAGCTCCAGCGCTGGCAACAAGGATGTCTTGGATCTGCGTGACTTGCTACAAGGCGACAACCACGTCGGGACGAACACGGGCAATCTCAGCAACTACATGCACTTTGAGTACAACGGGCATGACACGGTGATTCACCTGAGCACCAACGGTGGCTTCAACAGCGGTTACTCGGCCGGCAGCGAAGACCAAACCATCGTGTTGCGGTCAGTTGACCTGACTTTGGGCGGTACCTTGCACACCGATCAACAGATCATCAAAGACCTGTTGAACAAGGGCCAACTGAACGTCGACTGATGATTCGACGTCAAGGCCGCTTCAAGCGGTCTTGACTGCCGGACCGGTGACCCCATCCACTCCGCACTCATGCAGCGCGGGAATATCTTGCGGGTCAGAAATGCCCTCGGCATACACCTGCAAGCCCAGGCCATGCAACATACCCGCCGTGGCAGACACGAAAGCCAGGCGGGCGGCGTCCTGCGCCACGCCCTTTGCCACCGAAGCATCCAGCTTGACGTAATCCAGTCCCAATTCGAACAGAAATTCAATCCGCGACAAGCGCTCACCCGCGTGCTCCAAGCCAATCTGCGTGCCCAAAGGCCGCAATTGCTTGCACAACTCACGCACCAACTCGAAATGCTCCATGGCCGCGCTCTCAGCCACCTCCAGCCACAAACGGGCTGCAGCATCGGGCGACGCCATCAAACGAGCGCGCAAACGCGGCACGAAAGTGCTGTCCAGCAAAGAAGCCGGCGCCAGATTGACCCCACGCGCCTGCCCATCTGCCGCCACCTGGGTCAAGGCCATGTCTACTGCAGCTTCATCAATCTGCGACGTCAAACCGCAACGCAAGGCCATCGGCAACCAATCCGCTGCCGGCTCAAAGGCGCCCCCCACATCCAACTGCAACCGCGCCGGACACTCATGGTGAACCAAAGCTCCCTGGCGGTTGAGCAACGGATAGCGCATCAACTGCATCCGTCTTTCAGCCAAAGCCGATGTCAAACGACGACGCCATTGGTCTTCACCCATCACTGGCTCGGCGGAATCAGACGCCACCACCTCGACAGCAAAGGCGCCACGGCTCTCGGCCCGAGCCAAGGCTGAATCGGCCGCCGCCAGCACCTGCTGCACAGATTGGCCACGTCGCCACGGCGTGGCTCCGACCACCACAGACGCCGTCAAGGCCTGCTCAGAAAAAGCACGTCGGATTGCATCGGCGTAATACTCGGCCTGCGGCACAGGCACATCCGAATGGGTCAGGCAGACCGCGAAATCTCCGCCATTGAGTCGCCCTGTGCTGGCGCCCGAGACACCTGATGAAATTTCTTGCAGGATCTGAGCCAGCTTTTGCAGCAGGTGATCGGTCACCCGATGCCCCAAGGAACGATTGACGCCCCCCAGATCAACCACCCGAACCAGGTACAGCACACCCGACCCCGAGCCCTCTTCGCTTTCCAGTGCTGCCCCCAACTGCGCCACAAAATGGCGCCGATGCGACAAGCCGGTCAGCGCATCGCAGTGCGCCTGCTGGCGCAACTGTTCCACCATATTGGCCTGCTCGTCATACTGCGATTTCAAGCGCACCACCACGGCGTTCATCGCCCGGCTCAGGCGAGCCAATTCAGGCACTCGGGGTTCTTCTACCGTGATGAAGCGGCGCTCCATCAAGGCTTGAGCCTGCCCCACCGTTGCATTGAGCGGCCGGCGAATGCCCCGCACGCCAAACGTCGCAATGAAGCCCGACACGGCCCCCAACCCTGCCAACAAGGATAAGGTCTTCAATGATCCCTGCCACAGTTGCTCATGCGCGAACTCGGATTGGCTGACCACCTCAACCTGCCCCACTGCGCGCCAACCGTCTGAAACCTGGGCCACCCCAGGTGCTGACTCAACCGGCACCAGGTTTTCAAACCAATGCGGCACCTGCTCGCGTTCGATGCTGGGATCGGCCTCACGGGCAAACACCACACGGCCGGATACGTCTTTCAACGAGATGCGCTTGTAGAACCCCGTATCGAACATGGCCTGAATCGCCACGCTCATCGATGGGACATCGCCCTTTTGCTGCGACAAGCTCAAGGCCAAGGACTGGGCGTTGTCCGCGTTCTTCAGGCGCAACTGTGTTTCCAGATAGCTGCGTGCAGACACCATCCACACACCGAAGCTGCCCAGAAAAGCCATCAGCAAGGTTGCCAGCAACAGCAACCAGATCTGCCGAATCAGAGACATCCTGCCCCCCACATCGCCAAGGTCTTCATACGCATCACCACCACCCTTCAGCCTTTGCTTTTACCAGCACATCACGCCAACGCGACAAGCGCGCGGCAGGATCTCCTGCAGACGTTGCCCCCACACCTTGCCACAAACCTTCGGCACTGAAGCTGAAAACAGGCACCAGATCCGGCCGCCTCGATGCGGGACGAATGTCGGTGATCAGGTTATCCAAAATCAAGGGCTCGGCATTGGGTGCCGGGTAGTAAGCCAGAACCATGTGCGCCTGCACCGAAACACCGACTTGCGCCCGCACATACACCATGCGCATCTTGACGCCAGAAACTCCCGACGCAATCAAGGAGAAATACTTGGCTATGGCGTAATCCTCACAGTCGCCTTGCCCCTTAGCCAATAACTCCAACGGGCTGGCCCAATAATCCAATTGCCCCCAGGTTTCCTGGTCTTCCCGATAAAGGATATGGCGATTGAAAAAGTCGTTGATGGTTTTCAGCTTGGTCGGATCATCCCGATCCGCCACTTCCGCGATGTCCGCTAACAAGGCCTGAGCGCGGACCTGCGCACCGGGCCCCATCTTCTGAGCTTTGGCCAGCACATTGCCCGGATCCCAGGCCAGCAAAGGCCCCGCCCAAGCCAACACCACCAAAAAAAAGGCGCGAGCCAGTCCCCGTCGCACGGCCGACCTTGACGGCCTCCGTGCAACGCCACGAGACAATAGAAATATCCGGCGCAAACAAAGCACAAGAGGAAATCGGCGAATTCCAGGCAATCTTGACCCCTCGGGTTTTATAAGATAACTAGTTCACGCCCCGCATAACCCCCGATCTCAACTTATTTGCGGTCTGGGCGATTAATGCGAAAATGCGCGGTTGATTTTTGGGTTCGCCCCGGTTGTGATGAGGTATCAATTGAGAAACCCCCTGCTGAAATTTGGACTTTCTGCCCTTTCACTGGCCTGCTTGGCTATGACAGCCCAGGCCCAGAGCGCACCGGCCAATGGTCTGAGCTCCGCAGTGGAAAAAGCCATCACCAACAACCCAGACGTGACCGCCCGGCTCAACGCTTTGCGCGCCGCGGCCAACGAGCAGGATGTGGCCAAGGGCGGCTACCTGCCCTCGGTCGATCTGTCGGCCAACGTCGGGCGTGAAAGCAATCGCATCACCAATCGCACCCCCGAGTCGCTGAGCCTCAACCGCAACGGCATCGCGTTAACCGCCACCCAGGTGCTGTGGGATGGTCAGGCCACGCGCAAGGAAGTTGAGCGCCTGGGCCACGCACGGCTCACCCGCTATTTCGAATTCCTCTCGACCTCGGAAGACACCGCCCTCGAAGCCACACGTGCTTACCTCGATGTTTTGCGCTACCGCAAATTGGTCGAATTGGCCGAAGACAACTACGTGCAGCACAAATACGTCTTCGACCAACTGCAATCGAAGGTCAAGGCGGGCGTAGGCCGTGGGGTTGACTCTGAACAAGCCAACGCCCGTCTGGCCCTGGCTGACTCGAACCTGACCACCGAAGTCGCCAACCTGCACGATGTCAGCGCACGTTATCTGCGCATCATCGGTGAAGCCCCGCAGGCCACCCTGCCCTCGGCAGAAGGCCTGGACAAAGGCATTCAGGCCAGCGACGCCGACGCGCTCAAACAGGCCCTGGCTCGCAATGCAACCATCAGCGCAGCCGTTGAAAACCTGCGCTCGGTTCAAGCCCAAGCCGATGGCCGATCCAGCGCCTATCAGCCCAAGATCGAAGCCCGCGTTCGCTCAGGTGTGGGCAAGAACTTCGACGGCGTGCCCAACGAAAAGCATGACACGACGGCCGAGCTGCTGCTCAACTGGAACCTCTTCAACGGGGGATCCGATCGGGCTCGCGTGCGTCAGTATGCAGACCTGGTCAACCAGGCCGCGGACCAACGCGACAAGGCTTGCCGCGACACCCGCCAGACGATGTCGATTGCCCACAACGACATCCAAAAGCTGAAAGACCAGCTCATTGCCCTGGATCGCAACGTGCTGGCCATCGAAAAAGCCCGTGATGCCTACCGTCAGCAATTTGAAATCGGGCAACGCAGCCTGCTCGACCTGTTGAACTCAGAAAACGAGCTCTACACAGCCAAACGGTCTTACGTCAATACCGATTTCGATTTGCAACTGGCTTATGCCCGCACACAAGCCGCGCGCAACGCTTTGTTGAGCACATTAGGCCTGGCCCCGAAGGATGACGGCACCACCGCCGAAACCCGCGATTGGTCAGCAGATGCCGATGCAGCCCAGCGCTGCCCGGTCACGACCATTGAAGTGCCCGCCGTCAGCCGCGAAGAACTGGATGCACGGGCACGCAAACTGGCCATCCCGGATGCTGCTCCCATCGCAGCCCCAACCAGCATTGCGCCGCAGCCTCTGGCCCCCGTTGCTGCTCCTACCCCTGCGCCCGCCACGCCCACGGAAACCGTGACCCATCGACTCAAGGATTGGGCTGATGCGTGGATGTCGAAAGACATGAACCGGTACCTGTCCTTCTACGGCAAAGAATTCGGCCCGATCAAATACACCTCAGCCAAATGGATCACCGAGCGCCGCCGCCTGTTTGACAAGCCCGGCCCCATCCAAGTTGAACTGAGCGACATCAAGGCCGTCGCCAAAGGCACTTCGGTGATCACCACCTTCACACAGGTCTACCAATCGCCCTACTACCACGACAAGATGAAGAAAACGCTACTCTGGCGGCAGGTCAACGGACAGTGGGTGATCGTGAAGGAAACGAACCGCTGATTCGCCGCCGTCGGCGGATGACCAGAAGGTTCAAACATGCTCGTCAACGCCGATTTCTCACAACGCGCCACCGTCACCCCCAAGGATTACCAATGGATCGCCTCGCCGCAAGCGGGCGTTGAGCGGGTGATGCTTGATCGCCTGGGGGGTGAACATGCACGGGCCACCAGCCTGGTGCGCTACGCCCCCGCCTCCCACTTCCCGCACCATCCTCATCCGGGCGGCGAAGAAGTGCTGGTGCTGTCGGGCACCTTCAGTGAAGGCGACGACCACTACCCGGCAGGCTGGTATCTGCGTAACCCACCCGGGTCCAGCCACCAGCCATCCAGCCTCGAGGGGGCCGCCCTGTTCGTCAAGCTTTGGCAAATGCCAGCCAGCCAGACCCAGCGGGTGCGCATCGACACCTCGGCCCCATCCAACTGGCAACGCCTGCCCGACCGAGAGGTCTGCCCACTGTTCTCGGATACGACCGAGCACGTCTGCCTGCTGCGCCTGCCTCCAGGGGCTACATTGTTTTCAGAACCGGTGCCCAGTGCCGAACTGCTGGTGCTGGATGGGTCCTTACAAGAGGACAATCAAGTGCTCGATCGCGGCAGCTGGATGCGCCTGCCCCACGGGCTTCAACTGGGCATCACTGCAGGCCCACAGGGCGCCACCGTTTACCTGAAGACCGGCCATCTGCCCCTTGCCGACTGACCCACACCGCCATGCACAACACAAAAATCGCCATCATTGGCGGGGGTGTCAGCGGCTTGTATGCAGCCTGGCTCCTGCAACATCAAGGCGTAGCAGACTGGGTGCTCATTGAAGGGCGTGACGCCGTGGGTGGGCGTATCTTGTCTGTGCCAGCGGCCAACTCAAACGATCGCTTCGACCTGGGGCCCTCCTGGTTCTGGCCTGGCTACCAGCGCCAACTGGATCAAGTCGTGCGAGACCTGGGCCTCGATCGTTTCGAGCAACATGAAACGGGCGACATGGTGGTCGAGCGAACGCCCCATGAGCCCCCCATGCGGATGCGAGGCTATGTGAATTCACCGCCATCTGTGCGCCTGATTGGCGGGATGGCGGCCCTCACTGACGCTCTGCAGCAAGGTCTCGACGCCACCCGAATCCTGACCAGTCAGACCGCGAAGCGCCTGCGCATGGCAGGCGACCATGTGGAGTTAGACACAGAAAGCCATGCCGGAGAGGCCACCACCTGGCGCGCAGAACATATGTTGCTCGCCCTGCCGCCACGCATGGTCCTGCGCCACATCGAATTCACCCCGGCCCTGCCCTCGGCACTGACGCAAGAATGGCAGGCCACCGCTACATGGATGGCACCCCACGCCAAATACGTGGCAGTTTATGAAGCACCATTCTGGCGTGAGCAAGGCCTATCAGGCGAAGGCCGCAGTGCTCGCGGCCCACTCGCCGAAATCCATGATGCATCCATGCCCGGCGGCAGCGCAGCCTTGTTTGGCTTCATCGGGGTACCGGCGCGCGTGCGCGAAACCGTGCCTGAGGCGGTCCTGCGCTCACACTGCCGCGCCCAACTGGCGCGAATGTATGGCCCACAAGCTGAAACGCCCAAAGCAGAGTTCATCCAGGACTGGGCACAAGAGCCCTACACAGCCACCCAGGCCGATTGGGATGGTTCCGGCCAACACCCTGAAGCCCCTTCGGCCCAGGCTGACGTGGGCCCTTGGCGCGGGCGATTCACCGCCATTGGCAGCGAATGGTCACCCCAGTTTTCAGGCTATATCGCGGGGGCCATCGAAGCCGCGAGCCTCGGCGTTGCCTCGCTCATCCAGCGTTAGATCCAAGGCCCACCCATGGGCATGTGAATGAAGCCTGAATGGTGCCCCATCGGAAAAAACATGCTGCCGAGGAACATGCTCAGCAGCGCCATGAAAATGCTGGCACCCAAGGCCGTCCAAAAATCGGCCACCTTGAATCCCTTGACCCACTTCGACACCAGCAAGATCATCAATGCATTGATCACCAGCAAGAACAGCCCAAAGGTCAAGAAGGTCAATGGCAACGTCAGCAATACCAGCATCGGCCTGACGATGGCATTGACAAAGCCGAGCAACAAGGCCGACACCCACAAGGATGCCCCATCATCAAACCTCATGCCCTTGAAGACATGGCTGGCCGCCCACAAAGCCAAAGCGGTCGTGGCCCAGTGCAACAAAAAGGGTACAAGCATTTGATTTAGCCCTGGTGGTCGTAATACCAAGCCGCACCGCACAAGCCGATGCCCACCACATACAACCACACGGTGGCCGACACAGCATAGGGAAAGAGCATCAGGGCCAAGCCCAACCATCGAACCGTGGGCCGCTTGGATGCCTTGCCCTTGTAATACGCGACGATCCCGATCAGGCTGAAGATCAGCATGCCCACCAGATAAGCAGGCGTTGGCAAGGTCAATCCCAGCGCGTTGGAAGTGGCAATGATGTTGTCCATGTCGAGATATTAGCTGCTTACGAGGCGCGCTTGCCTGGCCCGCACAGGCGCTTCGCATTGAATGATTTGATTAGGTCGTGCAAAGCAGTGGAAATAAAAACCCAGGAAGTCAGCCGTTTGAACTTGCCTTGGTGAATCATTGATCGCCACACACCATCCCGATACTCGCCCGAGGGGATAGAGTCGGGCATCCTGGCCTTTCCGTGAGACCAAGTCCGATCAGGGCGCGCCGCTCGCGGCACTTGCGCAGCCCAGGGCGCGCGCCTGATCGCCCGAGCCTGCCTCAACGCGCCACAGGTGCTGGCCACGCGCCGAAGTCAGGACGGCGGCGTGAGCCAGGAAGGGAAACTGGGCAGCATGGGCATCCGTGCCAAGCACCCAGGAGCGCGGACTCGAGCACAGCACGGCCGTCAATTGCGACGGCGTGATCAGCAGCTTGCGTGCCAGCGCTGGGTCGAAATCGCCAGCGTCGCTCAGCTCCTTGTTCCAGCTATCACCTTGCCGGATTCGCTCGCTCGACCACTCCTCGACGACTTGAACCGGATGGCTCAGCCTGGCATAAAAGGGCACGTCGTAGTCATATTGGTAAAGCATAACGACCGGCTCGCCGGGCCGGCGTGCGCTAGCCAGGGCAAGCGCGAGTTCTCGCGTGCTGTGCGCCGGGTGAAGGCTGAACACCGCGATCGCGCCCAGGCCTAGCACGACACTGAGTGTCACGCTGAGCGCCCACGCGCCGGCCCGCGAGCGGCCCGCGCGCTCGGCTAACTCGAAGCCCATGGCCGCCAGCAGGGCCATTGGCGGCACCGCCGGCAGGACGTAGCCCAGCGGCTTGGAGCGCGGAATCGAGAAAAAGCCGACGATCGCCACGACCCAGATCAGCAGCAGCAGGCGGATGGCCTTGTCCGGCGCAGCGGCCGGCGCAAGGCGCAGCGATCGAAGCAGCCAGGGCCACCAAGGCAGGCTGAACACCAGAATGACGACCGGATAGAACCAGACCGGCTGCACGTTGTTGAAACCGCTCTTGGCGAAGCGGTCGAAGTGCTGCGTCACGAAAAAATAGTGCATGAAGCCCGGAAACTGCCGATCGACGGCGATGAACCATGGCGCGCACACGCCCAGCATGAGCACGATGCCCGGCAGCGACAAGAGGCGCAGCATGGTGCGCCAGCGGCCAAGAGCGATCAGCCACAGTCCGACCACCATCGCGGGCAGCACGAAACCGATCAAACCCTTGGCCAGCACCCCCAGACCGGCGGCCAGCCACGCACCGATCAGGGCGCTACGAAATCGCCCGCCCGCCTCCAGCGACAGGGCGGCGTGCGCCAGCAAGACGATCGTCACCGTAATGCACCCGGCCACCAGCATGTCCATGTTGGCGAACTGCGCGCCCAGGTACCAGAAGGTCTGTGCAGCCAAAGCGACGGTCGCCAGCCTAGCGCTGCGCGCCCCCTGCCAACGCGTGACGAAGCGATAGCACGCGAAGGTGGCACAGGTTGCGGCAAGAATCGCCGAAGCCCTGGCCGCCCACACATTGAGACCGCCGACGGACAAGGCCGCCGAGGTCAGCCAGTAAAACAGAGGTGGCTTGTGAAAAAACGGTAGGCCGTCGAGTGTGGGCACCAGCCAGTGACCCGAGCGCAGCATCTCCCAAGCCACCCCAACATACCGCCCTTCGTCGGGCAGCAGCAAGGGACGTGCCCAGGCCGTAGCGGCGAACCAGGCGAGCAGTAATGAGGCAACGAGAAGCTCGCTGGACAGGGACGTTCGTGCGCGCGGCGCGGGCGTGAGATTGCTCATTCGGATGTGGAGTTGTGGAAGGCACAGCGCGCTGGTCATGCGGCGGCTAGCGACGGACTGGCTTGTGCCTCCGATTGTAAGGTGCGCCATGGCGTCAGGCCGGTGCGTATCGCACGCATTGAATGGGTGCGTGATCCACCGGAGCCATCATCTCCGGCACCCGTTCTGCAACCAATGCAGAGCCGCTGACTGCTCCTAAAGGAGGCACGTAACACTTGCGTGATACACCCAAATCAATTGAAATCAATGTCCAGCAACCCGTGACAATCCCGTAACACTGAAACGCCAACGAGTGGAAGTTACGCAACAACTTTCAGCATCACGCGAATCAACAGTGGAAAAAGAAAAAGCCCCGTAAGTCTTTGAACTTACAGGGCTTTTTTCAGTTTCCTGGCGGAGAGGGCGGGATTCGAACCCGCGGTGGGCTATTAACCCACACACGCTTTCCAGGCGTGCGACTTAAACCGCTCATCCACCTCTCCAGAGCCAGCGAGTATAACCTGAATTTCAATCAATTCAGGGGGACCTTCTTGCCGTTCTTGTAGACGTAAAGCGTCATCGCAGGGTTCTTCAACTCGCCGTTGGGCTCGAACATCACTTTGGCGGTCACGCCTTGATAGTTGGTCAGTGGAAGTTGGGCTGCATAGACCTTGGGGTCGACCGAGTTGGCGCGCTTCATCGCATCGGCCAGCACCATCACCGCGTCGTAGGTATACGGCGAGTACACCTGGAACTGCCCTGGGAACTTGGCATCGTAGCGAGCACGCCAAGCCTTGCCAGCTGGCAGCTTGTCGAGCGAGGCACCACCCACGGCACACACCACGTTGGCCAAGGTCTTGGCCCCGCTGGACAGATCCATCAGCTTGTCGGTGCAGATGCCATCGCCACCAAACACATACTCCTTGGTCATGCCCAGTTGCTGCATCTGGCGCAGCATCGGGCCGGCCTGAGGGTCCATGCCGCCAAAGAAGATGCCATCGGGCTTGCGGCTCTTGATGGCGGTGAGGATGGACATGAAGTCCACCGCCTTGTCATTGGTGTATTGCTGGCTGACCACGTCCATGCCCAAACTTTTCGCGGTCTTGGCGAACACTTCGGCCACGCCTTTGCCATAAGCCGTGCGGTCGTCGATGATCGCGACCTTCTTGAGGTGCAAGGTGTCTTTGGCGTAGTGCGCCAGGCCAGCGCCCAGGGCGTTATCGTTGGCCAGCATGCGATACACGTGCTTGTAGCCCAGCGTGGTCAACTCGGGGTTGGTGGCCGATGGCGTGATCATGGGCATGCCACAAGCGTTGTAGATCTTGGCCGCAGGCAAGGTGGTGCCTGAGTTCAGGTGCCCTACCACACCATTGACCTTGGCGTCACACAATTTCTGCGCCGCCGCCGTACCTTGCTTGGGGTCGGCGGCATCGTCTTCAGCCACCAACTCGAACTTCACCTTTCTGCCGCCAATGGTCAGGCCTTCGGAGTTCAGCTCGTCAATGGCCAGGCGTGCCCCATTTTCATTGTCTCGGCCGAAGTGCGCCTGGGGGCCCGAAACCGGCGCCACGTGACCGATGCGAACCACCGTCTGCGCCTGAGCCAAAGACGGAACCATGCAAGCGCTTGCAGCCAATGCGGCCAGCGGCACCAGTGCCAAAGTTTTCTTCATGTGTAAGAAACCCAATGAAAAGTGAATTCAGTTTGAACAACGCTTGTTCAACTCTTGCGCCACGGCCTGGGCAACCAGAGGCCGAAGCCGCTTGCCCAGATCAGCCTGGAGATCCTGGACCAACTGCTGAGCCAGCTGATCCAGCACAGGCGTCAGGCTGGAGACCAGTCTCTCGGTGATCTGATCCGTCAGATCCTGTTCGAGTTCCGGGGTCAAGGCTCCGGATTCAGCGGCCGCGACCATTTGCCCGGCCTCACTGCTGGTTTCTTCCAGCAACTCCCCCACAAGGGGCAGCACTTCGGACTCGGGCACCACCTCGGTCAACACTGCAATGTCATGTGCCAGACCCGAGGGAGGATCGGCCACCTCAAGCGGAATGGGCTGGGGTGGATGATCAGTGACGATGCCCCCGCCTAACTCCACCCCGGTCTCGTCGGCATATTGCGGTTCGGGAATGGGCGTGGCCTCGACCACTTCGGTGAGCGTCGGTACTTGCGCAGGGAAAGGTCGGGAAGAACTCATTCCTTTACCTCGTGCGGCTGAATCTGCCAACCCATCGACTCATACTGCTTCCATCGACGACGGCCTAGTTGCCGATCATCGAGTTGAGTGGAAACCACTTCAAAAAAACGTGCAAACCGATCCGCCCCTTTGGGCACGTCCTGGCCCAGATTGATCAGAATTTGACGCTCGCCGGGTGCGGTGTCTGGATCCGGCGTCAGCCAGATCGGCGTGAACCACTGACGTTCAGGCACCTGTTTACCCGGCAAGGCGAGCACATGCGGCACAAACTCCTGATCGTCGAACACCCAAAGCTGTTTATCCAGGGTTTTCAACGTGGCGTCATCAGCAGTAACCACCACGTGGGCACCACTTCGATAGGCTTTGCGCAACAAACGGCACGCATATCCGATCTTGTCGGGCACCCCGTGATGAAATTCGACTTTCCCCATCCCCATTCACGCTTGATCAGGCTACTGCACGGCGACGTGCGGGAGTTTTGCGCGCTGGAGCCTTGTCTGCGGCGGCCGGCAACGGGGCCAACGCGTCTTTCGCAGCCGTAGCCTGGTTCAGCACGAACTGCGTCAACAGCGAGACAGGACGTCCGGTGCCATTTTTGGCGGCGCCAGACTTCCAGGCAGTGCCGGCGATATCCAGGTGAGCCCAGCGATAGGCCTTGGTGAACTTGCTCAGGAAGACCGCGGCCGTGATGGCCCCCCCTTCGCGCCCGCCCACATTGGCCAGGTCGGCAAAGTTGCTCTTGAGGGCTTCGCCATATTCGTCGTCAATCGGCATACGCCAAGCCGTATCACCAGCCTGCTTGCCTGCATTGAGCAGGGCTTCGGCCAGGGCGTCGTCCTTGCTGAACAAACCGCTGTGCTGATTGCCCAGGGCAATGACACAGGCCCCCGTCAAGGTAGCGATGTCCACCACCGCCGCGGGCTTGAAGCGCTCGGCATAGGTCAAGGCATCGCACAGGATCAAACGCCCCTCGGCATCGGTGTTGAGGATTTCAATGGTCTGCCCCGACATACTGGTGACCACATCGCCCGGCTTGGTGGCTGTGCCGCTGGGCATGTTCTCGCACGAAGGGATCAAGCCAATGAGATTGACCTTGGGCTTGAGTTCAGCGATGGCACGGAAGGTGCCCAGCACACTGGCAGCGCCCCCCATGTCGTACTTCATCTCATCCATCCCGGCCCCGGGCTTGAGCGAGATGCCGCCCGAATCAAATGTGATGCCCTTGCCCACCAGAACCAAGGGAGCCTGAGTTTTGGCCGCGCCGTTGTAGCGCAGGATGATGAATTTAGGGGGCTGAACCGTACCGGCAGTCACCGACAAGAACGAGCCCATGCCCAGCTTGGCGATGGCAGCACGTTCCAGAACTTCGGTCTGGATGTTCTTGAATTCTTTGGCGAGGCGCTTGGCCTCTTGGGCCAGGAAAGTCGGGGTGCAATGGTTGCCCGGCAAATTGGCACACTCGCGCGCCAGAGCCACGCCAGCAGCGACGCCCTGCCCTTCGAGCAGACCGGCTTTGACAACTGCTGCCTCATCGGCCGACGAGGCCAGAGCGACTTTGCTGAGCTTGGACGCATTTGGAGCGCTAGGCTTGGTCTGCCGATAAACATACGTCAGATCAGATGCTGCCTGGACCAAGGCGCGAGCATGATCTGCCGTCAATTTGCAACCTGCACCCGCTGCGACCACAACCTGCGCCGTGCCCAGATCCTTCAACTGCCCCAGCCCTTTGCTGACTGCGGATTTGAACGATTTGGAAGAATCATCTGCCGCGACAGCCAACACTACACGTGCCGCCTTGACGCCTTGAGGACGATGCACATACAACGTACGCCCCGCCTTGAGCTCAAAATCGTGACCAGATTGCGCGTCTTTGATCAAGCTATCGAGGGCTGGATCCTGCGTGAGCGCCTGTTCAGGCGTCAAAACCAGCAGCAGTGAATCGGTGGTGGCATTGGCCAGGGCCGAACCCTGGGCGACGATCGAGCGAAAGTCCATGTCGTGCACGTCCATAATGGACGGGAAGATTCAATCCAGACAATGTTATTCGATTCCTCCGTTCGCAAAGAGCTTTGGCGCAGTTTTATGGGCACGCTTGTCGTGCTTTTGACTGTGGTGTTGACCATGGCGCTCATCCGTGTTTTGGGCCAAGTGACAGAAGGAACCTATGCTCCAACTGATGTCGGCTTGATGCTCTGCTACACCCTGATTGGTCATTTACCCGTCATGGTGGCGCTGGCCCTGTTTGTCTCCGTGATCGTGGTGCTCAACCGCTTGTGGCGCGAAAGCGAAATGGTGGTCTGGCAGTCCAGCGGTGCGCGCCAGTTCAATTTTTTGCGCCCGCTGCTGCGTATGGCCTGGCCGGTGCTGGTGGGCGTCGGCATTCTGAGCCTGGTGGCTCGTCCCTGGGGGCAAGGACAAATCCAGCAGCTCAAAAACCGGTTTGAGCGCCGATCGGACATTTCCCGGGTCGCCCCGGGGCAGTTCCAGGCGTCTGCCGACGGCCGACGGGTGTTCTTCATCGACAGCCGCAGCGATGGGGAGCGTACAGGCAAGAATGTGTTCATGGTGATCTCGGAAAACGGTCGCGAGGCTGTCGTGACCGCCAAAGAAGGCCAGATCACCCTCGAAAAGAATCAGCGTTACCTGGTGCTGACTGCGGGCGAGCGCACCCAGACCGATCTGCAGACTGGCGAAAAAATCCTGTCGCGCTTTCAGGATGCCAAGATTCTGGTCGGAGAAGCGCCAGATGAACAATCGACCACCCCCGATGTACGCACCCTGCCCACGCTGGACCTGTTGCGTTCGGATGACCGCGGACGCAAAGCCGAGTTGGTCTGGCGCCTGGGTTTTATCTGGGCCACTTTGAACATGGTGTTGTCGGGGCTGAGCCTGGCGGCTGGCAGCGCCCGGCGCAACAGCAACTGGAACATGGTGTATGCGCTGCTCGTGTTCGTCGTGTATTCCAACCTGCTCAGCTTGACGCAATCCTGGGTGGCTAAGGGCAAACTTGACTGGGTGGTGGCCTTGCTGGTGGTTCACGGTGGTCTGACAGTGTTCGCGCTGGGTTTGATCTGGTGGCGCGATGGTGCCTCGCTCAAACGCACCCCCTTCATCCGCCGGGCAGGCCCGGTGTTGACCAATCTGATCAAACGCCCCTCTTCGAGACGTTCATGAAAACGGTCCGCCGACTCATTTACCGCCAGATCATCACCCACGTGGCATTGGTGGCTGCAGGCTTCTCTGCCCTTCTGTTTTTCATTGATTTCGTGGATGAAGTGCAGCGTGTGGGGAAAAGGGGTTACACCTTGATGGACGCCACCCTGACCTGCTTGCTGCAGCAAGGGTCACACCTTTATGACCTGTTCCCGATCGCACTGCTAATCGGCGCGATCATTGCACTGGCCCGCATGGCGCAAACGTCGGAGTTCACCATTTTGCGCACCGGTGGTCTGAGCCCAGGGCGTGCCTTGGCCTTGTTGGCCGTGTTGGGCCTGCTGGGCGCCGCCTTGGTGGCAGCGCTGGGAGATTGGGTGGTGCCCTGGACAGAGCAGCGCATCACGATCCACCGATCCAAAGTGGGCAGCGACAAGGGACTCGACCTGGGCAACGGTGGCGCGTGGTTGCGTGAGCGCCAGGATGATCCGCAAGGCCTGGGGCACACCATCACCGTCAACGTCGGTCAAGCCGATGGACGTGGGCAGTTGGGCCTGATCCGGATCTTTGAGTTCGATTCGCAAGGTCGCTTGTGGCGCCGTATCAGCGCCAAGTCGGGCGAAATTGAACCGGTTGGCAACAACAGGGGCACGATCTGGCACCTCAAACAGGTCACCGACACGGTGTGGCACAACCAGGAAATGCTGTCTGAGCAGGCCGTTTTCAAAGCCGACCAACTCGTCACCGAAGCCCATGAGCCCACACTGGATTGGTTCAGCAGCCTGACTCCAATGGTGGTAGCGGCTTCTGTGCTGCCGCCGGAAACCATGTCGACCACGGCCTTGTGGCGCTACACCGAACACCTGGCAAACAACGCCCAAGCCGCTCAGCGCTATGAAATCCAGTTCTGGAAAAAGGCCTTCTATCCCTTGGTGTGCTTTGTCATGGTGGGCCTGGCCCTGCCCTTCGCTTACCTGCACGCACGCAGCGGAGGCATGAGCCTGAAGATCTTTGGCGGCATCATGCTGGGCATCAGCTTCGTGCTGGTCAACCACATCAGCAGCCACCTGGGCTTGCTGCATCACTGGCAGCCATGGATTGCTGCGGCGGCCCCGAGCCTGGTCTACCTGCTGCTGTCCCTGAGTGCTTTTGTCTGGCTGGTCCGATACCGTTGACACCATGAATAAAACCGGCATCTTGTTGTTCGCCCATGGCGCCCGCGACCCTGCGTGGGCCCTGCCCTTTGAGGCTGCAGCGACCCGCCTGCGGCAACGCGCCCCGAGCACCCCGGTGAAGCTGGCGTTTCTTGAATTCATGAGCCCCAGCATTCTGGAAGCCGGGCGGGCTTTGGCGGCAGACGCTTGCACGCAAGTCACGGTGGTGCCGCTCTTCCTTGGCGCGGGTGGACATGTGCGCAAAGATTTGCCTCGGCTGCTGCAAGAGCTGACGCAACTGCATCCTCAGGTTGCTTGGCAGTTGAGCCCTGCGGTGGGTGAGACCGAGCTGTTGATTCAAGCACTGGCCGATTCAGCCTGGGCCTTGGCGCAAGGAAGCGCTGCCTTGTTGCCCCCGGCCACGGCGGATTGATCCCATGAACCTGCATCAATTCCGCTTCGTTCAAGAGGCCGCCCGCCGCAACCTCAATCTGACTGAAACGGCGAAGGCGTTGCACACCTCTCAGCCTGGCATCTCCAAGGCCATCCTGGAGTTGGAAGAAGAACTGGGTATCGACATCTTTGTCCGCCATGGCAAACGCCTGCGCCGCATCACCGAGCCAGGCCACAAGGTGCTCGAAGCCATTGATGTGATTTTGCGTGAAGTGGGCAACCTCAAACGCATTGGCGACGAATACGCGATGCAAGACGCCGGCACCTTGTCCATCGCCACCACGCACACCCAGGCCCGCTATGTCTTGCCCGAGCCGGTTGCGGCCTTGCGAAAGAAGTATCCCAAGGTGGCTGTGAGCCTGCATCAAGGCACCCCGGAACAAGTCGCGCAGATGGTGCTCGACGAGGTGGCTGACATTGGCCTGGCGACCGAATCCCTGAGCGACTTTCCGGATCTGGTGACCCTGCCCGCGTATGAATGGCATCACGTGGTGGTGATGCCGGCACACCACCCCTTGGCTCAGGTTCAGCGCCTGACGCTGGAGCAACTGGCTGCCGAGCCTCTGATCTCGTATCACCCTTCGTTCACCGGTCGCAAGCGCATCGACCAGGCTTTTGCCCAACGGGGGCTGCATCCGAACGTAGCACTGGAAGCGATTGATGCGGACGTGATCAAGACCTACACCCGCCTGGGTTTAGGCATCGGGTTGGTGGCCGAAATGGCCGTCAAGGATGACCCCAGCATGCAAAGCCAGGGGGATCTGGTCTGGCGCCCGGTGGGCCACCTGTTTGGCCCCAACATGGCACGAATTGCCTTCAAGCGCGGCGCGTATCTGCGCCAGTTCGTGCTGGCATTCGCCGAGTTGATCTCGGATCGATTGTCCAAGGCGATGATTCAGCAAGCCTTGCGTAGTTCGGACGAACCTGGCTCGAGCGCCCCGGCAGATTACGGCTTGTGATTGGGCGGATTGGACGGGTGAACGTCCAGATCACCTAGCTCAAGGTCAAGACTCAAGGTCGGCGCCAGGTCGGGCAAGGCCTTCATCGGCAAGGTGGCCATCAGCGGGCTGTCGGTATCCAGGTCAAGCTTGGGAACCGATGACCGTGTACCACCCAAATCAACATAGCCATGGGATTCGTGTTCGGTGACATCACGTAGCACCGAATACAACAGCAGCAGTTCGCGATAGGCTGGCAGATCGAAGGTGTATGACTCGGCGTCCTGCCGCATGAGTGAGCGCTCCAGCACTTCCAGAGCTTTGTCAGGATGCGGCCAGAGTGCCTGGATGCGCTCTAACACACCGGGGTAATCGTTCAACTCATGTCCATGACTGGGGTCGGCCTCCCACAACGGGGCGTGGGCATTGAACTGC
>JAGWLR010000068.1 GCA_028864885.1 Burkholderiales bacterium | reverse complement strand
TGCCTACCTGCGCAAAACCTGGGCCACCGTGCGTGAACTGGGTTTGAAATCGCCCGCCGGCACTTTGCTGTATCAAGAGCTGAACCTGGCACAACGGGTGCTGCGTGACCTGGTCAATGAATCGACCAACAGCATCCGCATCGATTCGCTGATTCAATTCGATGCGCTGAAAGCCTTTGGTGCCGAGTTCACGCCATCGGCGGTCGACAAATTGGCTCACTACAAAGGCGAGCGCCCGATCTTCGACCTCTACAACATCGACGGGGAAATCGAGAAGGCCCTGGCCCGTCGGGTCGACCTGAAATCAGGCGGATACCTGATCGTCGATCAGACCGAGGCCTTGACCACGATTGACGTCAACACTGGCGGCTACGTGGGGGCGCGCAACTTCGACGACACGATTTTCAAGACCAATCTGGAAGCGGCTCAGGCCATCGCCCGGCAGTTGCGTTTGCGCAACTTGGGAGGCATCGTGATCATCGATTTCATCGACATGCTGCGCGAAGACCATCGCGATAGCGTACTGGCTGAATTCAAAAAGCAGCTGGCCCGGGATCGCACCAAAGTCACGGTCAGTGGTTTCTCGGCGCTGGGCTTGGTGGAGATGACCCGCAAGCGCACCCGCGAATCCCTGGCGCACATGTTGTGTCAGCCTTGCCCCACTTGCGATGGGCGAGGGCAGGTGAAAACGGCTCGCACCGTTTGTTACGACATCTTGCGCGAAATTTTGCGCGAGGCGCGGCAGTTCAATCCCCGTGAGTTTCGGGTGGTGGCCAACGCCACCGTGGTTGAAATGCTGCTGGACGAAGAGAGTCAACACCTTGCGGGTTTGAGTGATTTCATCGGCAAACCGGTGTCCTTGCAGGCCGAACCCACCATGTCCCCGGAACAATACGACATCGTGTTGCTCTAACCCGGCTCGCTCCCCGTGTGGGATGGGTTTTGCCGCTCGTTTGCCGAGCCGGCGAGATCTCGTCCACAGACGGGGCACAATGGCGGTTGTTGCAATTTCTCCTCCTCATTGATGTCGGTACTTGCTCGCCTTACATCTCGCCGCGCCTGGCTGGCTGCGGCAGCGCTGGCCTGCTTGCCCTTGGGGGCAGCCGCGCAATTTCGGGTTGAAATCTCTGGGGTCGGGGCCACGCAGGTTCCTGTGGCGATGGCCCAGTTCAAGGGCGAAAGCCTGGCGCCCCAAGCGATTTCAGCAATCATCAAGGCTGATCTGGAGCGCAGTGGGCAGTTCAGAATCCTGGACATGCCGGGTGACCGCATGGACGATTCGACCCGTCCGCCCCTGGCTGACTGGAAGGCCAAAGCCGATGCCATGGTGCTGGGCTCGGTGACGCAGTTGGCTGATGGCCGCTATGACGTTCGCTTCCGTTTGTGGGACACCTTGAAAGCTGCCGACCAAGGTGGGCAAAGTCTGGTGGTGACACCCGGCGACCTGCGCTTGGCGGCTCACCGTGCGGCCGATTTCATCTATGAGAAGCTCACTGGTGACAAGGGCGCCTTTGCGACCCGCATTGCCTATGTCAGCAAGGTCGGCAAGCGCTACACCCTGAACGTGGCGGATGCCGATGGTGAAGGGGTCCAACCCTCGTTAACCAGTCCGGCCTCGATCATTTCGCCAGCGTGGTCGCCCGATGGGCGCTACCTGGCTTATGTGTCGTTCGAGGGCGGCAAGGCCATTGTGGTGGTTCAGGAAGTGCTGACCGGCAAGCGACGCGTGCTGGCCGCTTTCAAAGGCACCAACAGCGCACCGACGTGGTCGCCCGATGGCACTCAGTTGGTGGTGACCTTGAGCCGTGATGGCGGCTCTCAGTTGTATGTGATCGGTGTGGGCGGCGGCGTGGTCCGGCGTCTCACCAATTCGTCGGCCATCGACACCGAAGCCTTCTGGTCACCTGACGGCGCCTTCATTTATTTTGTGAGTGATCGCGGCGGTGGCCCCCAGATCTACAAGGTGTCACCTTCCGGTGGCGATCCCCAACGAGTCACCTTCAATGGCGCGTACAACGTCAGCCCGGCGATCAGCCCAGATGGGCGTTGGCTGACCTACATCGGCCGCTTGCCCAATGGCGATGATCGGGTCCAGTTGATGGATCTGTCCACCGGCAATGTTCGTGTCTTGACCGATACGTCCGACGACCAACGCCCCAGCTTTGCCCCCAACAGCAAGTTGATCGTCTACGCCACCCGCGTGAAGGGACGCGAAGTGTTGATGACCACTTCGCTGGATGGTCGCATCAAGGCCAGATTAGCCACCCCCAATGATGTGAGAGAGCCGGTTTGGGGACCGCAAGCGAGCGCAAGCCGCCGTTGATCCATCGTGTTTACCAGATATCTGTTTCGGAGATTTTCATGAAGAACGTTCGCTCCTTGTCTTTGGCTGCCATCACCGCCGCCGTTGCCGTGCTGCTGTCTGCTTGTGGCTCGACTGTCAAGCTGGATGAAAACCAGGCCGATGCCAACAAGCCCGCACCGATCAGCAACGCGGGTGAAGGTTCCACCTCGGGTGTCGGCAACGGCGGAGCCTCTTCTACGTCGGTGGCGCCGGTGGTGGTAGACGGCAGTCAATCGAACGCAGCAGCCAATGCCGACCTGGGTAAATCGGTCTACTTCGATTTCGACAGCTTCATCGTCAAGGATGAATACAAGCCCGTCATCGAAGGCAATGCCAAGTTCCTGATGGCTTCGCACAAGAAGGCAGCCGTCGAGGGCAACACGGACGAGCGAGGCAGCAAGGAGTACAACTTGGCATTGGGCCAAAAGCGCGCCGAAGCGGTCGTCAAGTCTTTGACATTGGTGGGGGTGAACCCCGATCAACTCGAAGCCGTGAGCTTTGGTGCAGAAAAGCCCCTGGCAACGGGGCAGGGCGAAGAGGCCTGGGCCAAGAACCGCCGCGTTGACATCCGTGTGAAGTAATCAATCGGTCGGGATCGAGGAGAGGCCATGCGTGCGTTGAAAGTTCATCGTGCCGGATTGAGTTCGGTGTTGTTGGCGGTGTTGTTCGTGATGGGAACTCCAAGCGCCCACGCTGGCCTGTTGGAGGACGACGAGGCACGACAGGCCATTCTCGATCTGCGGCAGCAGCGCGCTACCGACAACGAAGATCTGGCCAAGAAACTCAAGGGTGTGGGTGCCCAAATGGATGCGTTGCGTGGCAGCCTGCTCGATTTGAACTCGCAAATTGACCAGATGCGCTCGGATCTGGCCAATTTGCGCGGGCAAAACGAGGTGCTAGCCAAGCAGCTCGCGGATGTCCAGCAGCGCCAGAAAGACATGCAGCAGGCCATGGAGAAGCGGGCTCGCGAGACCGAGCCAGTGCAGGTGGACCTGGATGGCAAGTCCTTCAAGGCCGAGCCGGATGAGAAAAAGCAGTTTGAAGACGCTTTGACGAAATTCCGCAGCCAGGACTTCGCGGGCGCGGCAGCGGCGCTGAACGCCTTCATGCAGAAGTACCCGTCCACGGGGTACAAAGAATCGGCCCTCTATTGGCTTGGGAACGCCTATTACGGCGCGACCCAATACAAGGATGCCATCGCTGCGTTCAAGCAATTGATCGCGATGACGCCCGATCATGCACGCGCGCCTGAGGCCATGTTGTCGATTGCGAACTGCTACAGCGAGCTCAAGGAAACCAAGTTGTTGCGCAAAACGCTGAACGACGTCATCAAGCAGTATCCTCAATCTGAGGCAGCGCAGGCCGCCAAGGACCGCATCGCCACGACGCCAGCCCTCCGCGGTGAAGAGCACGGTGCGTCGGCCAAGTCCAAGTCGCGCAAGTAACGGATCCGACTTGAGACATGGTTGACGGGATTCAGGACGCCACGTTCGACGCCGATCTTGAGCGCCGCTTTGGCGGATTGCGTCGATTACATGGCGTGCGTGCCTACGAGCGATTGCGTCGTGCTCGCGTGTTGATCGTCGGGGTCGGGGGCGTGGGCTCGTGGACGGTGGAGGCACTGGCACGCAGCGGTGTGGCCTCGTTGACCTTGATCGATCTGGATCATGTGGCCGAGTCCAACCTCAACCGGCAAATCCAGGCGCTGGAGTCCACCTTGGGGCAGGCGAAGGTGCTGGCCCTGAAAGACCGCATTGCCCAAATCCATCCCGGCTGTCTCGTTCATGGCATCGAAGAGTTCGTGGATGAAGACAATGTGTCGGCGCTTTTGAAGGCCGATGCGATTGACGTGGTCGTTGACTGTTGTGATCAGGTCAAAGCCAAGGCCGCCTTGATTGCCTGGGCATGGGCCCATGGCAAATCGGTGATCAGCGCAGGGGCGGCTGGTGGCAAATGGTTGCCTCATCAGGTGGAGGTGGCCGATTTGTCCGAGGTGACGCATGATCCCTTGCTCGCGAGCGTGCGGCAAAGATTGCGTCAACGCCACGGTGGGGCACGCAAGGGCAAGATGAAGGTGACCTGCGTGTTTTCACGAGAAGCGGTCAAACCGCCACAAGATGCGTGTGACATCGATGCTGCCGGTGATGGCACTTTGAATTGCCATGGCTATGGGTCGTCAGTCACCGTGACGGCCACGTTCGGCATGGTGGCGGCAGCGCAAGTCGTGCAGTGTGTGATTGCCTGACAGCCAGGCCTGATAAATTGCACGAATTTTGGCCCTACTCTGAGTGGGCCTTATGGTTTTTATTAATCGGTTGCTTGACCTCATCGTGGCACATTGAGACGAGAGAGGTGCTCGTTCGGTTTGTAGTTTAGATCCAGCTATATCGCGATGTCCGATTAGCCGAGTGTTGAGTTTCCTCTCTGTACATCAGGGGGAATTCATGCGCGAAGACATCTTCGTGCACTTGCTTGCTACATCGAGCGGAGGCGATCGTGTCTGCGTCGAATGAATCATCAAGCCGTGCTGACACGATTGGCGCCGAATTGTTGGCCAGGGCCTTCAACGCTGCACCCAATGGTTTTTTGATCGTCGATGCCGAAGGCCACATCGTGGCGGTCAACTCCGAGCTGGAAAGCATGTTTGGCCTGTCTGCGGCCGACATGGTGGGGCAACCCCTTGAGATGCTCTTGCCCGAAACCTTGCGGCAGGCCCACGTTCATTTGCGTCGCAGTTTTTTTGATAAACCTGATCGGCGCCCGATGGGGGCGGGCCGGGTGTTGTATGCCCGCCGTGCCAATGGCGTCGAATTTCCTGTCGAGATCGGCTTGAATCCCGTTGCGGGTGATCAAGGCGGGCTGGTCTTGGCTTCGGTGGTGGACATCAGCGAGCGCATGGCTCTGGAGTGGGCGTTTCGCGGCTTGTTCGACGAGTCGCCCTATGGCTTGCTGATCGTCAATGACGCTGGCGACATCGTGATGGTCAACAAGGTGTTGGCGCGTTCGTTGGGATACGCCCAGTCCGCCTTGATCAATCAGCCCCTGTCGATGTTGTTGCCCGAACGATACCGGGCGGGACATGGCGCCTTGATGCACGGCTATGCCAGCACCGGTGAGGCTCGAATGATGGGCCAGGGGCGTGATCTGACGGCCCTGCACAGCGATGGCACGGAGGTAGCGGTCGAGATCGGCTTAAGCCGGGTGCGCTGGCAACGTCAACCCATGACCTTGGCCGTGATCAGTGACATCAGCGTTCGCAAGCGGCTGGAAGCCGAACTCAAGCAAGCCAACGCCAATCTGGAAGAGTTCACCTATGTGGCCTCGCATGATCTGCGCTCGCCGCTGCGAGGCATTGCCGATCTCACCGAGTGGATCGAGGGCGATCTGGGCGATCAGGTCAACCCGGAAGTTGCACGAAACCTCAGCCGTGTGAAGCAGCGCATCGAGCGGATGGAGCGGCTGATCGACGATTTGCTGTTGTATGCGCGGGCGGGACAGGCATCCACTCAGTATGGGCAGATCGATTTGAATGAGTTGCTCAAAGGCGTGCTCGATCTGCAACCGTTGCCCGAAGGTTTTCATCTGCAGCAAGATGTCGCAGTCGGGCCATTTCAAGGTGTTCGGGTACCGCTAGAGACCGTGCTGCGCAATCTTTTATCCAATGCGGTCAAACACCATGACCAATCCATTGGTCACATTCGGATTCAGGCCCAAGAGGACGACAGCTACTGTGTCATCCGCGTGATCGACGATGGGCCTGGCGTGCCGCCCACCGCCAAGGCGAGGATCTTCAAGCTGTTCCAGACGCTGACCGTCAGTCAACGGGGCAATGGGGGCATTGGCCTGGCATTGACCAAACGGCTGGTCGAGGTGCATGGCGGGCAGGTGGATGTGTTTTCGCCTGTCGAGAACGGACGGGGGGCTTGCTTCCAGATCAAGTGGCCGCGCTTCCCCAGGAGGGCCTCGAATGAATCGTGATGTCGTGCCGACCATTTTGCTGGTGGAAGACGACGATGTGGCCGCCGAAGCCGTGGTGCGCAGTCTGCAAAAGCATGGCTGCAACTATCCGGTCATCTGGGCTGAAGACGGACAGGTCGCCCTCGACATCCTTCGCGACAAGGACGCAGACCGAACAGTGCCGCGCCCGCGTGTCATCTTGCTCGACCTGAACATGCCCCGGATGGACGGCTTCGAGTTTCTTCAGCAGATCCGTTCCGATCCTGCACTGAGAAGCGATGTGGTTTTCATCTTGACGACC
Organism: Burkholderiales bacterium; assembly: GCA_028864885.1. Lineage (GTDB taxonomy): Bacteria > Pseudomonadota > Gammaproteobacteria > Burkholderiales > Burkholderiaceae_C > Aquabacterium. Next base: position 11,865 of record JAGWLR010000068.1, on the reverse strand, counting down.
TCCACGGCGGATTCAGATCGAACCCGTGCTTATCACGAATGCATCGCAGGCTACATGGTCAAGTCTTCGGTGGGCCCGCAATTCGTGAAACTGGTGTCCCTCTTGAACAGTTATCAAAACGCAGTACGCTTTCCTGGGTGAGGCTTCATGAGCGACGCAGCCGATGGCTTGAAAATGCTCCTCGTCGATGACGACGACGTGGATCGGGAGCGTGTTTGTCGTTTGCTGAAGAAAGCCGAGGCACACGTTCAGGTTTCAGAGGCCGAATCGGGTGTGCAAGCGTTGAAGATGATCCGGGCAGGGGCGTATGACTGCATCGTGCTGGATCACCACCTGGGCGATGTGACCGGGGCCGAATTGATCCGGCAGATCCAGAGTGAGCCTTGGCAAACTTGCCCCATCATCATGGTCACTGGCGCGGGCAGCGAGTCGGTGGCGGTGCAGGCCTTGATGGAAGGGGCTTCGGATTACCTGTCGAAAACGCAACTGTCGGCCGACATCTTGCTGAGTTCGATCAAGCGAGCCCTGGATGCCCATCGATTGCGCAGCCAGTATCACCAGACCCACGCACTGCTGGAGCAGCAAGTCGATCAGCAGGCCCAGGCGATCCGCCAGAGCGAAAAGGATCTGCGAGCCTTGGTGAACAATGCACCCATGGCGATGGGGTATTGGGATGCCTCGCTACGCTGTCGCTTCGGTAACCTCTGCCTGCGCGATTGGTTTCAAATCGGCGATCGCGATTTGAGTGGATTGCCCTTGCATGAGTTTCTCGGCCCGTCGGTCTATCAGCAAGCCCGCGAATACATCGACGCGGCGCTGCAGGGGCAGGTTCAGTCCTTCGAGGTGCGTTGCGACCTGGGGCCCGATCAGACCGCTCGGTGGCATCTGTGGCAATTGCGGCCCGATCTGGCCGAAGATGGCTCCTGCGTTGGCTTTTACGCCACGATCACGAACATCACCGAGCAGCATCGTGCTCGCGAGGCCCTGGTCAGCGCGCGTGACTCTGCTGAGAGTGCAGCGCGCGCCAAGAGCGCCTTTCTGGCCAACATGAGCCACGAAATTCGTACCCCCATGAACGCCATCGTTGGATTTTCCAGATTGGTGCTGGAAGACGCTTTGCCCGCCGGGGCGCGAAGCTACATCGAAAAGCTGCACACCTCGTCGCTGGCGTTAATGGACATTCTGGACGATGTGCTCGACTACTCAAAGATCGAGGCCGGCTTCATGCATCTGGAGCACACCCGCTTCGATCTGGAAGACCTGCTGCAGCGCGTGGCCGATCTGTTTCAGGCCCGCATCGAACAAAAGAAGCTGGCCTTTGTGGTGGATCTTTCGCCCGATATACCGAAAGCTTGGCTGGGCGACCCTCTACGGCTGTCACAGGTGCTGACCAACTTGGTCGGGAATGCCATCAAGTTCACCGACAAGGGTTACATCAGTGTCAAGGTGGAGCGAGATGAAGATGGCTCGATGGCGCCCTCAAGCTGTCTGCGCTTCAGTGTGGAAGATTCAGGCATCGGGATGGATGAATCGACGCGCTCGCGTCTCTTCGAGGCTTTCATCCAGGGCGACACGTCGATCACCCGTCGATTCGGGGGCACCGGCTTGGGCTTGGCCATCTGCAAGCGACTCGTGAACCTGATGGGTGGCGACATCGCGGTCGACAGCCGTTTGGGTGAGGGCAGCCGATTCACCTTCACCGTTGCCGTCGAGCCAGGCAACCATTCGCGCCCCCTGGATGTAGCCGCTGATGTGGCCGGGCGCCGCATGTTGGTGGTGGATGGCAACCCCTTGTCTTGCCAAGTGACGTTGCGCCAATTGAAGTCTTGGCGGGTGAGCGCACAGTGTGCCCACAACGTGGCGACAGCCTTGGCGCATGTCGAGCGGTTCCTCAGGAAGGGCGCGCAATTTGATGCCTTGCTGATTGATCACGGTGCGATGTCGCCGGCCGATGTGCCGGCTTTCAATCAGTTGATCGAACGCATCACCCAAGCCGGAGGCAGGTTGCCACAGGTGATCTGGCTGACCACGCAAACCGATCGAAGGCATCTGGCTGAGGGGGTGTCTTTTAGCTCCCCTCCGATGGTGTTGACGAAGCCGGTGCTGGCTTCGCGTTTGCTGGAGGCCCTTCGCAGCGAGCCCGATAGACAGGAATACGCGTCCGCGCCGCACGCCCCGGCCAGCGCGCCGGAGGGCTCGGATCGCTTGCGCCACATGGCGGCCCCTTTGCAGGGCGCGCGCATCTTGCTGGTCGAAGACAACGAACTCAATCAGATCGTGGCCAGAGAATTTCTGACCCGCTGCGGGCTGACTGTGACCACGGTGGACGACGGAAGTCAGGCGGTGGAGTTGATTCGCGCCGCAGGCCCTGCGAACTTCGATGCCATCCTGATGGACATGCACATGCCTGTGCTGGATGGCTTGGAGGCCACGCGTCAGATCAAAGCGGGGCCTGGATGCGAAGACCTGCCAATCATCGGCATGACCGCGGCAGTCCTGCCCGAGGACAAAGATCGATGCCGCGCCGCGGGCATGGTGGATCACATCGCCAAGCCCGTGATCCCCGAAGTCGTGATCGCTGTGCTGCGCAAATGGGTGGCCGCGACGAACGGGCATGAGCCAGCACAAGCCCCGGATGCTCCCCGTACCGAAAATGGCTTGATCATGGATCTCGCTGACATCGACCTGGGGGCTTTGCGCGACCGTTTGCATGGCAACGAGTCCCTGGTCTGGAAGCTGTTGGCCGCATTCATCGATCAGGAGCATGAGGCCGACGTTGTCCTGTCCAAATGGATCGCCGAAGGGGACGAATCGCAGGCCTTGCGCAAAGCTCACGACCTGAAGGGCAGTGCCGCCAACTTGGGCTTGATGGGCGTGTCACGGGCCAGTGCCCTGCTGCAACAGGCCATCCAGCTTGGGCAAGGGGTTCCTGAAGCTGAACGGTTTTTCAAGCAAGTACATGGCCGGTGTCTGCAGACCTTGCGAAACCTGCTGAAACAGGCCGGCGGGAACGAGCCCCGTTGAGTGTGAGGCTGACAGACGTCAGCCGACGCAGCGGCTTGCATTCGCTTTCAAAAGTGGGCTATAATTTTTGTCTTTGCCGGGGGTCGGTAGCTCAGTCGGTAGAGCAGCGGACTTTTAATCCGTTGGTCGCGAGTTCGAGTCTCGCCCGACCCACCATCAAGGTAAAAATCGAAGATTTCGATGTATAATTGAAATCTTGCGAAAGCGAAGGGCTCTTAGCTCAGTTGGTAGAGCAGCGGACTCTTAATCCGTTGGTCGTAGGTTCGAATCCTACAGGGCCCACCAAATTTCAAAAGCCACCCTCTGGGTGGCTTTTTGTTTTTGCAATGTGGCGTGGAATGTCCCCCTTCCTAAGGGAGTGACTTTCCTCACGGATGCACGTTTAATGCAGTCAAGACTGTCAAATTTGTGACAAGAGGTTGCAGTGTTGAACTTCAAAAAACATGTTTTGGCTGCCTTGGGCGCCACCCTGGTGTTGCCCTCGTTCGCAGGCCAGGTCATCAGTACGGCTGGCGGCGTGTCTCTGGGCATCCAGGACATGGGCGCTTTGGGCTACTACGGTGTGGGCCTGAGCCTTGATGGCGTGGGCGATGCCATCATGCCGGGGTGCTTGTGTGAGGGCTGGGGTGCCTCCTTCAACTCAACGGCTGGCTGGTCAGCCAACGCCAACGGCGGCGATTTCAATGTCTCGCTGGTCAGCTTCACGTCCACCGCCACGTCGGCCGAATCTGTGGTCAATGTGGGTTCGGGCTTGCAAGTGACTCAGTCATACGGCCTGTCGGCCAGTACGGCGCTGATCAAGAACCACGTCACTTTGACCAACCAGAGCGGTGCTGATGCTTCTCTGCGCTACAGCCGTTCGATGGATTGGGACATCCCTCCGACCAAATACAACGAATACGTCACGATCGGTGGGGTCGGCGCCCGCCACCTGCTGTTCTCGAACGACAACGGGTTTGCCACGCCAGATCCACTGAACAATCCTGATGCAGTAGTGGCAGGTACAAACAATGTCAACGTGGTCGATTCCGGCCCGGATGACCATGGTGCTTACTTCACCTTCGACTTCGGTACCGTGGCGGCTGGCAAGTCGGTGTCGTTCGACATCTTCTACGGTGCGGCGGCCTCCGAGTCCGCTGCCATGTCGGCGCTGGGCAGAGTCGGCGCAGAGGTGTATTCCTTGGGGCAGAACAGTCGCACGGGCTTGACCGATGGCACGCCTGGCACCTACATCTTCGGCTTTGCCGGGGTGGGTGGGACACCCGTGCCCGCTGTGCCTGAGCCAGAAACCTACGTCATGGTGATCGCTGGCTTGGGCATGATCGGGGTGCTGACGCGCCGCCGTCGCGACTGACTGGCTGACCCTGAACTGGTATGAAAAAAGGGAGCCTCGGGCTCCCTTTTTGTTTGGCCTTTTTACGGAGGCGTCAATCGTCGTCTTCACCTGAGGGACTGTCGGGCTTGTCTTTATCCTGTTTGGCCGCGTTCGTGAGAGCGGGCTCCAGTTGTCGAACCTGGGCCATGAATTCGCTGGTGGATTGGGGTTGGGCCACTCGGATGATCGGGGGCTCGAGGTTCGACATATACAGGGGCTGCAGCCAGCGATGCTGATCTGAGTGGAGCTTCAAGGTCTGAGGCACCATCACCAGAAGGGTCACGATGCTCAGGGCCACGGTGATGCGGTTTTGGCGTTTGGGCCAAATGTGCCGCGCACACAGCCAGCAGGCTGTGACGATCCCTAACCAGGCCACCCAGCCGGTGATGCTGGCCAGCTCCGGCACCGAGAAGGCGTAGGCGGTCAGGTTGAACACCAGCATCAGAACGCGAACCACCAAATAGGTGATCAGACCGTTGCGCAGGTGATGCCAAAAAGGCATCTCGCGACGAAAGATCTGGTTGATGAGGCACCAGGCGCCCCCCCATGCAGCTGCGATGCCCAATGAGGCCAGCAGGTCATCGAAGTAGCTGGACCAGGGACTCTCTGGTGGGCTGTCGATCCAGTTGCTGGCGATGTTCCAGCCCAGCACCAAGGCCATGAGCAGCAAGGCCTGTGGCGAAGGGAAAAACCGGCGCCAGCTCGTGCGCCGATGATGCTCGGTGGGCAAGGGCTGTTCTGCCGCCAGGGCTTCGCTGGGATGGCGTAGCCGCAGCCTGGTTTGTCCGACCTCCAGTTCGGCCCCAGGTGGCAAGGCATGGTCTTGACCGGATGGCAGCAATTGGCCTTCTAAGCAAGCACCGTTCAGGCTGGGCGGCAGGTGCAGGGTCCAGCCTGTGTCCGTGGTTTGCAAGCTGGCATGGAGGGGAGCCGTGTAGGGATCCTCCAGCACGATGTCGCAATCCAGGCCGCGGCCGATCGTGAGTGCATGTCCGCCAACACGGTAGCGCCCGATGACATCGTCATGACGATCCAGCAGTTCAATCAAGGCGCGCTTTTCCATCCAAAGCCTTCCAGATAATGGGTGGTCAATTTCATGGCGTTGTCAAAACTGACCCCACTGGCTTCAAATTGCCCTTGGGCGCCACGTTCGCTTTGATTGACGGTGGCAACCAGCACGCTGAGGTCATACAGCCCTTTGAGCTTTTTGTACGCAGACATGCAAACGACTGCGCGCAACGGGAGGTGGTCGTGCTCGATGAACGATTCTTTGCACTGTGGGGCCGTTCGCTCCTTGCCGCCAATCATGCCGGCGCTCATGGCGAAGCGGCGGCTGTAAGCCTGCGAAAAGCGCAAGGGGCCGACGTTTTGGCCATCCATCCGCAGCTGCTCAAAATCCAGGTAACCCAGTTGAAGGCTGTCGCGAACGAACACGTTGTGTTCCATGCGGCAGCGAGTGGACTCGGTTTTGATGCCCTTGGTATCGCTGGCCGTGTTGCCGCCCCAGCACCGCATGAACTGCTCTGCTGGCATGGGCAACCGGTCGTATTCATGGCCACCATCACGCCAGGGCTGTGCCAGAAACGCATGGGTGAGGTCGTCTTGGTAGGCCAGCAATTGCTGGGTGATCGTGGGCCAAGCGGGCGTGGGCAGCACTTGGGTCTTCTGGCCGGAGCGCCGCAGTAAGGCCTCGGCATCTTGGCCCGGAACCAGGAAGCTCATCTGCTCGGCAAAGATCATGGCCGACACATTGATGCCCACCACGCGTCCTTGATCGTCGAGCACAGGGCCACCACTCATGCCGGGGTTGATGCTGCCCGCGTAATAAATGAGTGGGTCGAATGAACGCTCGACCAATCCATTGAAGTTGCCCTCGACCACGGCAAAGGTCACGTCTCTGGGGTTGCCCATCGAGTAGATGCGCTCGCCCTTCGTCAGCGGTTGATCCGAGGGGCGGAAGTGCAGTGCGCCACGGCGGGCAGGGCTGTTGGCTGGTAGCCTCAATAAGGCCAGGTCATGCCTGACATCGATGTCAATCAGGTCGATCGGGCCTTCCAGGCCATCCGTCGTAGCAAACCGCAAGCGATAGCGCTCAGGTTCCAGCGCGTATTGGCTGACCACGTGGTAGTTGGTGATCACCAGGCCATCGTCTCTGACGATGAAGCCGGAGCCGACTGAGGACTGACTGTCTTGGCCTTTGAGCAGGGTGCGGATTTGCAGCAGTTGCAATCGGCTTTGCTCGTAAATCCGCTTAGCCGATGCGGATAAGCTGCCAGAGGGGGGGCCTGCAGGGGATGGGGCCGATGCGGTGGGTTGAGCTGCGCTGGGGGGGCTCAGGGCGTGCGCGGTGTTCAGTCCGGCCGCCAGGAGGAGGGATGAAATCAACAGCCTGAACCGGGTGTGGTGCATGGTCTTGATGCCTGTTCTATGGTGTTGAGGGTGTCTTGCAGGGCGGCTGTCCAGCGCGGTTCACGGGCTTGCGCCAAGGCCAGACCGGTTTGTGCCGCCTCACGGGCCCCAGGTAAATTGTGCTGAGTCAGACGGGCTTGGGCCAGGTTGTTCCACAGCACCGCGCTGTCAACATGTTCGGTGCCTTGTTTGAAGATCCGCTCGGCTTCATCGTGGTGGCCCTGGGCAGTGAGGGCATTGCCCCAGCCTAGGTAGGGCAACAGCCGATCAGGCCAGCGCTGAGCCAGGCTGGCCCACACGCGAGCCGCCTGTTGGGGCGTGTTGATGCGCTCGAAGCCAAGTGCTGCTTGCTCGGCTTGTTCGGGCTGAACAGACTGTGGCAGGTCACCGGGGCGTGTGATGGTCATGGCCCAGTAGTTGGACCGAGCCCAGGTGTATTCGAATGTCTTGAGCGGGATCACCTCGCGGGCATCGGTGCCGCTGCGCAGGGTGATTTCACGATGATCCAGGTCGTAGCCCATCACCAGCGCGTAATGCCAGCGTGGGGCCCAGCTCAGGCCCAGGTTCAGCAACACGATGGGGGTGTGGCCGTGGTTGGCCTCTTGGAGCAAATCGCTCAGATTGCGGGGCAATTCGAACGACACCACGCCAAACTGGCGGGGGCCAGCCAACATTTCAGTCTGCAGCGTACCTGATCTGCCTGGCAAGAAGACCTTCTTGCCCAGATCCTCTTGCGTGGCTGCCATGCCGATTGCACCCAGCGACATGGCCAATGCGGCGGGGCCGCAATAGTCGGGATCTTGCAGCACCAGGGGAAGGTGCGTGTTTTCCCACTGCCGGGGCTGGACCATTCCGTCCCCGAGCAAGGCGTTGGTTTGCGGCGTCGGGGGCAGAAGTGCACACCCGGCTACCGGCAGGATCGCTGCAAGGACACAGATCCTTGTCAGCGACCCTCGCAGCCCACGCATCAGCGGCGGATGGAGCGGGTGAATGGGAAGACTTTGGTGAGGCCCAGGATGTCAGTCACCAACAGCAGCACAAAAATGAACACCAAGGTGCCCAGGATGTCAGCGGCCCCAGCGGGCGCTTGGTCGATTTGCGCGGCCAGTTGCTGGGCTTCTTGGTCGGTCATGGCCGCCACGCGGGTCCGCACTTGAGCGATGTCGACACCGCGCTCACGCAGCGCGGCCTGCAAATCGGCGCGAGCCAGGGTGGCTTCGATGTGGGCGCGCGCCGTCGCGGCATCAGGCAAGGTGGCGGCCGTGGCCTGGGCTGCGGCCACTTCCTGCGTTGAAATCACAGCGGCCTGGGCCGTGGTCCAACCACTGGTGAACAGGAGGGAGGACACCACGGCGGCGGAAACATTGCGCTTGAATCGGGTCATATGGATCTCCATTGCAATCGAGCAAGTATGCCGAATTCGGCGATAACAATCGCTACACTCTGCGTCACATTGTTGGACGAAAGGGGATGCTCATGAATTTTCGCATGGCTGTGCGTCGAAGCACTGTGGCGTTTGGCACGATGATTCTGTCGGTTTCGCTGGTGGCTTGCGGAACCCCGCCGGGTGGTGCTGCGCAACAACAGTCTGAAGGCGGCATGTTCGGCTGCAAGGGCTTGCCCAATTCTCAAGCCAAAAACGCAACCATCGGGGCTGTCGCCGGTGCTGTGGTGGGGGGGCTGATCGGCAACCGTGTAGCAGACAACCGAGGCGTTGGCACGCGCAACGGCGCCTTGCTGGGCGCGTTGAGTGGGGCCTTGATCGGGTCGCAATACAAAGCGTCGATCAGCTTGACCGAAATGCCGGATGGTTCGGTGAAGATGAACATCCCGGGCTCGCTGCTGTTCGAAACTGGGCAGTATGCCGTTCGCCCTGAGTTTCAGCAGACCCTCAATGGCGTGGCGAAATCCCTGCGTGAGTATTGCGGCTTGCAGGCGCGTGTGGTGGGCCATACCGACAACGTGGGCAGCGATGCCATCAATGACAAATTGTCGGTGGAGCGTGCTCAGTCGGTGGTGTCTTACCTTGAATCGACAGGCGTGCGACCCGCGAATCTGAGCGCCCAAGGCCGTGGCAAGCATGAGCCGATCGCCTCCAATGACACTGCTGAAGGCCGGGCACAAAACCGGCGCGTTGAGATCTTCGTGTCAGAAACGAACTAAAAAGGAAGCGGATGCGAGTGTCGGGGTGGGGAGTCGTCGGCCGTGGATTGGTGGCGGCGACACTGGCGGGCGTGCTGGCCTGGTGGGCCATGTTGGTGTGGGGCGCTGAGCATTTCTGGTGGTCGGCTGCCCTGCAATATGCGCCCTACTGGGGGTTGTTGATCCCCGTTACCTCAGTGCTGCTGATGTCGTGGGCTTTGCCGTGGCGCTGGCGTCTGGTGGCGCTGACCGCTTTGTTGATCGTCATCGGGCCTGTGATGGGCCTGGTGATCGGTCGGGCCGACGAGGGCGTGGGCTCGGTTCGTTTGATGACGTACAACATCAAGGCCTTTCTCAACGTCCATGAGCCCGGCGGGCTCGCTCGCGTGGCCTGGGAGATCCAGCGACACAACCCCGATATCGTGGTGATGCAGGATGCGGGCGAGGCCGGGGCCGCAGTGGAGCCGCTTAACCCTCAGGCCCGCCAATTGATCGGCGATCGGCAGTACTATGCGTTCGGGCAATTCATCGTGGCCAGTCGCTTGCCGATGCACGATTGCGCTTCGGGCTACGTGTCTTATTTCAAGCAAACGCACACCTACGTGCATTGCGTCATCACGGCCTACGGCCGTGACGTGGATCTGGTCACCATTCACCTGTTGTCACCCAGAAATGGCCTCAACGCACTCAGGGCCCTGCACTGGCAGGGGCGCGATGAGTGGGAGTACAGCATGAAGGCCCGGCTGATTCAGGCTCGCGCCCTGGCTGAAGTGCTGCGTCAGCGCAAGCGGCCAGTCATCCTGGCTGGAGATTTCAATGCACCGGAGCGCTCAATGGTGGTGCAGTCATTGATCCATGCCGGCCTGCGGGATGCGTTTTCTGCGGCCGGGTTTGGCTACGGCTACACCCATGGTCACTCCCTGCGGCCAGGCGTATCGATCAATCGGATCGATCACATCCTGGTCAGCGATGAGATCGGAGTGGCTGCCTGTGAAGCCGGCGGGAAAGAAGGCTCAGAACACCGCCCCGTCATCGCTGATTTGCTGATGCATCGAGACTGATCAGGTCAGTCCTCGTCCGGGCCGCCGACGTGCGGCCATTTCGCGGCCCATGCCGCTCAGATCCCAAGAGGAAATGCGAGCCTTGGCCTCGGGGTAGATCAAGGATTCTTCCAGACGCATGTGGTCCTGATACAAGGCCATGAAGACGGGGACGGCGTGTTCCAGTTGTTCCAGGTTGTACCAGTTGTAGCCTGCTGAGATGGATTCGATCTGCGGCGCCAGTTCCAGCCAGTCTTCTTCGATCCAGCCGTGGTCTTGCTGAAGCCGCAGGGTGGTTTGCGCCAAGGCATCGTTTCCGCTGTTGATCAACTGAGGGAATACGTGCTTTTCTTCATCCAGGTGATGCTGCCGCGCGGTGTTCATGAAAAACTGAAACAGTGATTTGGCTGTGTCGCGTGCGTGGCGATCTACCCCGGCCTGGCGCAAATGTTGAATCAGGGCTTGCATCTGCTGCAGGGCTTCGATGATCTGTTGATGGGTTGCATCCAACACATCAAAGGGTTCAACGGTTGGATCATTTGCCGACGGCGAGACGGCAGGGGATGCGGCTTGGGGGGCGGGCATGTCGGCTCCTACGGGAAATCACGGATTCATTGTCCTGTGTCGAGCCTGTTCAGGGTTGCGTTAAGTCAACCCCGATAGAATCCACGCCGGTTGGCGCGAACGGGTCGCGCTTTGAGGATGCCTTGTGTCTGATCGATTGTTTGTCTGGTCGCAGTATGTTTTGCCCAAGCAGGCCCTGACGGCCCTGGCCGGTCAGCTGGCCCAATTGCGTGGGGGCGGGACGACCACGGCGTTCATCAAGTGGTTTGCCGGCAAGTACGGCGTGAACATGGACGAGGCAGCCAATCCGGATTTTTCGACCTACCCTACGTTCAACGAATTTTTTACCCGGCCGCTGAAAGCGGGGGTGCGCCCGTTGGCCAACACGGCTCTGGTGTCTCCGGTGGATGGTGCCATCAGCCAGTTGGGCCCCATCAAGAAAGACCAGATCTTTCAGGCCAAAGGCCATCACTATTCCACCCGAGCCCTGGTGGGCGGTGATGCCAAGCTGGCTGCTGAATTCGAGGATGGCACTTTTGCCACTATTTACCTCAGTCCCAAGGACTATCACCGCATCCACATGCCTTGTGATGGCCGCCTGACGCGCATGATTTATGTGCCGGGTGACCTGTTTTCAGTGAACCCCGCCACGGCTCGTGGGGTGCCGGGCTTATTTGCCCGCAATGAACGAGTGGTGTGCGTATTCGAAACGGCCACTGGCCCCTTTGTGCTGACCCTGGTGGGCGCCACCATCGTGGGCAGCATGGCCACGGTGTGGCATGGCGTGGTCAACCCACCCCGTACCCGCAAGGTGCGCGAGTGGCGTTACGACGACCAGAACATCGTGCTGAAAAAGGGCGATGAGATGGGGCGATTCCTGTTGGGTTCGACCGTGGTCTTGTTGTTCCCCAAGGAAGGCCATGTGCAGTTCAATCCCTCGTGGGAGGCCGCTCGCCCAGTGCGCATGGGCGAGGCCATGTCGCGCAACTGATGGCGTGAAGTCAAGCCGCGATGTCAAGCGGGCCAGTCCAGCGTGCGCTGCGACTGAAATGCTCGCGCCTGCCCGGTGACGGGGTCGGTGAAAGCCACTGATTTCGCCAGCAGCTTCAAGGGCTTGCTGTAATCCGGAATGTGATCCGGCTGCAGCACCGGGTAATACAGATCGTTGACGATGGGCATGCCCAGCGCCGACATGTGTGCACGCAACTGATGCTTCTGGCCTGTGATGGGCTGCAGGCGATAGCGGCTCAGATCGCCGCGGTGTTCAAGCACCTCGATCACGGTCTCGGCATTGGTGGGGCCCGCCACTTC
>JAGWLR010000067.1 GCA_028864885.1 Burkholderiales bacterium | reverse complement strand
CATGCTCATGCACCAGATTGAAATTTTGAAGGCACAGCAAGAACAAACAGCACAAGCCGAATTGATCAAGCAGCACAGAGCCAGATATCAAAACTCTGGCGGCACAGCAAAACCTAAATGGGTATAGGAGAGCAAGAAATGAAACTACACAGAAAACCAGCCATAAATGCCTTTAGCAGCATTGCAGGGATTTTTAATGACCTATCTATGGTCGTTATCGTGGCTCAAATAAAAATACTGAATGACGACAAGTCGGCAATCAGGGAAAAAATGGAAGTCTTGGAGTTGAACACTTACAAGCTGTTTAACCTTGTGAAAATGCACAGGCTGAAACAACAGCTAAAAATCATTGATCTGAAAATTGCACAATTGTCGGTTCAGCTATTCAGGCTTGACCAATCTATTGATCCTTGGGCGATTCTTTATAACCCTTGGGTTGAGCTTTACAAGCCAAGGCCATACAAGCACCGCAGGAGCTACACAACCGTGAACACCCCTCCTACTTCATTTTCGTGAATGTTCCATTCACAAAAATAAAGCAGGCTCGAAAAAAGCACCCCACAATGGAGGTGCTGCGAGGCGAACGGCTATGACCGTTCTTCGGTGGATTTAAGAAGACCGTTTACTTCCTTGTCGGTAGCTTGATAGGGCTATACCGCTTGGTAGTCTGCTTATTGCTATGACCAACTGATTTCATGATTTGCTCTTGACTATTCAAAGCAGAAGGGGGCAGTTCACCGATATGGTTCTTTTCCAAGGTGCGGACATTTTCAATGCCCAACAACTCACTAATGAGAATGGAGAAATTGGCCCCGTCCATGCCCGTGATCTGTCCGATATTGAAAACAAGATTGCTGATTGCCTCACGGCGAAAGAAATGGAAACGGAATTTGTCCAGCTTATGCCGTTCAATGAACTTGTCAAATGAGCCTGAGAAGCCCAGCAGAGTATATGTGAATAGTCTAGGGTCATTCTCCCTCTTGGGGATTGTCTCCAAGACTTGACGGGCTTCCTTGGTAATGACCACCTTGCGAGGCTTTCCCGATTTCGTTTGATAAAGCTGGATATAGTTTTCGTCTAAATGGACTTGCTCCCATTTGAGCGGCACAACTTCACTACGACGAAATCCGCAATGATAGGCAAGCAATGAAATTTGCTTCAATTCTGGATTGGAGTATTCATCCAGAGCCTTCATGAGAATTTCTTTTTCGCCATTGCTCAGGCGATAGACATTCTTTGGATCTCGGTTTTTGAGCAGTTCTTTATCGTAGTCAGCAACAGGATTGCGGAGCCCTTTGAACTTGGATTCTTGGTGCCGCAGGTTTTCAAAAAGCTTCTTGATAAATGAAAGCTCACGAGAGATAGAAATCTTTGAGACATTGCGGCCTAGGGTATTCTTGCGATTGCCAGTCATGGCTGGTGTATTCAATCTTTCCTTGATATAGTCGTTAACCTCAATGTAGGTGACTTGTTCAGGCTTGAAATTGCCGAATCGTTTCTTTTCTCCATTGGAAAGTGCCTTCTGTGCCATTTGAGCAATCAAGCCACCCACTTGCAACAAAGGTGCTGCGACCTCGTTATGACGGTCAGGAATAGGCGTATTTTCAATTGTCTTGAAAAATGACAAGACACTGACTCGATTCCTTCGCTTCAAGTCGTCGCCCTCTGGTGCCTCTGGCACATGCTGGGCAATGTATTGCTTGATATAGAAGGACAGGGGAGGGCTTGCCAGCAGTTCAGCAATCTGCTTGGCTTTTTCGTCCCGATCAAGTTCAATCTTGTTTAGGGCTTGCCGTCCTATGTTGGACTGGCAGGTAGCAAGGAAGTCCTTGGCTTCTTCCAAGGTGTCAAACAGACGGTCTACCTTGAGGGGGCTACCATTGACATTCCTGCTCATACGAACCCGGAAGGCGACCTGTCGGCCCTTGGCCTTGGTCTTGTTCTTCCAGACAACTTGAGTGATCCCGCGAGGCAATGCAGACACTTCTAGGCTCCTTCACAGCACCCACCAGCCGGCCAGGTCATGGGTGTTCTTTGGCAAATTTTTGCCAAATTTTAGCATGGATCAGCCATTTTTGCCAAGAAAACAGAAGCAGTCCACTGGAGAAAATCTATGGAAAATCAACAAGATATAAAACTTGAGACGATAACTTTAGGCGGCGGCTGCTTCTGGTGCGTTGAAGCGGTATTCAACCAGATTCGGGGCGTTGTGCACGTCGAGTCTGGATATAGCAACGGGCAACACCCCAAGCCGACCTACGAAGCTGTGTGTTCCGGTCGGACCGGTCACGCCGAGGTGGTTCAGGTGCGATTCGACCCGCAGCAGGTATCGTACGAGCAGCTGCTACAAGTGTTTTTCACGATCCACGATCCCACTTCATTGAATCGCCAAGGAGCAGACAGCGGCACCCAATACCGATCGGGGATCTACACGCACTCAGAGTCTCAATTGGAGATCGCCAACAGCATGATCCGCGCACTGACAGAGCAAGGCGCTTACCCCAGACCAATCGTGACCGAGGTTCGCCCTATCGCCAACTACCATGCGGCGGAGGACTACCACCAACGGTACTTCGAGCAAAACCCACACCAGGGATACTGCGCGATGGTGGTCGCTCCCAAAGTGAGTCAATTTCAGCAGACCTTTGCCGGTCTGCTGAAAGTTTGATCAGGGTGCCAAGCGACTCAGTGCCCAACTTCCGTCGGCCTGTCTGTCGAAAACCAGTCGATCGTGGAGGCGTGAAGGGCGGCCCTGCCAAAACTCCCAGTGCTGCGGAATCAATCTGTATCCACCCCAATGAGGCGGGCGGGGAGGATCGTCACCCAAGCGGATTTGTTGCTCGTGCCACGCTTTTTCCAAAGCCTCTCGCGAAGGCAACACCTGGCTTTGTGCGGAAGCCCAAGCCCCAATCCGTGATCCCAAGGGACGGATACGGTAGTACTCGTCTGACTCCTGCTCGGACACCCTCTCCACTTTGCCCTCGATGCGGATCATGCGCTCCAATTCGTACCAAAAGAATTGAATCGCTGCGTAGGGGTTCGCGGCGAGATCCTGTCCTTTGCGGCTGTTGTAGTTGGTGAACCAGACCAAGCCTCGGTCATCTGCGCCCTTGAGCAGCAGGATCCGGCTCGACGGACGGCCCTCCGCCGAAGCGGTCGATAGCGTCATGGCATTCGGTTCTTCCACCTTGGCATGAACCGCCTCGTCGAACCAACGATGGAACTGGTCCATCGGGTCTGGCAAAACATGGGACTCGTCCAGAGCGGCCCGCTCATAGCTTTTGCGCATTTGCGCAAGATCGTGAGGCATTTTCTTGTCCATGTGCGCAGTATCGGACACAACGCTGGCCCGTGCACATGACCCCTATCAAAACGCGTTTTCCCTAATCGAGAAATGTCGTGAGCAAACCGAAAACTGAGCGGGTATGTCCTTAGGTATACGCACTCTGGTGCACTGCAGCAATTTGGCTCACACTTGAAATCAGGACGGGAAAAAAATGAACTCGCTGCCTACACTGATCGTTCTGGCTGATCCGACTTCGCATCCCTCGGCGGAACCGGGCGCCTTGCATGTGTTGGCGCACACCTTGCAAGTGGGACTGGAAAGTGGCTTGCCCATGGTGCTGGTCACGCCCCCCGTTGCAGCCGAATTTGCACGCACCTTCCTGCCCGGTAACGACGTCGTCGAGTTCACCGAGGCCCAGGGGCCAGGCTCTCGAACCGATTTATTGTCCCGCGCAGTGGCCGCTGGCGTGCTCGCCAGCCCTCACGCGCCTGGCTGGCTCTTGTGGCCTGCTGACATGAAAGACGTGCAACCCGATACTTTGCGCCTGATTGCGCATGGCGTCACGCACTACCCAATGGTTTACCCGCAGTATCGCCAGCGTCGCGGTCACCCCGTTGGTTTGTCCGCTGAATTCTTTTCAGAACTCATACGACTCAACTCTGAGCGGGATCTCAGCCGCTTGATGACACGCTATCCAGCCTTGGGTCTGGATGTGGATGACCCAGGCATTCTGGAACCAGAAATGCCCCAGGACCCCATGGCAGACCTGCGCACTCGCCTGCAGGGGGTTCCTCAAGGGGTATCGTCCAGCGCCGCAGTGGCACTGGCCTAGCAAAAAAAGAAAGCCGCCCCGGAACGGAGCCGAAGCGGCCTTATCCGTGGCTCAGGGTCAAGGCCCCGAGCCACTCAGCGCGATCAAGCGCGACGACGGCGAGCTGCCACACCGATAGCGGCCACACCCAAAGCCATCAACGCGTAGGTTGCAGGCTCAGGAACGGGGGTGACGGTCATGGTGGTGGTGATGGTGCCGAAATCGGTCACAGACTGCAAAGCGCCCTTACCCAGCGGCAGCAAGCCCAAAGCTTGAACGAAGGTATTAAAACCACCGGAGGTGATTTGCAGACCGGAAATTGCCGACAGCGTGCGGTTGTTACCGGCGATGAACTGCTCGGTGGTCACCGGCTTGACGATGTCCCACAGATAGAAATTCGACAGGGTACCCACACCGTTGCCGCCGATGACGGTGGCGTACACCTTCTTGTTGGCCAAGTCAACGTTCAGGTCACTCACCGTCAAGGAACCGCCGATCGACACGCCCTTGAGAACAGGCGAAGTTTGCGTGGCACCGCCAGCTGTGGCGACAGACAGAAGGTTGTTGGTGGCAGTGTCAACGGTCACGCTGGTAATCGGGGCCGACGCAGACACATTCGAGTAAGAGCCGAAAGAATCCTTGGTGACCGAGGCCGTACCGGGCGAGTAGCTCGATACAGTGACTTGACCAATGTCCAGCGCCGACATCAAATCAACACTGAACGAGAGAACGCCAGCACCACCACCCAACTGCAGCCCACCGAGGGTGTCGCCCACGTTGACCGTGGTCGCGGCAGCGCTGGCTGCACCGGCGGCCACAAAGGCCGCGGCCGCCACGATGCTCTTGATAGCAAATTTCATGTTTATCTCCACTAAGTTGCGGCCCTTTGGCAAAACTTCATGTTTGTCCGGCTGAAGGCATCCGCCTCTTCCTTCAACGCGTCCCAGACCTCCTCCGTCTGTACATTTGAAGAATAACGAGGGCCACAGTAGGGTCACAACACAGGGTGTTCGTCTTCTCACCCCTCAGGAGTCCATGAAACTGTCGGGAGCAACACCCACCCCCAAAACACGGTGGAGGGCTAACCCCTAATTGATCAAAAAAGCGTCACTTTAGCGAACTTGCGTTTGCCCACCTGCAACACATATTCGCCAGGAGACAATTTCAGTCCTTTGTCACTGACTGTTTCAGAGTTGACGCGAATCCCCCCCTGATCGATCAATCGATTTGCCTCGCTGGTCGATGCGACCAAGGCCGCTTGCTTCAGCAAAACACCAATACCAATGGGACCGCCTTCAGTCAATTTCAATTCGATGGCGGGAATATCGTCTGGCACCCCACCGCGAGCTCGATTGGTGAAATCCATCAGGGCAGCATCGGCCGCTGCCGCGCTATGGAAGCGGGTCACGATTTCCTGGGCCAGCATGACCTTGGCGTCGCGGGGGTTTCGCCCAGCGGCACATTCCGACTTCAGTTTCGCAATCTCATCCAGTGGCCGGAAGCTCAGCAAAGTGAAATACTTCCACATCAACTCATCGCTGACGCTCATCAGCTTACCAAACATGGTATTAGCTGGCTCGCTGATCCCAATATAGTTATTCTTGGATTTGGACATTTTTTCAATGCCGTCCAAACCCTCCAATAAAGGCATGGTCAAAATGCATTGAGGCTCTTGATCATATTCAGATTGCAAATGTCGCCCCATCAGCAAATTGAATTTTTGATCAGTACCCCCCAGTTCCAGATCTGATTTCAAAGCTACGGAGTCATACCCTTGCATCAAGGGATAAAGAAATTCATGCACGCTGATCGGCGTTCCCGCCTTGTAGCGTTTGGTGAAATCGTCGCGCTCCATCATTCGGGCCACCGTGTAGCGCGAGGCCAGCTGAATCATGCCTCTGGCGCCCAATGCATCACACCATTCACTGTTGTAACGAATTTCTGTGCGAGCGGGGTCAAGAACCAAACTGGCCTGCCGATAGTAGGTTTCAGCATTGTCTTTGACCTGCTCGGCAGTCAAGGGGGGACGGGTTGAATTGCGTCCGGAAGGATCGCCAATCAACGAAGTGAAGTCGCCGATCAGAAAAATGACTGTGTGGCCCAAATCCTGAAGTTGACGCAGTTTGTTGAGCACCACGGTGTGACCCAGGTGAATGTCGGGCGCGGTGGGATCAAGCCCGAGCTTGATGCGCAATGGCACGCCGGTTGCTTCTGAACGCGCCAGCTTCCTGATCCAGTCACCCTCAGGCAGCAACTCTTCGCAACCGCGCTGGGTGACGGCCAACGCCTCGCGCACGCGATCCGTGATCGGATGGTCTGGCTGGGTTTGATGAGGTTTTTCAGAATGCGACATGATCAATCGATCGGTGAAAATGATGAGAAAGCTGGGGTGACAGCGAAGGCTATACTCGGCGCCATTGCCTTGCCCGTCTGCCTGGTGCGATGCGGGCCGATTCTAGGGGACAGCCCCAGCCTAGCGGGAATTTCGTTTTGACTTCCAACAAGTTGCCCAATAAGACGCAGTCAGGCCCCCTGGCTCAGCTTTCCAAGTTAGCGCAGTCCGTTCAGTCTGCGGTACACCGTCACCCCCGTCGGGTCAGTGCAGCCGTGCTGGCCATCATGACTGGCACAGCCGTGACCGCCTTCGGTGTCGCGCCCTTGACAGCCTTGCCTGAGGCTGCCGCACCCACGGTGCGACAACTGACCGAGCCCCTGCCCTTGCCCGATCTGCCGCAGCAACTGTCGCACCTCGACGAGCAGACCCTCACGCTTTACCGAACCGAGATCACCCGCCAGACCGACACGGTGGACGGCCTGCTGCGCCGCCTGGGCGTCGACGATGCGGATGCGTCGCAGTTCCTGCGGACCGATGCCGTGGCTTCCAACCTGTTGCAAGGTCGGGCCGGCAAGACGGTGCAGGCCACCGTCAACGATGGCCATCTGGAGCGCTTGGTGGTGCGTGGCCCTGCCGCATCGGGCGACCCATCGGATACGCACTTCACGCGATTGACGATCGAGCGCGTATCGAACCCCAACGGCACCACTACGTGGCAGGCGCACCAGGAACAAGTGCCCATGCAAGTGACGCCGCAACTGGCATCAGGCACGGTGCAAACATCGCTGTATCAGGCAGCAGACGACGCCAAGGTGCCCGATGCGGTGACCAATCAGATCGCTGAAATCTTCAGCAGTGACATTGATTTCCGCCGCGAGCTGCGCAAGGGCGACACCTTCAGCGTGGTGTACGAAGCCCTCACCGCCGATGGCGAGCCCATCAGCTGGGGAGCCCCGGTAGGTCGCGTGCTGGCTGCACGCTTCATCAACCAGGGCAACACCCATGATGCCATCTGGTTCCAGGAACCCGGGCGCAAGGGCGCCTACTTTGATGGCTCTGGCCACAGCAAGAACCGCGCATTCCTGGCGTCGCCCCTTGCGTTCTCGCGCATCACGTCGGGCTTTTCGATGCGCTTTCACCCCATCCTGCAGAAGTGGCGGGCTCACCTGGGGGTGGACTATGGTGCCCCCACAGGCACCCCGGTTCGCAGCGTGGGCGACGGTGTGGTTTCGTTCGCTGGCCAGCAAAACGGCTATGGCAATGTGATTCAGTTGCAGCACGCTGGCAACCGGATGACGGTGTACGCTCACCTGAGCCGCATTGACGTTCGCCGGGGGCAGCACGTGCAACAAGGCCAGCAAATCGGGGCGGTAGGCGCCACGGGCTGGGCCACCGGGCCTCACCTGCACTTCGAATTCAAGATCAATGGCAAGCAGGTCGACCCACTGACCATCGCGCGTGCCTCTGAGACCACGCAGGTCACCGCCACGGCCATGAATCAGTTCCGTCAACTGGCCGGGACCATGACCGCACGCTTGAACACGGCCAGCGAGCTTCGCACGGCTGGCGCTCAGTCCAGCGCACGCTTTGAATAAAGACGGTGCCCTGTTCATCGGCCTGATGTCTGGCACCTCGCTGGACGGGGTCGATGGCGTTCTGGCTCGCATCGACGAAGGCGGCTGCGCCACGCTGGGCCACGCCTACTTGCCCTTTCCTGCGGGCTTGAAGCAGGCACTGTTGGCCCTCAACACCCCAGGCAGCAACGAGTTGCATGAGGCTGCCACGGCAGCCCAAGGCTTGGCTGTGGTCTATGCCCATTTGGTGCAGCGCTTGTGTGAAGCCTGCGACGTCCTGCCCGACGAAGTCACCGCCATTGGGGCACACGGCCAAACGGTTCGTCACCGACCTGAACTGGGATACACGATCCAACTGAACCAGCCCGCCTTATTGGCCGAACTGTCCGGTATTGACGTGGTGGCAGACTTCCGCAGCCGCGACGTTGCCGCGGGTGGCCAAGGCGCCCCCTTGGTCCCTGCATTTCACCAATCGGTTTTTGCTCGACCTGATCGCACGGTTGTTGTGATCAACATTGGCGGCATGTCGAACGTCAGCATTCTGCGCCCGGGAGCCTCGCCTCTGGGCTTTGACTGCGGCCCCGGCAATGCCTTGCTGGATGCCTGGTGCGAATTGCACACGGGCCAGCCTTTTGACGCCAATGGGGGATGGGGCGCGGCAGGCTCGGTCCACGAAGACTGGCTGCTGGATGCACTGCAGGATCCTTACTTCACGTTGCCCCCGCCAAAAAGCACCGGACGCGATCTGTTCAACGATCGGTGGCTGACCCATTGGTTGGCCAGCCATGGGCACACGGATGGCCCCCAGGCCGACCCACAACTCGCCCGAGATGTTCAGGCGACGCTGTGTGAGCTGAGCGCGCGCGCGATCACGCAGGCCATCCATGAACACGCACCTGAGGCCTTGGATGCCGTGGTGTGCGGTGGCGGGGCGCTGAACCACGATTTGATGCGTCGCATCCGCGAGCAATTGCCCGGCGTACAGGTCTCGTCATCCGACGACTGGGGAATGCCTGTGATGCAGGTGGAGGCGGCGGCATTCGCCTGGCTGGCCTGGGCTCATGTCAACCGACACCCCGGCAACGTGCCAGAAGCAACGGGGGCGCGTGGCCCCCGTGTATTGGGCGCGCTCTATCCGGCGCGCTGAGGCTCAACCGAGCCGAATCTCAGACTGAGAAGCTCGATCCACAACCACAGGTGGTTGAGGCATTGGGATTGCGAATCACGAACTGCGAGCCCTCCAGATCGTCCTTGTAGTCAATCTCGGCACCGACCAGATACTGCAGGCTCATGGCGTCGATCAGCAAGGTCACGCCATTTTTTTCCATCTTGGTGTCATCGTCGTTGACGATTTCGTCAAACGTGAAACCGTACTGGAAGCCCGAGCACCCGCCACCTTGCACGAAGACACGGAGCTTGAGGTCGGGGTTGCCCTCTTCGGCAACCAGTTCGGCCACTTTGCCGGCAGCGCTGTCGGTGAAAATGATGGGAGCCGGGAAATCATCGTTCGATGTTTCGGGGGTGGCTTGAGCGGCAACTGTCATGGAAAAACTCCGGGAAACAAAATCTGTAATCGTGTGGTGATCAATTCTTGCTGGACGCCAGTTTCAGCGCCGGCTTGTCGTCTGCTTTCAGGGGATGCAACTCACCATCAATGGTGGCACCTTGATGCATTTCCAAAGCTTCATACTGCACATCCCCTTCAATGCGCGCCTTGGGCTGCAACTCGAGCAACTGCTGAGCTGTCACTGGGCCCACCACTCTGCCATTGATGATGACATGACCGGCTCTGACCTTGCCGGTAACACGGGCTTTTTCGCTGATGACGAGCAAGGAGCGCCCTTCTGCACCGGCCAGGACGTTGCCTTGCACTTCACCATCGATGCGCAATCCGTCGGTGAAATTGATTTCACCGGCAACAATGGTTCCCTCTCCGATCAGGGTCCGAATGGGCGGGGCTTTTTTCCAGCCAAACATCACAAATCCTTAGCAAAAAGGTCAAGTAAGGCCATCACTTTGCCAGTTTGATCCAGCCCTGTCAAAGAGCGAGATCAAAGTCGCTGCGTTTGCGAAGCCCGCAATGCACCACGCTCGTCGAGTACCCTCACAAAAATCTGGCGCAGCTCGACATGTGGGGGCAAGGTCAATCCACCCTCGACACGCTGATACTGCTTGAACTGCAAGGGCTGCCGCGCCAGCGGACGGGTTTCGGTCCAGATCCGACCATCCTGCAGGCCATTTGCCGTCAACTCCAGAACCCCGCTGAATTCAGGCTGAACGCGACCGCCCTGCTGCATGACCAGAATCTGATAGCGCGCCACACCGTTGATGGGCGCATCCACCTGCACGGCTCGGATCGAGATGCCCTCACCGGAGGTCGGCAGCAGGCGCTCAAAAAATCCCAAATCGTTCTTCAGATCCTGGTTAGCCGATTCGAGCTGCCTGACCTGGTCGGCCAATTTTTCTTGCGTCACGCGCTCGGCCTTGAGCAGGCTGTCGGCCGAATTCGCAATCGATTGGGCCCGATCACGCTCAGCCCGCACATCGGCCAGTTGTGCACGCAAGCTGTCGATGGTCTGCTGCGCCTGACGAGCGCCTTGATTCCAACCGGCGATGTCGCGGCCCAAATCAAAAGCCCACATGGCCAACGCCGCGGAAAAACCCAGCATCAGTGCCACCACGGCCCATCGGATGGGCCAGGGCACATGGCTGCGAATCGCCACGCGTGGCGCGCTGATCGACAGCCGCCGACGCAACAGTTTCCAACGCATCAGGGCAACACGGGCACCAGGGTGAGGCCCAGATGCTCGTCCAGGCCGCACATCAAGTTCATGCACTGAACTGCCTGACCGGCTGCACCCTTGGTCAGATTGTCTTCCACAACCAGGATCATCACCGTGTCAGGTTGCGGCTTGTGAACTGCAATGCGAACGGTGTTGCTGGCGCGAACGCTGCGTGTCTCGGGTGCGCTGCCTGCGGGCAACACATCCACAAAACGCTCGCCCGCATAGAAGGATTCAAACAGTGCCTGAAGATCCGTTGCCTGACCTTCGGCATTGAGGCGAGCATACAAGGTGGAATGAATGCCGCGAATGATCGGCAGCAGGTGGGGCACGAACAAGC
The DNA here is from genome assembly GCA_028864885.1 of Burkholderiales bacterium. Classification (GTDB taxonomy): domain Bacteria; phylum Pseudomonadota; class Gammaproteobacteria; order Burkholderiales; family Burkholderiaceae_C; genus Aquabacterium. The sequence continues at coordinate 7,925 of JAGWLR010000067.1, read as the reverse complement.
AATTCACGGATGAATCGCCGGCGATGGCACGCAGCTGCTGATTGATCTCGGGGCCATGGCGGTGCCCCTTGACCCCATAGGCCTTGAAGTTGTCAGAGGCCTCAGCCAACAAGGTGTGCACTTCGGCCTTGCGCCCCGCGCCTGAGACGCCAGATGCGCAGTTGGCGATCAGGTGCGTGGGTTCAATCAGCTTGTTGCGCAGCAAGGGTGCGAAGCCCAGTTGCACCGAGGTCGGATAGCAACCCGGATTGCCGATCACACGGGCCTTGCGAATCGCGTCGCGGTTGAGCTCGGGCAAACCGTAGATGGCCTCAGCCAACAGATCCGGGCACGTGTGCGGCATGCCATACCACTGCTCGAACTCGGCCACATCTTTCAGGCGGAAATCAGCCGCCAGGTCGATGACCTTGACGCCAGCGGCCAGTAACTCACGCGCCTGCGCCATGGCCACGCCATGGGGGGTGGCGAAAAACACCACATCGCATTGGGTGAGCTTGGCGTCGTCGGGTGTCACAAACGCCAGATCGACGTAGCCTCGCAGGCTGGGGTACATGTCTGCCACGGGCAAGCCTGCCTCCTTGCGCGAGGTGATGGCCTGCAGCTTGACCTGAGGATGCTGCGCCAACAAACGCAACAACTCGACCCCGGTGTAGCCCGTGCCACCGACTATGCCCACTTTGATCATCTGGATTCCTTTCCTGCACCCCTGACACCCTCCGCATCAGGGAAAACCGCCATTCTAGAAAAGTCACAGCCATTCGCAATGGTCAAGGCGGTACTTTTTCCCGATTTGTAACGTGTCTGAAATTCGTGAACTGCGCCACGGACACCCCCTCACACTTGGCGGCTGGCTGTCGAAAACCACACAAGTCTCTTGAGTGTGTGTGTGGCCATGTTGAAGCGTTTCCATTTTCTCGTCCTGACCTCTCTGGCATCCAGCTGCCCGTTGGCATCGGCCCAAACCCTGTTCAACCCGTCGTTGGGCGAGTACAGCTGGTCCACCACCGTTCGGCAACTCGGAATGAGCAACATCCACGGCCGCGGCATCTTGGGCCAAGGCGTGATCGTCGGTTTGTTGGACACCGGCCTGAACATCAACAACCCTGAATTCCTCAACAACCCCCGGGTCCTGGCTGGCTACAACGCCACCGATGGCAGCTCTGACATCACCGACAACAATGGGCACGGTACCCACGTCGCGGGCATCGTCGGCGCAGCGGGCAATGGGTCGGGCATGTACGGCGTCGCTCCTGGCGCAACCCTGCTGCCGATCAAAGTGTTCTCGGGCAACACCGCGCCCAGCAGTGCCGTCACCGCCGGGCTGGACTACGCCATCGCGCATGGCGCGCGCGTGATCAACCTCAGCCTGGGGGCGACCAGCCCCACCGGAGACACCGGTTTGCAGCATGTGGCTGCCACCAACAACACCGTGGTCGTGATTGCGGCGGGCAATGACAGCGCCTTGTCGCCCAGCTGGCCCGCACGCTACGCCAAAGAATCGTGGGCCAACGGTACGCTTTTGGCAGTCGGCGCCGTCGACAGCAGCAAAACGCTGATTCCCCAATCCAATCGCGCTGGAGACCTGGCGGCGTTCTACCTCGTCGCACCCGGCAGCAGCATCATTTCCTCGTACGGCCTGGGCTATGCGCAGATGACCGGCACCTCCATGGCCGCCCCAGCCGTGTCTGGCGCTGCCGCCCTGCTGACTGGATACTGGCCTTATCTGCGTGCCAATCAAGTGGCCGCCATTTTGCTCAACACCGCAGACGATCTCGGCGCGCCCGGCGTCGACGCGGTCTACGGGCACGGCATGCTGAACGTGAACCGTGCGATTGCCCCCATCGGCAGCTTCCACTACCGCACCATCACCGGTGTGCACGCCACCATCAGCCTGAGCACCCCTGGCGTGACCAGCACCCAACCCACGGTGTCCACGCCCTCGGCATTCAGCGGGGTCACGACCCAGGTGTTCGATGACTATGGACGCAATTACAGCAGCGCCGAAGGGGCCGCCTTGTCTGCCCACAGTGTGATGACCACCGAGAGCGTCCTGGGTCGCACCGATCGCCTGCTTGACACTTCAGAGAAGGTGCTGGCCGATGGCGCCACCTTGACGCGCCTGAAATGGGATGCGACTCCGTCGCGCACGGTCGGCGCCGCGATCAATGCCAACAGCTCGGGCGACGCCTGGAATCACGGCACCGCCCCGTCGAGCAGCTTTGTGGCTTACCGCACCCGAGATGGCCGATCCTTCAGCGCTGGCGATGGCGGCCTGTCCGCCCTGACCTTGGGCTTGATCGGATCCGAATGGGGTGCACGCCTGGGCGGCTTGGACGCCATCCTGTCGAATCCCTTGTCCAACTTTGCCCCCCAGCATCGCTTTGCGACTGCGGGCTTACCGATGGCTGAAGGCTGGTCCAGCCGAGTGGCCACGCTGCAATCCAAACGCTACAACGCTGCATCGGGTCAGGTGACCTTGATGGAACTCACACACGTAGGCGCACGCCACGCCCTGAATATTTCCAGCGGCGACCTGTCCGAGCAAGGCGTGCTGGGTGGCTACTCGAACGCAGCCATGGGGTTGAATCAATCCACCCACACCCAGGGGTTGACCGTCAGCGCGGCCTATTTGCTGACGCCTCAATGGGCGCTGGCCGGATCGTGGACTCAAACTCAAACCGCCGCCCTGCAGGCCAGTGGCATGTTGATGTCGTCCACCGGCATTCGCGCCACGGCGTTCGGGGTTGGCCTGACCCACAGTGACCTCGTGCGGCCCGGCGATCGCTGGAGCATCACACTCAATGCCCCCTTGAGTGCGCAAACCGGCAAGCTGAGCTACAGCGTGGTCAGCGCGGTAGATGAAACGGGCGCACCGCAATTTGACACCCGTGTGGTCAACCTGCACCCCAGCGCTCGTGAATGGGTCACAGAAACACGTTATGCCCTTCCTCTGACCTCTTTGGGTGGCATTTTGAGCACCGCCTTGTCGGTGCGAACCCACGCGGACAACGATGCACAAGCCCCGCTGCAGTGGGTGCTGGGCGCGCGCTACACGCAATCGTTCTGATACCCGATCCCCAAAGAAAAAACCCGCCAGGGCCAAGCCAAGGCGGGTTTTTTGTCGCTTGAAGCGGTGGATCAGCGCTTGCTGAACTGTTTACGACGACGAGCGCCGTGCAGACCGACCTTCTTACGTTCAACTTCGCGGGCATCACGAGTCACGAAGCCGGCGCGGCTCAGTTCGGGCTTCAGCGCTGCATCGTAGTCGATCAGAGCGCGGGTCACGCCGTGACGCACAGCGCCAGCTTGACCGGATTCGCCACCACCGTGCACGTTGACCTTGATGTCGAAGGCTTCGACATTGTTGGTCAGCGCCAGAGGCTGCTTGACGATCATGATCGAGGTTTGACGGCCGAAATATTGTTCGACAGGCTTACCGTTGACAGTGATCTGACCAGTGCCCTTCTTGATGAAGACACGAGCCACCGAGGACTTGCGACGGCCAGTGCCGTAGTTCCAGTTACCAATCATGTGGCCGCTCCTTAGATTTCCAGGGCCTTGGGCTGCTGTGCGGCGTGCGGATGCTCGCTACCAGCGTAGACCTTCAGCTTCTTGATCATGGCGTAGCCCAGAGGACCCTTGGGCAGCATGCCCTTGACGGCCTTTTCGATGGCGCGGCCAGGGTGCTTGGCTTGCATGTCCTTGAACTTCGTGGCGTAGATGCCGCCAGGGAAGCCAGAGTGACGGTAGTACATCTTGTCATTGGCCTTGGTGCCAGTGACGCGGATCTTGTCGGCGTTGACGATGACGATGAAATCGCCGGTGTCCACGTGAGGCGTGTAAATGGCCTTGTGCTTACCACGCAAACGGAGAGCAACTTCGCTGGCTACTCGTCCGAGCACCTTGTCGGTGGCGTCGATCACATACCACTCGTGCTTCACTTCGGCCGGCTTGGCGCTGAAGGTCTTCATGAGGATTTCCTAGTTAAAAATGGATTGACCGCTGCCCTTGGCGCCACTTCTTGGAAAGCTTGGTGGCCTCGCGAACAACTTGAAAGCGGCCCAAATCTTAGAATCTGGGCGCACTTTTCCCGGCAATCAAAACGGGAATCCACGACTATATACGACAACAGGCCGCGCTGGCAAGCAAAAGCCGCAGTTTCGGGATTCTTGGCCCAGATCAAGGTCTAGACTCAAGCTGGGTTGCGAATCGCCGAATATACCCGCATACTAGTGATTACCCTAGGTCGCGACGATCCCTCCATCAGAGGGGCGCCTCATCCAGGAAAGGAGTCATGACCGTGACTGCCGTAGACCAACCTGAACACTTAGACAAATTCGGATTGCAGAACACTGAACCCGGCCCCCTTCCAGAGGAGGGGCCGCGCCCCACGCCGCCCAGCGGATGGGTGCCTATCCGCGATTTGCATGCGCGTCACCGCCATCGCATCCTAGATCATCTGCTGCAGTTGGACGAACACGATCGCTACCTGCGCTTTGGCAACCACATCCACAAAGAGCAACTGAGCAAATACGTGGCCTCGATTGACTTCAAGCGCGATGAGGTCTTTGGCATCTTCAACCGCAAACTGCAATTGATCGCCGTGGCGCATCTGGCAGCCATGCCGGGTGTCGAGTCGCAACATGGACACGCCATGGAGTTCGGCGTGTCGGTGCTGCCCGAAGCGCGAGGCAAAGGATTGGGGTTGCGATTGTTTCAACATGCCATCGTGCATGCACGCAATCGCCATGCCAGCCATTTGATGATCCATGCCCTGACGGAAAACGCACCGATGCTGCGCATTGCCGCCAAATCCGGCGCCGTGGTCGAGAAAGACGGCATGGATGCCGAGGCCTGGCTCAAGCTGCCCCCCGACACGGTAGGCACCCACATCGACAGCTCACTGCAGTCCTTGGCTGCCGAAGTGATTTATCGGGTCAAGTACCGGGTGATCCACGTGAGTGACTGGCTGCGCCTGATGCTGTCGGCGGGCTGACCAGCCAACTGCCCCATCACGGCGAATTGCGCCCCAAAGCGGGTCAGGCACCGCGCGTCCGTTAACATTTCCTCATCTCAGGAGGAAGTGACATGGCATTGAGCCCGTTGGTATGGGGGTTATGGGTGGTATTGGCTCTGGCGTGTGGCTGCGTGTTGGGCTGGCAATGGCGCGGCAAGCGGGATCAGTCAGTGCGGCGCTCCTGGCCCGAACAATGGAACCTCAACGCCCGGCCCGTGTTCACCGTGCACGAGCGTGCGCTGTATCGTGAGCTGATCCAGGCCCTGCCCCAGCATGTCGTCATGGCCAAACTAGGGCTGCTGCGGTTTTGTCATTCGGCCGACGAACGCGATGCGCGCGCCTGGTATGAGCGCCTGCACCCGCTGCATGTGTCATTTGTGATCTGCACGCCCAACGGCACCGTGATCTCGGCGATCGATGTCGAGCACGATGGCAAGACCTCCTCTTCTCAGCGCAATTTGCGTTTGAAGGAAGGCGTGCTTGAAGCTTGTCGCATTCGTTATGTGCGATGCCACCCAGGGCAATGGCCGTCAACAGACAAGTTGGCCACCTGGGCATTGGGACAGGCGAGCGGCTCGGCGACCGAAATGCCGCGGGTCAAATCCTCTACCCAGGAGGCACTGAGCAGTGCCGGCCACCAACTGGCCAGCAAGTTGAAACAACGTCGGGCCGAGCGCCAAGGCAAATGGAGCGAATCTGGCTTCACGCAAGACTCGTTCTTCGCGTTCGATAGCCGCTATGACCACGTCAGCGCGGCCAACTCGGCCCCGGTGCCGCTGGATGAGGCGCCTACGCCCCCACCCAGCGCGCCGGTCAAGCGGTCACCAGAATCGAATTGACCCGGCGCACATAAGCTGCCGGATCTTCGAGGTGGCCCCCTTCGGCCAACACCGCCTGATCAAACAGGATGTGTGCCAGATCGTCAAACCGCTCGGTGGTGTCGAGCTTCTTGACCAAGGCGTGATTCGGGTTGACCTCCAAGATCGGTTTGGCGTTGGGGGCCTCTTGGCCAGCTTGCTTCAACAGGCGGGCCAGGTGCGCACTGACATCACTTTCATCGACCACCAGGCAGGCGGGCGAGTCAACCAGACGGGTGGTCACCCGCACCTCTTTGGCCCGCTCGGCCAGCACCGACTGGAGGCGATCCAGCACAGGCTTGAAGGATTCGGCGGCCTGCTCGGCTTCCTTCTTCTCGGCCTCGTCTTGCAGCTTGCCCAGATCGACGGCACCCTTGGCGACGCTTTGCAGCGCATGCCCTTCGAACTCGTAGAGGTGAGACAGCAGCCACTCGTCGACACGGTCGATCAGCAGCAGCACCTCGATGCCCTTCTTCTTGAAGATTTCCAGTTGCGGGCTGTTCTTGGCGGCCGCCAATGAATCGGCGGTGATGACGTAGATGGCCTCCTGGCCTTCTTTCATGCGGCTGACGTAATCGGCCAGCGACACGCCCTTGTCGGCATGCGTCGAGGCAAACCGGAACAACTTGGCCAGTCGCTCACGGTTGGCAAAGTCTTCGCCGATGCCTTCCTTGAGCACAGCGCCGAACTCATCCCAGAACGCCGCGTACTGGTCGCGCTTGGCCTGGTCTTCGTGGTTGGCCAGGTCTTCCAGCATGGACAGCACGCGCTTGGTGCAGCCTTCGCGGATGGCCTTCACATCACGGCTTTCTTGCAAGATCTCGCGCGACACATTCAAAGGCAGATCGGCGCTGTCGACCACCCCCTTGATGAAGCGCAGGTAGCTCGGCAGCAAGGCCTCGGCCTCATCCATGATGAAGACACGCTTGACGTAGAGCTTCAGGCCACCGCGCTTGTCGCGGTTCCACAGGTCGTAAGGCGCCTTGGCGGGCACGTACAACAATTGGGTGTATTCGCTGCGGCCTTCCACACGGTTGTGCGTGTAAGCCAGCGGATCCTGCGTGTCGTGGCTGATCTGCTTGTAGAACTCGTTGTACTGCTCGGGGGTGATGTCGCTCTTCGAGCGGGTCCACAGCGCAGCGGCCTTGTTGACGGTTTCCCACTCGTCACGCAGCACGTACTCGCCCTTGTCCTTGTCCCACTCTTCTTTCTGCATCAGGATGGGCAAAGAGATGTGATCCGAGTACTTGCCAATGATGCTGCGCAGCTTCCATGCGGTGAGGAACTCGTCTTCACCCTCACGCAGGTGCAAGATGATGTCGGTGCCGCGAGTGGGCTTGGTGATGGCTTCGACCTCGAAATCGCCCGTGCCCTCGCTGATCCAGCGTACGCCCTCTTCGGCCTTGAGGCCAGCGCGGCGGGTTTCGACTGTGATCTTGTCAGCCACGATGTAGCCGCTGTAGAAGCCCACACCGAATTGCCCGATGAGCTGGGCATCTTTTTGCTGATCGCCGGACAGTCGGCCCATGAACTCTTTGGTGCCGCTCTTGGCAATGGTGCCGAGGTGGTCGATCGCCTCCTGGGTGCTCATGCCGATCCCGTTGTCGCGAATGGTGATGGTGCGGTTGGCCTTGTCGACCAACACGCGCACATCCAGGTTCGGAGCGTCTTCGTACAAGGCGCTGTTGTCCAAGGCCTCGAACCGCAGCTTGTCACAGGCATCGGAGGCATTGGAAATCAGCTCGCGCAGGAAGATTTCTTTGTTCGAATACAGCGAGTGAGTCACGAGGTGCAGCAGTTGCTTGACCTCGGCCTGGAAGGAATGGGTTTGTTTTTCCATGATTCGCTTCTGAATGCTTGCCAATGGGTTGTGAATGGGATGCGACGCTGAGATGGGGACACCCCCGAGCTTTTCAAGACCCTAACTTTTTTGCAGCAGGGCTTGCGAAGCTCAAAAAAAACGTCATATAATTTAAGACTCGATGGCGCTTTAGCTCAGCCGGTTAGAGCGACGGAATCATAATCCGCAGGTCCGGGGTTCGAATCCCTGA